>DASPVO010000022.1:0-7222 GCA_035622335.1 Nitrososphaerales archaeon
CGGTTCCTTGAAGAGAACTGCATCGTAGCCTTCTGATAGAAGATGACCCTTGAGTAGCCTCGCCTGGGTCGTCTTTCCAGAGCCGTCTATCCCCTCTATCACGATCAGCACCCCTCTCGGTGCGCTTCTACGAGTCTTGGCCGTCGGTTAGTCCTCCAGCATCCCGTGCTCGCACACGTGGTGGCGATGGAGACTTCGTCCGCGAGACGGGCGCTCGACAGAGAGAGAAGTGGCGGGCATCATCATCTGGCCTCCACTCCCTGCGAGATATGTCTAACCCTACTTTGGGTAGAAAGGCAAACTCTACACCTCACTGACTGGGGTCGCCCTCTCTAGTAGGGAGGACGACGGAGCCGGTACAGTACGTTCCGCCGCTGGTCTAGACCCCTGCGTTACTCTTGGTCCTTCCGAAATCCCAGGTCAGCTTGAACTCGCACCTGAAACCGTTGACGGTCTCGCAGGCCGTCTCGACCGCCATGCACTCGACTCCGAGCAACTCTGACGTAAGACCCTCGAAGAATCCCCTCACGAACCAGCACCTCGGCTCCTTGGACGTTATCCCCCTTGAGAGAGGAGAGTTCTTGACGGTGAGCATCATCTCGCACTTCTCCAGGTCCATCCCGAATATCTTCACTGACCCCCACCCCCACCTCGAGTACGTCTGTGCTAGGTAGCTCGCGGCTTCGTTTGCCTGCATCGTCTTGGTGACGGACGCGTACTTCCTTCCGTCTATGCTCCCCGCCGCCTTTCCTGCGTTGTACCAGATGATGTGAGAGCCGGTGCCCAAGGTTGTCTCTTCCTGCCTGTTGATCCGCCTCAGGGCCTCGGCGGAGATTACCACGTAGTCTTCGCCGCTGGCGTCAACTAGCTCTCCGGTCTGCTCCTGGAAAGCGGGCAAACTGTCGTAGGTGGCAGTCATGCGTCCATCCTTGTGCTGGTAATTGGGTATACGCTTTCTTGTGTTTGCCGTGACTTGGAGGCGCCTGACAGTGGAGAATTCGGCAACGAAATGGCCTCCCATGCCTCGCTTCCCAGGCTGCGACTTGAAGGTCAGGTCGACACAATGGATTTATCGTAACGTAACTTAGAACTTGTGCACGAGTTGTACCCGGGAAGTCGAAGGCTTGCAGCGATAATGTTTACCGACATGGTGGGGTACACCGCGCTGGGTCAGAGGAACGAAGCGCTCTCCCTCGCCTTGGTCGAGGAGCAGCGGAGGATAATCCGTCCGATTCTGGCGAGGCACGACGGCAGGGAGGTCAAGACGATAGGCGACGCTTTCCTTGTGGAGTTCCCGAACGCGGTCGAGGCGGTCAGGTGCGCCTATGACATCCAGAGGAGCATTCGAGAGTTCAACCTCACCCTGTCTCCCGACAAGAGGATACACCTCAGAATAGGAGTTCATCTGGGAGAGGTGCAGGAGTCCCAGGGTGACATCTCGGGTGACGCGGTCAACGTCGCTTCGCGGATCGAGCCCCTCGCTGAGGACGGGGGCCTCTGCATCAGCCAGCAGGTGTACGATCACGTGCACAACAAGGTCGATCTTCACTTTTCCAGCATGGGGCTCCGCGCGCTCAAGAACGTGGAGTCGAGCGTCGAAGTTTACAAGATGGAGATGCCGTGGGAAGAGAGAGGTGAACATGGACTGAACGCCCCGAAGGAAAGGATAGCGGTGCTCCCCTTCGTGAGCATGAGCCCGGACCCGAACGACGAGTTCTTCGCGGACGGCCTGACGGAGGAGCTGATCGGGAAGATATCACAGATAGGCGGGCTCGAGGTCATCGCGCGTACTTCTGTGATGAGCTTCAAGAAGAAAGACAAGTTGGTGTCCGAAATCGCCAGGCAGCTACGAGTGGGGACGGTCGTCGAAGGGAGCGTCAGGAAGGCCGGCAACAGAGTCCGAGTGACGGTCCAGGTGATAGACGCCGGGACCGAGGCGCACCTGTTCTCCAACAACTACGACAGCAACCTCGACGACATATTCGCCGTCCAGAGCGACGTCGCCGCCAAGGTGGCGGGGGTGATCCCTGGGACGGTCATGAACCCGCGGGGCTCAAAACATCCGGATAGGGACACGAAAGACAGCGTCGCCTACACCTCCTTTCTGCAAGGAATGCAGTTGGTCTACGAGGAAGAAGAGGAACCACTCAGGCAAGCCCTCAAATGGTTCGAGGAGTCTGCCGCGAGAGACCCCGGTTTCGCCAAGGCCTATGCGGCGATAGCGAAGTGCTACAACCATCTCGCCAACGGTGGTTACGTCCTCTGGCGCGAGGGAATCGACAAGGGCAAGGTGGCCGCTCTGAAGGCGCTGGAGATCGACCCGGACCTTGCCGATGGGCACTGCCAGCTTGCCTGTCTGTTGTTCATGGCCGACGAAAGGGATTCTGTCAAGGCCGAGCTTCACAGAGCACTACAGCTGAACCCCAATCTCGCCGAAGCCGAGTACTTTCTGGCACAGGTCGCGGCGGGGGCGGGCGAAACCGAAGAGATGTTGAAGGCGATCGAGAGAGGGTATCAGCTAGACCCACTGTCTCCGGACATCATCCGCGCCTACGGCATCTTCTGCTTCTATGGCGGGAGGACGGAGCAGGCGCTGGACCACTGGAAGAGGACGCTTCACATGAACCCCTTCGGCACCTACAGGGTGATGTTCGACTACTACGTCAGCAGGGGGGACTACGAACAGGCTGAGAAGACGGTGAAAGAGATGGAGAGGATAGGACCGACACTGGAGTACACCTACCTGAACCGCGGGTACCTGGCCGCGGTAACGGGAGACGAAAAGACCGCGCACGACATGATCTCACGTCTCGACAGCACACACAGCCCGGGCTGGGTGAGGTCCGCTTCCGCCGGCTTCATCTACCTTGGGCTAGGGGACCTGGACAAGTTCTTCGAGTACATGTTCAGGGCGGTCGCCGATGACACTCTCCCAGCCGCCATGCTGAGGTACAACCCCATAGTCACGAGAGCAAGGAGCGATCCTCGCTTCGCGGAAATCTTCCAAAGGGCTGGAATACCGTACAGGGCTCCGGGCTGAACTCCCACCCGCAACTGCGACGGGCTCAATTGGTAATTAGTCCTGAAAGTATTCGAATGTGGAATGACGGTGAATTTGCCCTAAAGATCCCTACGCCGTCGTCGGCGTCTCTGCCCTCAGTGGTTCCTTTCATGGTCAAAACCTCATGAGCCTGGTGTCCCCTTGGGACGGGACACGAACACGGTTCCAGCGGCGAGCCACCAGACGACCTGAATTCCGGCGAAGGCAGTGACGTATGTGGGGAGGACGAAGTCGAAGAGGAACGCGACCCCAACGACCGCGAACGAGGCTCCCAGGGCCATCGCAGAGAATCCGAGGACCTTTGGCATCCGACCCGATGCAACGACCACCGCCCCCAAGGGTAGCAAGAGGGCGGGTGCGCCCACCATGAAGTAAAGGTGCTGCACGGAGTGTATGAGGTCGAGACTGACGGTCCCCGCGGACGAGGGGTCGCCGACGGCGCTGATGTAGAACGCAATCTCGGTCAGGCTGACCATCGTCAGGACCGCCCCGCCGAAGACGGTCATTATTCCGCTGAAACTGTTCAGCAAGCCTGCTTCACTCACGATGGCAAATGCGAACGCCACTATCAGGACGGGACCGACAGCCTGAAGCCATGCTCCCCACAGGATGCTGCCATAGTTAGCCTGCGCGAACGCGAGGAGCTGGGCGGGAGTAGCGTCCGTCGGCGGCCCCGGGTTGACTAGGAAGGAGACGACGAGCATCAATACTCCGATCATCCCTCCTGAGGCCGTCAAGACCCTGAATGACCGCGAGGAGACCATGGGCGATGCTCCGTGTGCAGAACTGATAATCGCGCGCCTTACGTCCCGGGGAAAATGGTCAGATTTAATACGATTCTGTCCCCGCTTTGCCGTCTCGACTTGCCTAGCGGCACCAAAGACCTGGACGTACGTATTCTCAAAGAGCTGACGAGCCCGAGTTCATTTCAGTGGAACTTTAGGGAGTCCTTCTCTACGATAGGGAAGAAGCTGGGTGCGGACCCTGAGACGGTGCGAGCGACTCTCAAGCGCTCGTCCCAGTTCGGCCTCGTCGAGAAGTGGCGGCTCATGATCAACCCTGAGCTGTTCGGAATGAAACTGGCGGGGGTCGAGCTAGAAGCGATCGATGAGGAGAGGAAGTCGAGCGCGGTCTCCCAGTTGAAGCTGGTGGAGGGGGTGTCCGAGATCTTCGACTTCCACGGGAAAGCCCTCCGGGTCATTTTCTACTTCGAGGACGAGTTTACGCTCGTGCGGAAGATAGAGCTCATAAAGTCCATCTGTGGCTTTCAAGGTACGCCACCAAGCTGGGTCTCAAACCTTCCTCAAAGCGGCATCAAACTCAGGGGCATCGACTGGAGGGTCATCAAAGCGGTGTTGCACGACCCAAGGGCAAAGACCATGGTCATCGCGCGGGGACTGGGGGTGTCAAGAAGGACCGTCAACAGAAGGCTGAGGCGGTTGAGCGGGGCACACGTCGCTTACGTGATACCGGTCAGGAACGTCAAAAAGTCCAGGGGAACATTCTGCAGCTTCATCGTGTTCTACCGGGGGAGCGGGCTGAAGGCGACCATGGAGTACCTGTCTTCGAGAAATGCGAGGATAGACTTTGTCTACGAAGCCGCCAAGGGAACCCTTATCCTGACACTCGTGACCGACAATCCAGCCGATGCGGACGAACTACACCGTGGCATCAAAGGTCTGGAGGGGGTGTCCGAGGTCAGGATGGGACTCATGAACGACTTCATCTTCGTCGATGACTGGATCGACAGGATGGTGGCGAGGAAGGTGGCGGGGTCAAACTGACGTTCGGTGGTTCTCTCGATGAGTCAGGCGCTCAGCCTCTTCGACCCAAGTGGAGCCTATCGTTATGAAGGCGGCAATCGGAGAGAACTACGGCCCGCCAGAGCGGGTAATCCGCATCAAGGAGGTAGAGAAGCCCGTCCCATCGGAGGGTCGAGTACTGTTGAAGGTTCGCGCGGCCTCGGTGAACATCTCGGACTATTATGGCCTGACCGGCTTCACACGACTCCTCGGGAGCGGGCTCTCCAAACCGAAAGACCCCAGCGTCGGGTCGGACGTATCTGGACTGGTGGAGTCAGTCGGAGATGGCGTCAAGCGTCTTCGCCCCGGCGACGAGGTCTTCGGTTCCGCCCGGGGCTCGCTCGCGGAGTACGCCGTGGCTCGAGAGGACAGGTTGGTCCTAAAGCCCTTCGCGGTTTCTTTCGAAGAAGCAGCTTCGGTTCCGATCGCTGGCGTCACGGCTCTCCAGTGCGTCCGAGACAAGGGCGGGGTGAAGGCGGACCAAGACGTCGTCGTCAACGGCTCTTCAGGCGGTGTTGGTACCTTTGCCGTGCAGATCGCGAAGTCTTTCGGGGCTCACGTCACCGGCGTCTGCAGCACGAGGAACTTGGACCAGGCTAGCTCCATAGGGGCGGACCATGTGGTGGACTACACCAAGGAGGACTTTACTAGGCAGGGGCGGACCTACGACCTGATCTGCGACATCGCGGGTAACAGGTCGGTCTCCGACTACGAGCGCGCTCTTAAGCCGGGTGGTACCTGTCTCTTCGTCGGTTTCTCGAAAAATCCTTTGCTAGGACTGGTCAAGTTCGGTGTTCTTGGTAAACTGGGTTCGTTGACAGGCAACAAGACGCTCAAGTTCATGGGTATAGCGAAGGTGAACGCGGAAAGGCTCGAGACCTTGGCTGAGCTGCTCTCGGCTGGTAAGGTCAAGCCCGTTGTGGAACGGGTCTACCCGCTGAGCGAAGCCGCGGAGGCTTTGGAGTACATCGGTAAGAAGCACACCCGCGGGAAGGTCGCCATCTCGGTCTCATAGCTCATGCCTTCTCCCCGGCGGAGATTGGACCCTTTGTCTACGCAGACACGGTAGCCACTTGTCTGCCGAGAATCTCCTTTGCAAAGAGAGTCACTACGAGGGAAGCTACGAGGGCAGCCGCCGAAAAGATGTAGGTCTCCTGGTAGGCCGAGGCCGTTGGGAGGGCGAAGGTCACCCCGTGCGACACCACCGTCATCACCGAAGATGTGAGGATGGCAGCAGCCAGAGGAGCGCCGATGCTCTGGCCCACGTAGAGGAACACGAGGTTGATCGAGGTCATCGTGCCCATGTCGGCCGGCTCGACTGACAGCACGAGGAGGACCTGTCGCGAGACGACCAGCATCGTGACGCCCACCGAGACGATGACCGCGTACTCGGGGATCTGGATGGCGGCCGTCAAGGTAGAGAAGAGGACGAACCCAATCGCCCCGATGGCGCTCCCTATCAAGAGGATCGGCTTCACTCCCACCCTCGTGTTGAGGAAACCCACCGGATACGACATGAGGAGCATCACGATTGCAAACGGCAAGACGTAGAGACCGGTGGTGAATATGTCGAAGGCGTACCCGTCCTCTAGCTGGACTATCATGGTGGTGAAGCTGATGAGTATCGCTACGCCCGCTATGAGCGCAAGGAAGTTAGCGACCGCCACGTTCCTTTGCCGAAGCTTGCGGAAGTCAAGAAGTGGGTCTGGGGCCCTCCGTTCGTATAGCACGAGGGGAATCAGAAGTATGATCCCACCCGACAGAAGACCTAGTATGGAGGGCGAGGTCCAACCCCACTGGGATCCCTGGGCGAGCCCGAAGATCACCATAGCCAGCGATGCCCCGAGCAGAACAGACCCTCCGTAGTCCAGTTTGATCCCTGGCCTACGATTAGGAGACTCCCTGATTCGGTAGACCATCAGGGCGGTAAGGATGACGATGACGGGCGCGACTATGTGGTAGTTGGTCTGCCATCCGTAATCGTTTGAGACAAAAGCCCCCGCGGAGACTCCCAACCCTATCCCGCCGAAGAGCGCGCCCGAGATCATGGCCTGAGCCTGCGGGACCATCTTGCGCGGGAACTGCTCCCTGGCCAGGCTGAAAGAGAGCGGGACGACGGCGAGTCCGACGCCCTGGAAAGTCCTCGAGATGAGGAGCGTGTTGAAGTCGGGAGTGAATGACGTAATCACGACCATCACCGAGTAAGCGACCAGGACGTAGACGAGGACCTTCTTCTTCCCGTGGATGTCGCCAAGCTTGCCGAGGATCGGCGTCACCGCCGTCCCGAAGACTGTGTAGAGGGCGAGAACCAGTGTGGTCTCTCCAAGGGAGACCTTGTACTGCTCCGCTATCTTTGGCA
>DASPVO010000023.1:0-62668 GCA_035622335.1 Nitrososphaerales archaeon
GGCTACTTCACGAAGTGGGGCGATGGTGGTGCAGACATCTTTCCTCTGGGGGACCTTTCCAAGTCGGAGGTTAGAATGATGGGAGAGGTGCTGGGTGTCAGTCGCAGGATAATAACGAAGAAGAGCAGTCCGAGGCTCTGGCCCGGACAGACCGCCGAAGGTGAGCTCGGCGCGTCCTACGACACGATAGACAAGGTGTTCGGCCTTCGTGACTCGAGGAAGATGGCGCCGAAGCTCGTCGCGTCGAAGCTCGGAATACCTCTGGCTGAGGTCCAGAAAATCCTGGCGAAGAACTCGCAGACGAGGCACAAACGGGAGATGCCCGCCGTCTGCATCGTGCACTGAGAACGCTTATACAGGCAAACGAAGCGCTCGGGGTTCTAGGGCCGGTAGTTCAGCGGTACGAACGCCCGCCTCGCACGCGGGAGAACCTGATGGGGTCCCAAGGTCGGGGGTTCAAGTCCCCCCCGGTCCACATTTTCGCTGTCTAATTTTGCACAGGAGGAGTTGGGTCTTTCTCCAGCGTGTCGGCCAGGTCGGTCCTCAACCCCTTGTACCTGTTGCGCACCGTGACCTCGGTGACTCCGGCCGCTGCTGCGATGTCCTTCTGCGTCTTCACTTCACCCTCGAGCGTCCCCGCAAGATACAGCGCTGCGGCTGCCAGACCCATCGGCGCCTTCCCAGCGGAGATCTCTCGCTTCTCCGTCAGCCTGACGATGTCGACCGCCCTTCTGACGGCCCTCTCTGACATGCCCACCTTCGATGCGATCCTGGAGACGTTCTTCGCGGCGTCCGCGACGGGCATGCTGAGGTCCATCTCCTTGAGGAGAATCCTGTAGTCCCTCGCTATGTCCTTCTTGCCAAGATTGCTCACCGCGGCTATGTCCTTGAGCGTCCTCGGCGTCTCTGTGTCCCTGAATGCGGCGTAGAGCGAGGCCGCTATGATCCCGGAGATCGACCTGCCCCTCAGGAGGCCGCGCTCGAGTGCCTTTCTGTAGATGTACGCCGCTCGTTCCTTCACCGGCTCCGACACGGACAGCTTGTCCGCGATCTTGTCGAGCTCCGACATGGCCTGGCTCAGGTTCCGCTCGGAGGATCCGAACGCAGGAGACCTGGCGTCCCACTTTCTCAGCCTGTCAACAGTCGTCCGCATCGGCGAGCCGAGCGCGCGCCCTGACGCGTCCCTGTTGGACCTGCCGATCACCGTCGAGAGTCCCATATCCCTGTAGAGTATTGACGTTGGCGCTCCGGTCCGTATCCTTTCGGTGTTGTTCTCCTCTGAGAACGACCTCCACTCTGGTCCCTCGTCCGTCTTCCGCTCGGTGACCACGAAGCCACAGTTGGTACAGGAAAGCTCGCCTGTGTTCGAGTCCTCAATCAGCGTTCTCTTTCCGCAGTTCGGGCACTTGTCCGAGACTGGAAGAGCTGTCATCCTATGAATGTTCAAATTCTTTTGCCACCAATTGTATAACATATGTGATTGTATATAAACATAGTAGTATTTTACAACCTAGTTGGTTGCGTTTAGCTGACCGGGGCTAGCTGCTGACGGCCTTTCTGACCAGCTTCGTCCCGCAGACAGGACATTCGGTCAGCTTCGGATTTGTGTACTGCTTCCCACAACCCTTGCAGAAGAGTTTCCATGTGATGTTCTTCCACTCTGCTCCCTTCATGGCGGTCTCGGACAGCGGGATTCTGAGGATCTCCGCGACGTTCCTCACGGCAAAGTCATCGGAGACCAGCCTGGCACCGTCAGCAGTCTTCGAAAGGTCGAGGGCCAGGGCGATGAGCGAGATGTCCGTTTGGGAGAGCGCACCCGCGTCTCCGGTCTTTCCGGCGGTGGTCTTCACTGTCGCCACCGATTCCTGGGAAGGCTCGGTGACCTGGACTCTCGTGTGAATGAGCGAAGAGCCGACGTTGTGATGCTTGACCTCCTCGAGCACAAGGTAGGTGGTGTAATACTTGCCGTTGCCTTGGTAAGGAATCCCCGCGTAGAACGCCGTCGAATCTAGGACGTAAGCGCTTTCGGACAACTCTGCTTTTCCTTCAACCACTAATTCTTCTTGCGCGAGTCGCTTGACTCGCTCCCTGTTTCTTTCGCTCGCAGATTCATTCTTCCCGTTAGATGACGGGTCAGCAAACTAAGCTTATTTACATTGCTTCGAAGTGCATTGCGCGGTTAGTTTTGAGCAGACCCGCTGACCTGGGCAGCGTCAAAGTTGGAAGCTACATCATACTCGACGGCGAGCCGTGCAGAGTGGTCGACAGGGAGCACTTCAAGCCAGGGAAGCATGGAAGCGCGAAGGTCAGGTTGATGGCAATCTCTGTCTTCACGGGGAGCAAGAAGAGTTACGTCGCCCCCGCGGAGTCGAGGGTCGACATACCCATGATCGACAAGCGTTCGGGACAGATCACATCCATCATGGACAACTCAATCCAGGTAATGGACCTTCAGACCTTCGAGGTGTTCGAGACGCCGAAGCCGACGGCTGAAGAGGCCGCGGAGATTGGAGGGAACATGACTCCGGGGGCTGAAGTCGAGTACTGGGCGGTGCTCGGCCGCAACAAAATCATCCGGGTAAAGGGCGAAGGATAGTCTTCGGCGCTCTATCTGCGGAATGAATCTTCATCGTGAAACTCAGACGGCTCTTCCGTAATCCCTTCATCTAGAGCGAGCTCAGCCGGCCCGTTGAAAAATATAGGTTTTTGTGTAAGCCGGTCCGCGCAACCTCGCCTTGGCGCAGGAGAGAGCCGTGAGCAACTCGGCGTATCTTGCCGTCTTGGTGATAGGCATACTCGCCCTTTCTGTCTTCGCCTATGTCGCCCTCTCTAATGACAGGACGACCACGACCAGCGAGAACTCAAGCAACCAACAGCTGCTCAACGAAATCAGCCTCCTCCAGTCACAGAACCAGCAACTGATGAACGAGCTCGCGACGACCAACGCCACCGCTTCGTACAACGGCACGATAGGGCTGAATCCGGTCGCAATCTACAGGCAGTCGGTGACGAGCATAGTGACCGTTCAGGGGACCCAGCTAGATGCCGCGGGTAACGAGTCTGTCTTGGGCTCGGGATTCGTGGTCACCGTAGGTTCGGCGGACTACATCGTGACCAACTACCACGTGGTCCAGAATGACACGGGGATCACGGTGACGTTTTCTGACGGAGATGCCTATCCGGCTTCGGTCGTCGGCACCGACCCGTACAGCGACCTTGCAGTCTTGACATCGAACGCGCCAGCGAGCGAGCTGAAGCCTCTGACCATCTCTCCATCTTCCACTCTGAGCGTCGGCGATCCCGTGATAGCGATCGGCAACCCCTTCGGTCTCGCAGGTTCGGAGACCTTTGGGATCATCAGCCAACTGGGCAGGACCATCTCCGAATCGCTCGCCGGTGACTTCCCGATCGCGGACGTCATACAGTTCAGCGCTCCGATAAATCCTGGCAACTCCGGAGGCCCTCTGATCGATGCGGAGGGTGACGTGATCGGAATCACGACGGCCGTTGTGGAGAGTTCCCAGGGGGTCGGTTTCGCGATTCCTTCAGACACCATCCTGCGCGAGCTTCCGTCATTGGTCGCGACGGGACACTATGACATGCATCCGTACATCGGGATAGAGACGACGGATATGAACTACCAGCTCTCTCTTCTCGAGAAGACCAACTATACTTACGGCGTTCTGATAGAGGACGTCATAAGCGGTGGGCCAGCCAGCCAGGCTGGCATCAAGGGTGGGACGAGCAGCGTCACGGAAGATGGCATCACTTACTCTGTCGGCGGCGACGTGATAGTCTCAGTTAACGGAACCAAGATAGTCAACGGAGACGCGCTCTCCAGCTATCTGGAAGAGAACGCGCTTCCCGGTCAGAAGATAGCTCTGGGTATCGTGAGGGACGGGACCCTAATGACCGTCATCCTTACGCTCGGCACTAGGCCCCCGCCTCCCTCAGATTGACCTTCGGGACGAGCTTGGCCTCTGTTATCTCCAGGTAACCCGAATCTCCGCGCCAGTGCTTCTGGGTCCTTACGAGTTCAATACGTTCCGAAAACAGAGGACAGTCCAGAACAAACGTCTCTCCCTCTCCTCCCTCCAGTCCGACGTGAAACTGGTACTTTTTCCCAAGCTCGACGAGCTCGTCGACAGTCCGTTCGTCGACCACCCTCCCCAGCCAACTCTCGTCAAGCCCTAGGGCCGAAACGCTCACGACGGCAAACACGAAGCCGTCAAGCAGCAAGCTCCTCAGATGGGCCTCAGGGTCAGACCCCCAGAACGGGGAGACGCATTCGAGCCCGAGGTCGGCGCAGACCCCCTCCACCCTGGTCTTCTGGTAGACGCTCGCGAGCGCTCCCGTGTAGACACCCTCAATCCCGAATCGATCCTTGGCCGATGCGACAGCCTCCCGCATGTCTACAAGCTCTAGCTCCTTGACTCCCTCTGTTGACCACCTGACCTGAGGCACTCCCATGGACTCGGCTTGCAGGCCTGTCCAAGCCAGGTTAGGAAAGTGGAACATGTACGACATTTCGGACTTCGGAAAGAGCGTGATCAGGCACGACAGCTCCTCATCCCGCCTCGCTCTGTAAGCCGCGTAGCTGGAGTCCTTGCCTCCGGAGAAGAGGACGCCGACCTTCAATTCATCTTGCCCTCCGCTAGAGCAGGACCTTCGCCGCTAGGAAATAAATAGACGCCAGCTTCGTCGGGGCCACGATGCTCGACGGTCTACGAAACGGGCTCCAGAACGCAATCAAGAAGCTCGCAGGGTCGAACACGGTGGATGAAGCGGTCGTCAAGGAGTTCGTTCGTGACCTTCAGCGAACTCTGATCCAGGCGGACGTCAACGTCAAGATCGCGCTCGAAGTGACAGACCGCGTCCAGAAGCGGGCGCTGGAAGAGAAACCCTCCGGAGGGGTGACGAGGAAGGACCAGATAGTCTCCATCCTTTACGAGGAGCTCGCACGTCTTCTGGGTAACGAGGCCGGGCTGCATCCAGAGAAGGGGCGGATGACCGTGGTCGCCATGCTCGGTGTTCAAGGTTCGGGTAAGACCACAACGACAGGCAAGCTGGCCAGATACTTCTCCAAACGCGGGTTTCAGGTGGGGGTGGTCGCCGCGGATACGTTCAGGCCCGGCGCCGCGACCCAGCTCAAGACGATCTGCGCGCCATCTGGGGTCGAAGTCTTCAGCGACGAGAAAGAGAAGGACTCCATCAAGATCTCCAGGGAGGGAAAGAGGCACTTTGAAGGCTCGAAAGATCTCGTCATAGTCGACACAGCGGGAAGGCACAAGGAAGAGAAGGGCCTGCTGCAGGAGATGAAGGACATCGTCAAGGAGGTCAAACCCGAAGCGACACTCCTCGTGATAGACGGCACAATCGGGCAGCAGTGCTACAGCCAGGCGCTCGCCTTCCATCAAGCGGCGCCCGTCGGAGGAATCGTGGTGACCAAGCTCGATGGTGCCGCGAAGGGAGGAGGAGCTCTCGCGGCGGCGGCCGCGACTGGTGCGAGCATAATGTACATCGGAACTGGCGAGAGGATCGACGACCTAGAAGAATTCTCACCAACCAGGTTCGTCGGAAGGCTCCTCGGCATGGGCGACATCAAGGCGCTAGTCGAGATGGTGAAGCGCTCGGAGATGGAGGTCGATGAGAAGCGCGTCCAGAGAATGATGTCCGGCAAGTTGACGATGGACGATCTACTGTACCAATTCGAGCAGGTGAACAGACTGGGGTCGATCAAGAAACTCGTCGAACACGTGCCGGGTTTCTCTGCGAGTGCGAACTCCGCTGAGCTCGAGAAGGCGGAGGCCAGAATTCCGGTCTACAAGTCAATCATACAGTCGATGACCACGGATGAGAGGGAAGCGCCGGAGAAGATCAACGCGTCCCGCATAAAGAGGATCGCACGGGGGTCAGGGAGGACGGAGAAGGACGTGAGAGAGCTTCTGTCGAGGTACAAGCAGACGAAGGGGCTGATGAAGGCGAGCAAGGGGCGAGAGTTCAGGCAAATGATGAGACGGATGGGGGGATAGACGGCGGCGACTGTGCAGAGATACGCTCTCTGCGAAACGTGTGCGGACAGGCAGAAGGGCGAGGACAGATGGTTCGAGCGCTGTCAGCCGGAAGAGTGTACGATCTGTCGTGGCCTGTTCGAAGAAACGGGCAGGATGGCGAAGAAGATCCTCGGCGCAACGAAACGCTACGAATTCAGGACCTTCGCACTGGGACTCAGCATGCCATCGGGGATGCAGGAGACGGAGGACGAAATCAGGTCAGCGCTGAAAATAAAGGGCGGGGAGACCGTCAAGATCCAGCTCTCCGGGCGCATCAGCGGGGAATTCTCAAAGCTGACGGGCAAGAGGCTGGAGAGGGAGACGCCAGACCTCATGGTGGTCTTCGACCTGAGGTCTTTCTCAGTAGAGGTGGCGTCCAAGCCGATATTCTACCACGCGAGATACACCAAGCCCGGCGGAGTGGCTCAGAAGAGAGAGCTGTGCCAGGTCTGCTTTGGGAGGGGATGCGACGCCTGCGGAAACACCGGGTACGAGAGAGAAGCCAGCGTGGAGGGCGCCCTCAGGAAGCGGTTGGCGAAAGCCGGCGGCAAGATGACATTCACCTGGATGGGCAGCGAGGACAAGAGCAGCAGAGTCTTTCCTCCCGGGAGACCGGTAGTCATAGAGGTCAAGAACCCATTCAAGAGGAAGCTGCCTTCGAAGTTTGCGCTTCGTACGGGAGCCGGCCTCGTGAAAGTGTCCGGAGGGACGGTCTTGAAGTCCAGACCCACGGCTCTTCCTAGGTTCAGGTTTCGGACGCTGATCTACGCCGAGGTCGACGGCAGAGTAACCCCGACAGACCTCGTCGAACTGCGGAGGAGGTTCAAGAACGCGGAAGTCCGGTTTGACAGGCTCCATGGCAGGCAGGTGGTCAAGAAGGTCTACCGGGTCGCTGCTTCGGGAAGGGGGGGTCGTCTGACCATCGACGCTGAACTCGACGGAGGGTTGCCGGTCAAGAGGTTCGTGAACGGAGACCTGGTTTCCCCATCGGTCGCAGAAGTCTTAAAAAAGGAGGTCGCATGCCGCAGGTTCGACATATACCGGGTAACGGAGACTGGTGGTTTTCGATTTGGCTAAATCTCATGGGTATCGCAGACGGACGAGGTCGCTTCTCACCTCTAGGAAGAAGAGGGGCCTGAGCAGCATCCTGAGACAGTATAGCCCGGAAGACAGGGTGGTCGTGAAGATCGACCCTTCGCAGGTGAAGGGGATGCCGCACAGGAGGTTTAACGGTCTGGTCGGCGTAGTCAGGGAGGTCGGAAGACGGACCGTCACCCTCGATGTCCCCGTCGGCCACAAGACGAAGACCGTGATAGCTCGGAAGGAACACGTGGTCCCGTTGGAGGGGAGCTGATGTCAGGCAAGGCGAACAAGCGCGTGCTGACGATCCCTGAAGCGAACCAGATTCTGCAGAAGATAGACCTAGAGAAGGCGGACCAGATACAGAAGAGAACCCTAGACTACACCTCGAAGTTCTCGAAGGCCACGCCCGAAGGAGCGAAGAAGATTCGGAAGCAGATTCAGGAAGAGTGCGGGCTGACGGAGGAAGAAGCGGTAGAGGTAGTGAACATAATGCCGAAGACGATCGAGGAGCTGAGGACGTTCACTTCTGGCTGGAGGAAGCTCCTTCCGACGGAGACTCTGGACAAGATACTGAAGATACTCCATTCGAAGTCCTGAGCGGTGGCTCTCTCAGGATGCCTGACATGTGGGTGCGCCGAAACTTCATGCGAGAATTGCTCTGCCCCCGACTCCTGCTTGAACTGCGCGGGTTGCTGCTGTCCCACGAGTCATTTCGCTTGGAGAAGAAGCAGAATAAGCAAGGCTATCTCAATCGAATACTTCGGTTCCCTTTGGATGGTTGTCGAGGTCGCCGGCTCAATAGGCGTGGGCATCCTGACAGGGAGTCTCGCCCTGCTTGCCTTTGGTGGAGACAGCATAATAGAACTACTCTCGGCGTTCGTAGTGTTCAGTCATCTCAGAGAAGATGTTACGGGTTCATCATGTCTAGGAAGAAGGACTGCGCTGACGACGACTCTCCTTCTCTTCACTCTCATTCCCGCAATAGGAGTGGGGGCGGCATACTCCTACGCGTCGGGACTGAGACCTGAAGGCTCTCTCCTTGGCGTTGCTATCGCACTTGGCGCGGTTGTAATCATGCCTTGCCTATGGCTTCAGAAGCGCAAAATCGGGAGAGAGACGAGGTGCTTGCCCTTGTCGATTGACGCGGTCGAGTCGGCGACCTGTTTCTTCATGTCGGTCGCACTTCTCGGCGGGCTATTGGCTGAATACATCCTTGGTCTGTGGTGGGCTGACTATATTGCGACAGCGGTTATCCTTGGTTTCGTTGCAAGGGAAGCATTGGAGTCCTATCGAGAGTTGGCTCTTTCAACCGCGACTTAACAAAGGAGAACTACCAACCGTCAACTTACCAGAGCCTGAGCGGCCAAGAATTATATATGCAGACCGCGGCAAAAGCCATCTGAGGCGCTAGGGGTTTCACCATGGATGACTTCTTGCTTCTCGGACGCGGGAGCAGCCCAAACTAGATCCCTGTGAAGAGGTGCAGTATCTGAGAGATGCTATCTGCTGAGAAGAAATACGAGGAGTTCGCTTACGTTCTAGACTTCTTGCCGAGGGGCAAGTCACTCGTCATAAAGGGTAGGGAAGGTTCCATCGTCCAAGCGATTGGTGAGGAACGACTCACCCTCCTGGAGCTTCTGGCCATGGAGAACCAGAGCTTCGAGATAGGGGAGAGGGTCAAGATTGGAAAGGAGGGGAGAGAGAAGATAGTCAGCGTCCTGGGGAAGCTGACCTACGAGGAGCTGTCTCCAGAGTCGCGAGGCTCTCTCATCACCGTGGTCGAGTCGCTCGTGAGGAACAACGAATCAAAATTCGTTTCCTACTTCAACGAGCTTCAGCCGCTGACGCCCCGACTCCACGGATTGGAACTCATACCCGGAATAGGGAAGACGTTCATGAAGGAGATTGTGACGGCCAGGGAGAAGCGGCCGTTCACGGGTTTCGACGACCTGCAGGAGCGCGTCGGCCTCAGGGAGCCCGCGAAGCTGGTGGCAAAGCGAATCGTGGAGGAGCTCTCGGGCGGCTCCAGAATCAATCTATTCATACGGAAATGAAGCGGCGCAGACTGGGACAGCACTATCTCATCGATTCGTCGGTCAGAGATAGAATGATCTCCCTAGCCCAAATTCGCCCATCAGATTCCATTCTGGAGATCGGGACGGGGAGGGGCGAGCTGACTTCGGCCCTCACTGAAAGGGGCAACTCTGTAGTTGGTTATGAGGTCGACCGAGACAACTTTCTAGAGACGCGGCGGAGGGTAAAGTCTCCAAAGCTGACTCTTCACATGAAGGATGTGTTCGAGGAAAAGCCTTCGTTTGACGTCCTCGTCGCCAGCCTGCCTTATTCCAGGTCGGGCGACTTCATCGAATGGTTGAGCATGCTGAAGTATCGTCGAGCCGTCGTCCTTCTCCAGCAGGATTTTGTCAAGAAGATAACATCTGGACCAGGAGAGAACGGGTACCGAGCGGTGTCCGTAATAGCGCAGATATCTTCCAATATCGAGGTGCACTCGAAGGTGGGAATGAGCTCGTTCGACCCAAGGCCAAAGGTAGGCTCGTCGATCGTCTCGTTCACCCCGAAGAGCACGATGACCGAATCTGAGATCCGTGTGTTGAAGAAACTCTTTGCCCTGAGGAGACGGACGTTGGGCGCAGTTCTAAGGGAGACAGGGATAGAGCTGGATGCCACCGAGATTCTCCTTGGGAGTAGGTTGGGTTCGCTCTCCCCTGAGACCATTCACGGTCTGCTGGATCGAGCGGTGCAGAACAAACGGAGCAGTGCTCTGGAGTAGTGATACCTCACAAAGTCAGCGTCACTCTGGTCGAGCCTCGCTACCCCGTGAACGTCGGCTACGTTGCTCGGGTCATGAAGAACTTTGGAGTAGAGAGCATGTTCTTGGTGAGGCCTTCCGTGGACATGGCGGTGGCGGCGATATACGCAGCTCACGGAGCCGACGTGCTCGAGAAAGCAAGGGTCGTGAGCTGGTCTAAGCTTCGGAAGAGTAACGAGGTCCTGATAGCGACCACCGCGATAAGAGCAAAGAGACGCTCAAACATCGTAAGGCGTGGCGTGACCCCCGAAGATGCGATGAATTCTGTACCGCTTGCGAAATCGACTTCAATCGTCTTCGGCAGGGAGACCACCGGTCTCACCAACGAGGAGATCCGGGCTTGCGACATTACGACCGTGATTGCTACCGGTTCAAGGTACCCTACCCTGAACATAAGTCACGCTGCCGCGATTCTACTCTACATCCTCGCAAACAGGCAACCCTCGGGCAGGCGGGGCTCAAAGAGGAATTCGAGGGAGCTGTTCGCCAGACAGCTCCGTGAGCTCGCCTTAGCGTCGCGGCTTCCTAGTTACAAGGCCGATAACATCGGGGAGGAGGCCAGAAGAGCAGCCGCTGTGTCCAAACTGACAGACAGGCAGCTGGTGGCGATGGCTGGTGTCTTCAGAAGGGCGGTGAACACGATAGAGGAGCGTCAGTTCCTCGACTCGAAGACGTAGACGATTCTGCCCACCCATCTTGTGCTCTCGAATGCGACTCTGACGGGGTATCTGACCTGACCGCCTCCCGGTTGAAAGTACTTCAATCCGAGCGGACTTCCGTCCAGTCCGAGAGCGACCTCCTGCCCCTCGGACGTCCGAATGACAGGTGCGACCACGACTATCCTTCCCCCGGGTCTCACCACCCGGGCCATCGAAGCTAGTGCGTCGGAATAGACAGAGCCCGCCTTGTCCACGAGTTCTTTGGCCGCCGTGGTGCTGGGCCTAGACTTCAGTCTCGGAAGGAGTATGGGTTCCGTGACGACCGCGTCGACGCGCCGCTCTCCAAGGACGGCCGGCAATTCTCTTGCGTCGCCCGCCTTAATCTTGAACGACGACCTCATCGCTTCTCTGGCCGCCCAAGCGAGGTTAGTCTTGGCCTCTCCGAGCAGGGCCCTGTTAGTGTCTACACATACAGGACGGAGAGCCATGAGCAGCGCTTCCACCGCTATCGTACCTGACCCGCAGAAGGGATCGAGCAGGGTCTCCCCCGCGGAGAGTCCAGCCAGATTGACGAGTGCCCTTGCGAGCCGGGGCGAGAGCGCGATCTCCGAATGGGGGGCTGGTCTGGCCGTGCCGCGCCTCCTGAGCGATTCTGCGTCTGGAACGTAAGCTGTCGGTCCCAGAGAGATGCCACCTCCCCGGGGAAATGCGATAATGTCCAGAGACCTCCGAGAAGCGACCTTCTCCGCTCTGAGCTCGTTCTGATCGGGTCTCAGCAGGTTCACCCTCGTGAACCCGCCGTCCCTGAACGCGTCCAAGATTTCCCTGACCAGGGGCTCGTAGTCGTCGTCCTCGACTCCGTAGGAGCTCACCGAGATGTTTGCGGGTTCATCGATTTCTAGGGCGATTCTCGAAACCATTGACGCGATGTCGCTCTTCCCATCGCTCGAGGCGGCCATCACCGGGGCGAATTTGTGAATGCCGGCGAGTCTTTGGACGAGGGATGCAGCATTGACGCCGGTCCTGGCGACCAAGACTCGCGGGGTGGTCAACTCTGCCTCCGATATCGCACCATGAAGGACCGTGGACACCTCTAGCGCCGAGAGAGGGCCGAAGGCGAGCACGAATGCCGATCTTTCGGCCTGGGTCAGCGAACGGGGCAGAAGAAATGGCATCTTGGTCGACCGGGCTCTCCGACGGTATTAAGACTCGTTTGCACTCTGCGGCTCGTGAAGATTAATTAGGGGTCTCCCGAAGCGCCGATTATTTCGGGTAAAGGGAAAATGCACGGAAAGAACTACCGCCAGATCAAGGGTATGGCATACACAAGCAAGAAGTTCGCCCCGGGCGCACCAAACTCCAAGGTCGCCAGGTTTACGACAGGAAAGGCGAGGCCTGACTACGACTTCCAGCTGAGGCTGGTCTCCGAGGGGAGAGTCCAGATCAGGCACAACGCGCTGGAGGCTGCCAGGGTCGCAGCGAACAAGAAGATGGCCCTCATAGGAGAGGACAATTACTTTCTCGTGGTAAAGACCTATCCTCACATAATCCTGCGCGAGAACAAGATGATTGCCACTGCGGGAGCGGACCGCCTGCAGGAGGGCATGAGGAAAGCCTTCGGAAAGCCGATTGGTCTGGCAGCACGCGTCGAGATAGGGAGCAAAGTCCTCGAGCTCGACGTGAAGTCCGAGAACCTGCAAAGGGGCAGGGACGCGATGTGGGCCGCATCTACGAAGCTTCCCATGAAGACTCATACAGAAGTCGTCGAACTGGAAAAGACTGTTGCTCAATGACCGTCATGATTGACGAAGCCGCCGTCTTCGCTCTTGTGGAGGAGAAGAAGCCCCGCGTAGTGGTCCTGAACGCCCCCGGTGGACTCCTCAGACAGACGAAGTCGTTGATGGAGAGGCTCAAACAGACGTACGGGATCACCTGCATACTTGCAGGAGATTCGTGCTTCGGCATCTGTGACACGGTGGACGAAGAAGCCCGCAAGCTGCAGGCCGACATGGCGCTTCACATAGGGCACAACGCGACTGTCAAGACGGTAGGGGACTTCACCTTCCTGATCGATGCTGTGGACGATGCCAAGTTCGACGAGGTCGTCGAGAAGGCGATTCCGACTCTGTCGGGGTACAAGAGGATCGGTCTCGTGACCTTCAGTCAGCACCTCCACGAACTCCAGAGCGTCAAGAACAGGTTGGAGGCGCACGGATTCGAGGTGCTCCTGGGGAGTCAGAACAACCTGATGATGGAAAGCCAGATCTTCGGTTGCGACTTTTCGTCAGTGTTCCCCCTCCATGACAGGGCGGACGCATTCTGTTTCATGGGGGAAAGCGAATTCCACGCGGTGGGTCTTGCCCTATCGAGCGGAAAGCCAACGTTCATGCTCGACCCGAACCTTCAGGAGGTCATCGACATGAAGGAAGCCGCGGAAGAGAGGAGGAAGCGGGCCATACTCGCGGTTTACAAGGCCCTCGATGCGAGAACATTCGGAGTGGTCACCGGCCTAAAGGAGGGGCAGAAGATGCTGGGAAGAAGCAGGTGGATCACGAAGAGGCTCGAGATGCACGGGCGGAAGGTGGTGCAGCTGGCGCTTCGAGAGATCACGCCAGAGAGGCTGGCCCCTCACAGGGAGATTGAAGCCTTCGTCCAGACCGCCTGTCCTCGCATCTCAATCGATGGCTTTACGTTCGACAGGCCTGTTCTCTCGATACCTCAGGCTGACGCGCTCGTCGCACTGCTCGAGGGTCGCCCCATGGGAGAGTTTCTCCAGAGGCCGAAGTGGATAGAGCTGACGGTCGGGTTGCTGGAGAACAGGAGATGACCCGAGAATCCGTGCTTCCGGGAGACTCGTTGGCCGTGTCCGAAGAGTATTTGCCAGGACCTCATGCCTACGATGATGGCACGCGCATCAGGTCTCTCGTTGTGGGAGAAGTGGTCAAGGACACGGTGGGACGAGAGATCTCGGTGAAACCGAAGCCTGCGGCGGACCTGATCAGGGTCGGAGACTACGTCACGGGACAGGTGGAGGCGGCGCAGACGAGCTCTGCCGCCGTCAGGATTGATTTCGTCAACGGAAAGCAGTCCGGCAAGGGCTTCACGGGTTCACTGTCGACGAGGAACGGCGGTTCTCAGGGGAGGGGAGGACGTACTGAGAGCCCCGTCAAGACCGGAGACATAGTCAGGTGCAGGGTCTACAGTCTTCTCAACGGGATGATACACCTCAACGTGAACGAGGACAGCACGGGAGTCCTGTTCGCCTTGTGCGGCAACTGCGGCTCTCCGCTCATCAGCGCGGGTTCCAAACTCAAGTGTGACGAATGCGGAAACGTGGAGACGCGGAAGCTCGCCAGGGACTACGGACAGACCCCGATTCGACCGTGAATTTATTAACGTGAGCCAAAGGGCGTCCTTGGAATGCAACTCCAGACGTCCAGCGAAGGGGAGAGAGGGCTGACGGTGGAGATAACGGGTGAAGACTACTCTCTGGCGGAGATCGTCCACCACGAGCTGTTGGAGGAGAAGAGCGTCACGTTCGCTGGCGTGCTACCGCCCCACCCGCTGATCAAGAAGCTCGTCCTGAAGGTCAGGTCGCAGAGAATAAAACCGGAGAAGGCGTTCGTGAATAGCGTTCAAAGAGCCGTAGACACCACTCAAGAGCTGCTCCAGAGCATGGAGAAGGCATTCAGTGGTGAGTCCTCGTGAAATTCTGTCCAAAGTGCGGAACCAGGCTGAGGCTCAAGCAGCTGAAGAGCGAGAACGAGGTAGCGATAACGTACCTCTGTGACAACTGTGGCTATTCCAACAAGGCAGGCAGGTCCGTGACCCAGACTACCGAGGAGGAGCTTTCGGCTCCAGCCCCGATCAAGGTCGTCGGCGACAAGGAGAACAAGCTCAACTCGCTACCCACCACGAAGATAGACTGTCCAAAGTGCGGGTACAACGAAGCGATGTGGTGGTTCCTTCAGACAAGAAGCGGAGACGAGCCTCCCACGCAATTCTACAGATGCGTCAAGTGCAACCACACTTGGAGAAGCTACTCCTAGTAGCCTCTGTCGTCTATCTCGATCGCTTCGTTATTCGTTATCAGTATCTCTGCGCTCGCCGAAGGCAGTGAAGCCACGTCGTTGGGCTTGAACGGGCCGTACCGCCTCATGTCTCCCCCCATTATCTCCGCGACCGGTCTGGTGAACCTTATGGTCGTCTTCCTCTTCGCCTCCATCCTCACTGCGTATTCGACGAAGGAAGGATGGCCTTGCGTTACAGCCTCGACGAATGAAGAGAGCCTAGTGATGAATTCTCGCTCAGGAGAAAGGATGAACCTCTCTTCTGAAAGGAGCTTCACTGTCGAGCCGCGCGACCTCGTCTTAGACAGCCTCAGGCGGACGAGGCTGTCGATAAGGCTGCTAATCACTTTGATCTGCCGCGAAATCAGGCGATTGGTTACTTCAGAACTGCCAGCACCAGAAGAGCGCTTGAGGTTTCGCACGTGGTCCGCGACCCGAAGATAGAAATCCTGAGAAAGTTGGAGCAGTTCGGCTGAGCTCTGCTCTTGGTCGAGCTGCCTTCTGACCGATTCCAGCGTGGTCTCGGCCATGTCAGGCCACCTCGGCCAGTCCCCTCGTCAACATACCTATCGCTGCATAGGTTGGAACCGACACGACCTCGTCTCCGAATGGGCCGTAAACGCTCCCCATAATCGTGAATTTGGGATAGAAAGACACTCGCAGAGATACGTCTTCCTCGCTCAGGACCACAGGGTCCCGCATCGGGTCGAAGTCAGCTAGGGAGCGCACCTTCATCTTTAGCATCCCGCTCGTCCCGTGGAGCGTTCCTCCGAGCCTGAACACCCTGTGTACGTCTATGGTGACAGCCTTGTCTATCTTCGCCGACTGCGACTCGATGGCCTCCGCCACGGAGGGCTTGGGATCCCCTTCACCCGTCTGTCCTTCCCCAAGAGCTGCCGCTATCCTGCGCATCCACCCTGCCCGGGCGCCCTGTCCCCGTTTTAGCTGCGCCTTCAGCGTCGCGCTGGACGGTAGACCTGAGCCAGAGATGTAGTCCGCTATCTCCAGCCTCGCCTGCTGGTCCAGCCCGAAGAAGCGCTCGTCGAAGACGTGGAGATGGTAACCCCTGTTGCCAGAGAAGTAGATGTGCGCCAGCTCTTCCTTCATCCCGAAGTCCGAGCACAAGAAGTCAACGACCCTGCGAGCATGGTCCTTCGCCGCGCCCAGACACTTTTCGCACGTCCCGTGGAAGACCTCGGTCGCGGCCTTCTTGCAGTTTGGGCACGACTGGGGCTTTGGAAGCCTCCCCGACGCGTGGCACGCGTGACAGAACCAAAGGTCGTGCCGTCGTTTGCAGCCGGTCGGAATGTCTGTCGCGTCTATGTCGAAGATCAGCTCGGCGCCCTTCCAGCCCTTCTCTTCCATGGGGAGAGTAGGCGCTTCGTACTTGGCATTCGAGCAGTAGACGGAAGAGGGAGCCTGACGCAGTACTTCGGCCACGACTTCGCCCTTACTTCTGAAGGAGAGGTGGCGGACCATTCCCCTGCCGAAGGGTGCGTATCCGAACTCCCTGGACCTGATGTCCGGAGGGTCGTCGATGCCGTCAGCCTTGCTGAAGTAGTATTCCTTGTAGGCAGACTTCAGGAAGGATATCGTGGCTTCGTTCAAACTGCGCCGACGAGCGGACTCATGCAGATAAGCAATTGGCCGGCCTCTGCACTAGTCACTGACGCGCGGAGCCAAGAAGAAGTGTATGCGCGCACCCTGGTCGTTGAGCTTGAACTGCAACAGGATGGGCTTCTTCGAGCTGAAGGAGCAGTCAACGGTGTCGGTAGCGCTACCGGCAGCGCGGATGATGTTCGTGAGGTAGTCGATGGAGTAGGTTGCCTTGTCCTCTCCCTCTGTCTTGAGCTCCAGCACGTCGGCGTCGTTCTTCTGCAGCTCAATCGAAGCTCGCCCTATGTCGCTCTTCCCGCTGAAGGTCAACTTCTCCTTGGAAGCCTGGATCGTTACCTGGTCTGAGACCACAGAGATGTCCGAAAGCAGTTTGTCGAACATCGTCTTGGTGAGCGTGACCGTCGTACTGAAGTCGAGCTTTGGAAGGGGTGCACTCCCTCCCGTGCTCTCGATCAGGTGAATCTCGAATTCCCTCTTGTATCCGTTGAGAAACTTGACGGCTATTATGTCGTCGGCTGTGGACGACATCTCCACACTGTCCTTGGCGTCGCTCCGGCCTATCAGCTTGACGAGGTCTTCGACCCTCAGGCTGAACTTGAACGGCTTGTCGCATTCATACTTCGAGAAGGCGCTGTTCGGCCACTCCAGATCTACCAAGGCCACGTGCGACGGATCCATTGCCCTGAAGGTGAGCTTCTCGCTGGTTGCGTCAAAAGTAGCTTCTTCGACGAGCGTCTTGATAGCTGACGATACCGCCTTCCATTCTTGAGAGCTCGCCGTTTTAGCGAAGAACAAGATGGAAATCGACGCCTGCTTTCTGCCTGCCTTCAAAAGGGTAATAAAGATTGGTCGGTTCGTAAGTTTTCTTCAAGACGGAGAAAGGGAAGTGAACGCCGAAAACTCTCTGTGCTCGCTCTCAGCATGACGGTGCGTTTATACCCGATCCGAGTTGCACTGGAACCCGTTTGACGAAGCGGACCAGTGAAGTTGCAAGAAGCGAAAGGGTCTCGGCCAAATCGCTTGCAGAGTCTCTGTTCGGTATGGGGGCACTCAGGCTTGGCGACTTCGTGCTCCCGAACGGCAAAAGAAGTCCATACGACCTTGACCTCAGGCTGGTGCCGAGTTATCCGGACCTTTACACGACGGTCCTCGCCGCCTACGTCGAGCTTGTTGACGGTGTTGGGTCTGACAAGTTCGATTGCATCGCTGGCGTCGTAACCGCGGGTGTGACGATCTCCTCGCCTCTTGCCGTCATGCTGAAGAAACCCATGATGTACGTCAGGAAGCCAGGAGAAGGGCGCGACACGGACAAGTTCGTGGAGGGCTTTTCACGCAGAGGGGCAAGGGTGTTGGTGATAGACGACCTAGTATCCACTGGCGCAAGTGTTTCTGCAGCTGCCGCTGCGCTGAGAAGGAAGGGTTTCGTCGTGACCGACAGCGTTGTGCTCGTGGACAGACTAGAGGGAGGTAGGGCGAACCTTGCCTCAGAGGGAATCAAGCTGAATTCCTATTGCAGCATAGCTGACCTGTTGCTTGGTCTTGAAAAGTCGGGAATCATCGATAGAAGCAGAATCAAGGCGATTCTTGACAGCGCAGATACTCTGAGAAAAAAGTCAGGCCGGGGTGCTCGACGGCCTTAGCAGACTACGGTCTACCTGCTTGAGGTTCGCGATTCCGCTGAGGGCCAGAGTCAGGTCGAGGTCCGCCAGGAAGTTCAGAGTGACGTCTCGTACCCCTTCCTCTCCGTTGAGGGCGAGGCCCCAGACATAGAGGCGTCCCAGCAGAATCGCGTCAGCGCCTAGCGCGAGCGCCTTTACAGCATCCGCGCCTTTCCTTATCCCGCCGTCGAGGAGAACGGGAACCTTCCCTCCGACAGCTTCGACCACCTCCGGCAGTGCGTCCAACGATGCGATGCTCCCATCCACCTGGCGACCACCGTGATTGGACACGACGATCCCGTCCGCTCCCGAATCTAGAGCCTGTTGAGCGTCGCTCTTGCATAGCACTCCCTTGACCAAGACGGGGAGCTTTGTGTGCTCTCGGATGAAGGAGAAGTCCTTCCAACCGAAGGATGGGTCGAGCGCGTTTCTCACCGACTCGATTATCGCCGCTTGACGGTCCTCGTCAAGAGACTTTGCAAGCTTCCTTTTGAAGACCGGGTCTGTCAGGAAGTTCCCTATTCCCTCGCCCTTGAGGAATGGTAGGAATCCGTTCGCGAGGTCTCTGTCTCTCCATCCGAGGATCCTCGTGTCAAGCGTTACGACGACCGCCTCATATCCAGCAGATTCCGCGCGAGAAAGCAGACTGGCGTTGACGTCCTTATCACGACCGAAGTAGAGCTGGAACCATCTTACCCCCGCTCCCGCTGCGGAAGCAACCTCCTCCATACCTATTGAGGACGCGTTGCTCAGCACGAATGGCAGTCCCAGGGACGCCGCCGCTCGTGCGGCCCCAATCTCCGCCTCTACATGCACCAATGACAGCACTCCTACCGGACCGAGCAACACGGGCGCAGGGAGCGTCCTTCCCATGAGCTGGACGCGGTAGTCTCTCTCCGTTACATTCGTCAGCATCTTCGGCAGTATCTGCCACCGGTCGAACGCCTGCAGGTTGGCTCTCATGGTGGACCCTGAACCTGCTCCTCCAGCCACGTAGTCGAAGGACTCGGCGGGAAGCTTTGCTCTCGCGGCTCGTTCTAGTTCATCGCTGGAGAGTGGGACGGCTGGTCTTTCGCCGAACAGGCCTTTGAGATAGATTTCGTTCTGTCTCTCCGGTCCAGACCCGCCGTAGTTGTCCGGCGCCAAGAAACCGCGAGGACGCCACCTGCTATTTATGGGATGGTTGGCGTGGATGCCACTGCACGGAGAGGTCCCGTCTTCTGGTACCTGTATCTCTCATACAGCAGAGTGACCTTCTCTTTCTCCGTCTCGAATGTGACTTCAAGCTTCGCCCCCGCGATGAGCGTGAAAAAGGAGGCGGATCGCTCGTCGTGAGTCCGATATACGAGTATTATGTTTGTCCCGATGTCATACCCCGAAAGTATCAGGAAACTGTCGTTCCTCCTGACCTCGGCCGTCAGCGTCTCCTTGTATGCCGTGTAGGTGCCCTCCAATCGTCGAAGGATCCCTTCCAGTCTTAACGAAGGCAGCTCGTTCGGGTCTTCTCCGAGCAGTATGGCCATCGAGTACGAATTGATCTGGGCCATTGGGTATGCTTCTGCGTTCGCCATGGCCAGACTGCCAACGAGCTCTTTGGGAGCGCACTTGTAATCGGCGGTGTAGACGAGTAGGTCTCCTCCGTGCCCGATGACGTGGTGACCGAGAAACTTCGGAGAGACCTGGAAACCGTATCCGTAGCTGTCTTCGCCGTGCCTGTCCAAGGGCCAGGGTAGCCGTGGCTTCTGCAACTCTGCGAGGGTTGCTTCTGAGACGACCCTCTCTCCTTCGAACTCGCCCTTCTGGAGCAGCATCAAGACAAGGCGGGACAGGTCTTCGGCGGTCGTTATGAGTCCGCCTCCAGCTCCGCAGCCGTACGGAATCACCGACCTTACCGCCCGGTCTTCCTTGATCAAGTATGGCGTCGCAGAGTCGGGGTCAGACTCTACTTCGGCCTTGGAGAAGAACGACCTTTCCATCTTCAGCGGTCTGAAGACGTTCTCCTTCAGATACCGCTCGTACGGAACTTTCGCGACCCTTGAAATTATCTCTCCTAGGAGAAAGTAGCCTTCGTTAAGGTACTGGACCTTCTCGCCTGGCCTCGCCGTCTTCCATTCGTCGACCTCGTCGAGAAAAGCGCGCATGTCCTCGAGGCCGGAGATTGGCAGCCATCCCTTGAGGTCGCCGACAGCGGACCCTATCAGCACCTCGGCGTACCCCAGCCCTGGGATGCCGCTCGAATGCGAAAGCAGATGGCCGACTTCGATCCCTCCGAATGACTCCGGGTCCAGCGGAAGATACTTGGTGATCTCGTCGCGAAAATCGAGCCTGCCCTCGTCCACGAGCTTTCCGGCCGCGAGCGCCGTGAACGTCTTCGTGATCGAAGCTACTCCGTACAAGGTCCTGGTCGAAGCAGGCTGGGCCGATTCTACGTCCTTGAAACCGAAGCAGTGAGAGTATACCACACCGCGGTCTGACACTGCCATGGAAACCACGCTCGGGAGTTTGGTCTCGCTCATGCGCTTCAGGACGAAGCTCTCGAATCCAACCCAGTCGGATTCAGGCAACCTCTCGCATGACTTGGCAGCCAAGTTAAGCGTTAGCGGGTACCCAGAAGAGTGGCGTGACGGCCCAATGTTTTTAAGGAAAGGGACGGCGGTTCGAAAGATTCTAGGGCTGAAAGTATGAAATTTCCAAAGGAGATGAACACATATTGTGCTCACTGCAAGAAGCACACCACACACAGCGTAGCTCTTTACAAGAGAGGCAAAGAGCGGGCCAACTCTTGGGGCGCGAGGCGGCAGGCCGGAAGGAAGAGAGGGTATGGGGGTCAGAAGTTCCCTGAGCTCATCCGAACCGCCAAGACGACCAAGAAGGCGACGCTCAGGCTGAAGTGCAAGGACTGCAGCAAGGAGAGCATGCGGGATGGGATCAGACTCAGAAAGGCGGAGATTGTAGAATGAAGAGAGCCAGGGAGCCGATACCCAAGTCGAGAAGCAGCTTCATGCTGGTCAAGTGTCCTGACTGCAGCGAGGAGCGTATCGTCTTCTCGTGCGCTACCAAAGACGTAGGCTGCAGAGGCTGCGGAAGGACGCTCGCTGAAAGCAGAGGCGGGCGTGCGATAATGCTCGGCCAGGTAGTCAAGAGGCTGGACTAGTCAGAAAGCTCTATTACCCCCGACTAGCAGTTTTGTCGAAATGAGTACAGACAGAGGACTTCCTGAACCCGGGGAAGTAGTCATATGCACCGTGAGGGAGATCACTTCTCACGGCATCTACGTCAATCTGGACCAGTATGACGGCATCAATGGGTTCCTCCACGTCTCGGAGATTTCGACGGGCTGGGTCAGGAACATAGAGCGCGTTGCGAAGCCTCAGCAGAAGCTCGTTCTGAAGGTGATAAGAGCCGACAGGGTCAGGAAGGAGATCGACCTTTCGCTAAGACAGGTGACCAACGAAGAGAGGAGGGCGAAGATTATCGATTGGAAGAAGGAGGAAAAAGCTCTCGCGATAGTGAACGCGGTTAGGAACAGGGAGGGGATTCCAGAGGACAAGCTGAAGGAGTACATAGCCGCGTTGGAGGAGGAGTTCGGAACGCTGTATCAGGCCCTCGAGACTGCCACCAAGAAGGGAGAGAAGTCTCTCGCTCCCATCGACATGCCTCCCGCCTTGGCAAAAGCGCTGACAGAGGCTGCGACTGAGAAGATTGTGCCTCCGAGGTACGAAGTGGGCGCGCTGGTGGAAGTCTCGTCCCGCATGCCCGACGGTGTAGAACAGGTGAAGAAGACTCTGCTCGCCGCGGCTAATTCAACCTCGTCGGCGGATGTGAAAATCACCTATGCGGGAGCGCCGAGGTACAGAATCAGGATCACGGCGGACGACTACAAGCAGGCTGAAAAAGTTCTGGACAGCGTCCTGGAGAAGATCAAGGACGGGGTCGGGAAGCACGACGTCTTCAGCTTCAAGCGCGAAATATCTAGGAAGTATGGCGGCGCGTCGTGAAGAGCCTGATCTTAATCTGCGCGAGTTGTCACAGGTACACGATGGCCAAGAGCTGTCCCGTCTGCGGGAGCCCGACCTCCACTGCTCATCCGGCTCGTTTCTCTCCGGACGACAAGTATGCCAGGTATCGCAGTCCCTTGGCCTACACAGAGGGTTGACGCTAGTAACCCGTGTCGTTTACCTTGTATACCAAGATCGCGTTGAAGCAGTTGTAGTTGGGGTTCCCCGGACAGGTCTCGGGGCTGGCCATGCTCGGTGAGGCGTAAGCAAGTTTGATGGGGCCCGTACTGTTGTACGGAAATGTGGGTGAGAACGGGTACGCGAACGCTTCAACGGGCAACGTGCCGTTGGGTCCGAACTCATAGGTGGACGAAAGTTGAACGCCCGAGGACTCTGGAACCAGGAAGTCTGCGAACTGGAACGGAAGCAGCTGTCCGAACAGGGTGTTCTGAATCGCGTACGGCGTCAGGTTGAAGTCGTCTATGGTGGGGCAGGAAGACGACACGTTCACGCACTCTAAGAGCTGTGACTCGTTCAGTCCTCCTATGCGTATGAACCATTGCTTCTTGCTCTCGTCCCCGCCTCCTGCCGTGAACCCTGTACCCGCAGGCACTTGCAACAAGTAGTATGAGGTACCCGTGCTTGGGTCCTGGAAGACGCTTCCCGTCAGGAACAGGATCACATAGGCCGGTCTGTCCCCTGCCATGTCTCTTATCAGCCTGAGCGCCGTCGTGACGTTCGACATGTACATCTGACCCACTTCGGCGATTCTCGTTGCGTTCAGAGTCGCGTTGTCATCGACCGTCGTTCTGTTCCCCATCACGGTGATCCAGTATCCGTAGTCCCACCAGCCTATCACTACCGCGTCGGTGGGCGTGTTCTGTCTGATCCACTGCAGCGTCTGGGTCCAGTCGTCGAAGGACGCCCTCGAGAACGTCGTGGCGCCGTTAGTGAGGCTGACGCCCGCGTCGGCTGGGCTCTGGTCGCAGAAGTATGTGTTAGCGTTGGTGCACTGTATCGGGTTCGGAATCCAATAGGTGCCAGCGGGGATCGCGATCAGTAGGATCAGGGCCACAGAGTACACGACTTTCATCTCGTTCCTTGAAGCCGCGACCGGCTTCTTCTTGACAAGAGGCGTGGCCGTCGGCTTTACTATCGAGAACACCAGTTCGGCGAACCCTATCCCCGCCAGCAAGCCCAGTGCTATCGACGAGTAGACTAGAAGACGTGAGTAGGCCGCTGAGATGTACAGCCCAGTGAGCCCTATGATCAGGGCGTATGTCGTCGGGACGTTTCGGCGCCTGAAAGCGATGAGTGTGCCAGCGACACCGAACGACAGGAGTATGAGGTAGGAGGTGAAGTAGTCCTGCCCGGTCGGGACCGCTTGCTCCGCTACCGATTGGACCAGGGCGTTGCTAGTCCTTGCCCAGGGCGCTATGGCGGCGAGGTACCTCAGACTCACGCCGCCGACGAGCCCGAAGCTGAGTATTGCCAGTCCGCCCAGCGTGAAACCGAAGAGGAACTTGATCAGCGTCTTTCTGTACTCCGTGGGTTTGACCCAGGACTTGCACCATTGTCCGACCAGCAGGAATGTCGTCCCGCCTATTATCGCGAGTCCGGCCGGATTCGTCACGAATGCGACGCCGGGCCTCGGAAATATCGCGGCGTCGAACACCAGGGCCGCGGTGAACGAAACTGCAGCCGGCCAGATGGTAGAAAGGTCTTGGTTTATGAACGGCAGAATCAGGAAGAGAAGGCCGAAGGCCACGGTGAAGTAGTCGGAACCACCCCAGGCGGTTTCTGCGTATCCTGCGAGGAGTCCTGCGACGGTAGCCCTGAGTATGCGGCTTCTTAGTCCCCTGTCGCGGTCGAAGACCGACAGGACGAGGTAGCTCGAACAGACGAAGAGGAAGATGGCGAGCGGTTCTGACTTGAACCAGCCGAGGTTGCCCCTCTCTATGAGCGGAGGGGAGACGGCGAACATCAGCGCTGCGAAGAGCCCTGCTGCCTCGCCTGCGATGCGCCTCACTAGGAAGTAGAACAAGACCGCGGTTATTCCGCCTAAGAAGACTGGAAGGAGCACGAGGAAGTCGTAGAGAGTGATCTGAACTCCGAAGACGTTGTGCACCAGCAGAAAGAGACCCGCACCCGCCAGCTGCAGCCCGTCTTGTGATGTAGCCGCCACGTTTCTGCCGTAGGGGAACCATGTCGCGATGTCGTGCCAGTAGAAGTATCCCTGCAGGTTGTGGCAGCTCGTAAGCACGCTGGCGCCGCAGTTCGCTGGGTCGTTGAACAGCGCATAGTAGAGCCCGTGCTGCTGGGCGAGCGTGACCACGTGCTGGGCAGCATAATAGTCGTAGTAGGGGTCGAACTCGTTCAGGTAGAAGCCATACTTCGCTGCGTAAGCCCTAATCATTATTGCGATTGCGAATATTATGGCAAGGGCCATTGTGATCATGGAGCCCCTTCGGGACACGGTTGGTCTCTTGATCGCAGAAAGGGCGCTTCGCACGTCTGGTGCCAAACTCATTTCGCGCGACCCCTGCGGGGTTTTTAATCGTGTTGTTTGTTCGATAACTCTTCCAGTAGAGCGGCGTACCTTTCAGAGTCTAAGAGGTTGCCCTTGTCAGGTTCGAAGTCTGATGGTCTGACCTCCAAGAGCCAGCCGTCAGAGTAGGGAGACTTGTTGACCAGCTCGGGGCCCGTTTCCAGCGCGGTGTTGACCGCTAGCACCTGCCCCGACAATGGAGCGTACAACTCTGACACCGCCTTTATCGACTCGATCGTACCCATGACCGTCAGCTGCTTTACATTATCCCCTACCTTGGGGAGAGACACGTAGACGATGTCGTTGAGCGTCTTCGCCGCGTAGTCGGTTATTCCGACTCTGACCTTTTCCTTCGTCCCTTTAGCCCATTCGTGCTCTTTTGTGTACAAGAGTTCATCCGGGATGTCGTAGGACTCGAACTTCACGCGCATTCATCTCTGGTTGAAAGCTATTTACCGTTAACCTGTCGTTTCCAGCCGAAGAGCTTCTCATCGTAGAAAGGCGGTTTGACGATTTCGCCGGCGACCTCCGCGTCCCGCACAGAGACTCTGACCTGATTCTGCAGTCCAGCTCTGGTACTGTCGATGAGAGCCAGCGCGATTCCTCGCCGCAAAATGGGAGAAAAAGTCCCGCTCGTGACAGTGCCGACCTTCGATGAATCGGCGGCCAACACGGGAAAGCCCGACCGTGGTATCTTCTCTCTGAGTACAATCCCCCTCCTGACGACGGGTGGAGGCCGTTCCCCTAGTCTTGCGATACTGTCATACCCGACGTAGCCCTTCTTCTCCTTGGAGACGACCCATGCGAGGTCAGCCTCGAAGGGGTCCGTCCGCTCGTTGATCTCGTTCCCGTAGAGCGGATAGCCAGCCTCGATCCGTAGAGAGTCCCGCGCACCCAATCCGCATGGCCTTGCAGTCTTTAGCAGTGAGGCCCAGACGTCCAGAGCGCTCTCGGGATCGTCGATGCTCGCGTCGTGTAGGATGATCTCAAACCCGTCCTCCCCCGTGTACCCGGTTCTCGATATGGCGGCGGGGTGGCCGGAGATCACCCCCTCTGCACACCTGAACCTTCTCAGTTCTGAGAGCGACGTTTCAGTCAGCGGTTGCAAAGCCTCTCCAGACCGCGGACCCTGAACGGCGATCATCGCCGACGAGCTCGTCTCGTCGGCCACCTCTACGTCCATTCTCCCGTGGCTGGAGTCGACTTGGGCTAGGTCCCTCTCTCTGTTGATGGCGTTTACTACGACCAGGTAATCATCATCCCCGAGCTTCATGATTATGAGGTCATCGAGTATGCCACCCTCAGTGTTCAGCAGGAGCGTGTAGATAGACCGCCCTTCAGGCTGTGAAGCTATGGAAGTGGGCACGAGAGAATCTAGGAGTCGTCCTGACTCTGGGCCCTTCACTCGAAACCTGCCCATGTGCGACACGTCAAAGATCCCACAGTCGCTTCTGACGGCTAGGTGTTCCTCCATGATGCTGGTGTACCAGACTGGCATCTCGAATCCCGCAAACTCGATCAGTCTCGCAGTTGTGCCATAGGTCTGGCGAAGTTGAGTGATCTTCAAGAGGTTCGCCCGCTGAGAAATCCTCTAATTTAAGCCAGAGAAGTCGTTTGAGAGTTTGCTGACTCTGTTCGGAGTGAAGGTGCCCAGGGCTTCGTCGAAGTTCGACCTTCCTGAGATGATCACGAGCCGGACAAGCCTCAGAGACGGAGATGTGCTCGTCATTTCGAGCAAGTACGTGGCCATCTCCGAAGGCAGAACGATCTCACTTGCTCGAATCAGGGTCGGCGACGAGGCGCTCGAACTCTCCAAGAAGTACAGAATCGACAGAAGGCTGTGCGAATTGATAGTCAGAGAGTCTGATTCAATCGTGGGCGGAGTCCCAGGGTTCATACTCACGATGCGAGATGGCCTTCTGACGCCAAACGCGGGAATAGACAAGTCGAACATCGAGCACGGCAGAGTGGTGCTGTATCCGAGAAGGCCGGCTGAGTCAGCCACTGAAGTTCGAGAGGCCGTGAGGTTCAGGTCCGGGGCTCGTGTGGCTGTGGTCGTGTCCGACAGCAGGCTGATGCCGACGCGCAGAGGGACCGTAGGAGTCGCTCTTGCCTCCGCCGGCCTTGAGGGAATCGCTGACCTTCGCGGGAAACGTGACCTCTTCGGCAACGCACTCAAGGTCACGACCCAGGCGATCGCCGATGACCTGTGCTCTGCTTCCCAGCTCCTGATGGGGGAATCCGACGAAGCAACTCCAATCGTCGTCGTGAGAGGGCTGCGCAAGGAACTCCTCCGAGAGGCCGTGTACGAGACAAAGAGATTCGCTATCCCGGAGGACGAATGCGTATACATCAGGAGCTGGAAAAACTGAAGCCGAATATCCTTAAGTGCAGACGACGCTAGTGGTCCGCCGTGACTTACGAGGTCGCTTGCGTGTCTTGCGGAAGTTCGCTCTACTCAGGATTCGACCTGAGGTCGCCGAGCGATGTGCTGAAAGGCTCCGGATACAGGTGCAAGAACTGTGGTGTCAAGCTGTCGTTGGAGAAATTCCGCGTCGAAGTCAAAAAGATAGACGGCTCGTTCTCCTGAACTACGACTGGAGGCGGACAGATTGGGCCTAGAGCGGTCGAAGGGCTACACGCTTGTTGTGTGCGAAAAGTCTGATGTGGCAAAACGCATGGCCGAGGCTTTGGCAGGACACGAGGTCCTTGAGGGACGGGGGTCATATTCCGTCCTGGTCGCAGGAAAGGAAGTCGTATTTTGCGCAGCCCAAGGGCACCTGTACGGAATTTCTGATCCGTCTTTCGAACGAACCGTGTTTCCGGTCTTCGATTTGGAATGGTTCCAAGACGATTTGATAGGTGGAATGCGAGCGGCGGGTCGGAAAATTGGGATCATAAGGGGGCTGTGCGAACACGCGGCGGCCTTCATGAACGCCTGTGACCTCGACCCTGAGGGAGAGGTCATAGGATTCAACATCCTTCGATATTCTTGCAACAACAGGGAGGGGACCGCACTCCGAGCGAAGTTCTCCGCCCTCACCAAGGAAGACCTCACGAAAGCGTTCACCGAAGCAGAAACCGTGGAAGTCTCAGGCTTGGCGAAGGCAGGCAGGGCACGCCACTATGCCGACTTCGTTTGGGGAGTCAACCTTTCGAGGGTTCTGTCAGGCTCGACGCCAAAGTACAAAACGGTCAGCATTGGGAGAGTCCAGGGGCCGGCCCTTGGTTTCGTGGTCGAGCGCGAGAAGGAGATCCGCACATTCGTACCCATCCCGTACTGGGCGATTTCGGGAACATTTGCAAAGGGCAAGGAGACCTTCTCCGCGCCGTACCTAAGGCCCCGCATTAGAAGGAGAGACGAAGCCTCATCCGTGAGGCTGGATTGCGTGCACAAGCAGGCTGTCGTCGAGGAGGTCGATGCTGTTACCGAAGACGTGCCTCCTCCCTTCCCATTCAACACCGGGACGCTTCAGAGGGAAGCCTTCTCACAGTTTGGCTTCTCTCCCAGTGTTACGAGCCAGATTGCCGAGAGGCTCTACCTTCGGGCATTGATATCCTATCCCAGGACCGACAGCCAGAAACTTCCACACTCAATCGGCTACCATAGAATTCTCGAAGGACTAGGGAGGAACGCGTCCTATTCGGCTGCGACTGGAGGGTTGTTGTCGAGCAGGATGCGTCCGGTCCAGGGCACTAGGGAAGACCCCGCGCACCCAGCCATCTATCCGACAGGAGTGCTACCAAGAGGAGGGATGAGCGACCCCGAACAAAAGCTGTACGACTTGATTGTTCGAAGGTTTCTGTCGGCCTTTGGTCCAGAAGCCAAGCAAGAGGTGGTGAGTTACACCTTGGCTGTTGGCGAACACAGATTCAGACTAGTCGGCAGAACGACCGTGGCCCTGGGGTGGCTTCGGTCCTATGGGAAGTATTCTCGTCTGAAGGACTTCTTGGCTCCAAGGCTGAGCGTCGGCGAGGTTCTCGCGGTCGTCGATGTGGCGGTCACGGAGCGATATGAGTCACGCCCTCAGAGGTACACGCAGGCGGGCCTTGTCGAGAGGATGGAAAGAGAGAGGATGGGGACAAAGGCGACCAGGGCGGACATCGTCCAAACGCTCCAAAAGAGAGGATACGTGGACGGTCTGAACCTAGTTGCGACGGACCTCGGGTTCGCCGTTCACGAAGCGATGAAGAAGTACTCTCCGCTGGTCGTGTCTACGGAGCTTACCCGCCAGGTCGAAGACGGGCTGAACGACGTCGAGTCGCGCGCGACCGACGACAAAGACTTTCTCAGAGACGTCGTCCGGCGGCTGACCTCCCAGATGATCATGCTTGAATCTGCGCGACCTGAGATTGGAAGGGAACTGGCTCTTGCCGGAGACGAAGCTGGCGGCATAGGAACTTGTCCCGTCTGCGGCGATGGAAGGCTCGTTGTAATCCGCTCCTCCAAGACGCGCAAGAGGTTCATTGGATGTACCAATTACAGTCACGGCTGTCGGGCTTCGGCACCCCTTCCGCAGAGGGGGACGCTCAGGTTTTCGGATGAGCCGTGCACAAGATGCAGATGGCCGCTCGTCTCGATGAAGTTGGGAAGGTTCAGACGGACTCTTTGCGTCAACATGGGGTGTCCTTCGAGGCTGGAGAAGCGTTGACCTGCAGGATCTGCCGCCGTGAGGCCGTGGCTGAACTCTGCCAATATCATGAAGATGCGAGGTCCAGAATCGAGGAGTGCTACCCCATTTGGAAGGATGCCTTCGGGCAGATGTCTCACGAAGAGTATCTGCTCAAGATTCGAGACCACGACCAGTCTGGCGAATGGGTCAAGGAGGTGGCAGCGTTGATGATTGTGCGAGCCCGTGAGGAGAAGGTGCCGTCCTCCTCCCATAGCGGATAGCGTAAGACGAAAATAGCCCTCAGAAGGGGCGTAATCAGAACATCATGCTGAGAAGGACTCTTGAGTCTGCTTATGGCAAGACGATCGGAGCGGTCGGGAATGCGGTCACCAGGTTTGTCCAATCGGGTCCAAACCGCAGCAATTGGGTCGAAGTCCTGTACGTTGTGGGCGTGGTGTTGTTCATGGCTGGGGGGGTGAGCGCCTTCTTCTTCCCCGTCGCAGACCAGAGTTACATAATCTATCCAGCAGGCGGTGCTCAGTCGATATCGGAGACGGTCATTGATGCCTGCGTCATTCTGCTTGGAGGTGCCGGAGTCTACGCGACCTACGTCAGCGGCCGGCAGACTACGAAGCCTCGCATGGTTAACCTGTATCTCGCTCTTGCCCTGCTGCTGATCGCCCTGTCGGTCTTGCTGGGGATATTCGTTTCTGATCTGAAGGGTTAGTCCACACGTAGTGGCCGTCTTGCCACAGACTCGTTTTTGTACAGCGGAACTCGATTTGACCGGCCTTCACCTCAACGTTCATCGTCAAGTCTGCAAGCTCGTAGAAGGGCGCCCTGATGGTCGTTTTGTCTCGTTTTGACTGCCTGTACGCAGTGGCCATGACAGCGAGCCCATTTGTCTTCGCGATGTGGGAGAGTATCGCCATCGTGAAAGCGAATTGTCTGTTGGCGCCGTTCCTGTCTTCTGCTGAAAACAGGCGGAGGAGACTGTTTAGGTTGTCGAACAGTATGGTGCTGAGGTCTGTCACCTGCAGAAAGTCTAGAATGGAATGGCGGATTCCGCGGCCGAGCCTCGGGATGAAGACGCTGGTGTCGGTCTTCTCCAGCCCGTCCAAGATCAGTGGTGCGTTGGAAGCGTAGAGCGCGTCGGTGTCGAAGACAGTGCAGCTTTCGTGCGCGACGCTGAAGCATGAACAAAGAAATGCTGCAAGGCTCAGGTTTTCGGATCTCCCGTTGACGACCAGCGTAGAGGCTTTGCCTCTAAGAGGCTCCAAGAAGTCGTTGGCTTGTCGGAAGCTAACGCTCATTTAGCCGCGGGATTCTACTTCACTCGTAGGTATTTCAATGGTGCGCGTCTGCGTGGCCACCGAGCACGGTAGGGCGTACTATGTGCTGGTCTCGCGTCTCAGGAGAGCTGGCTTCAATTTCATGACGGTGATTCCGGGTCAAGGAGCGGACTGCGAGTTGGTGTTGACGACGCGAGAAGAGGCCGTTGGATTCCGTGGAAGCGTCCTCGCTTTGGAGGATCTCGACGACGACCCCGACATCGTCAGAGGTCAGGTTCTTTCCCAACTGGACGGTGGAAGTGGCACCCTCTTGGTGGGGATAGACCCCGGAATACGAAACGGCATGGCGTCCTTCTATGGAGAGGAGAAGCTGGCCTTCAGGACGTTCAACTCGCGCGAGACCCTATCCGCCGGCGTCCTGAATCTTGCGAACCGTGTCAACGCCGAGAGGGTCGTGGTGAGAGTCGGGGATGGTAACCCGTCGCTCGCCTATTGGATTGCCAAAAGACTTGCTTCCAGACTGCCTTCAGCATCGGTGGAAATTGTGGACGAATCAGGGACGTCGGCGAGGACAGCGAAAACGAGGGGTCTGCGGAAGGACGAGGGTTCAGCGGCCAGGATCGCGCTGCGCAAGGGGACCAGGTTCCTCTTGGTCGCCCCAGAATGACGTGACAAGGGCGTCAGTCTCCGGAGGTGAGAAGTCACCGTGGATCATGTTCGACTTCAACCATGACGGCATCAAGTCTTTGACCACGGGGCTGTCAAACCTCTTGTCGAGGAGGAACACCAAGCCCTTTTTGCCTGGGTTCCTAAGGTGTCTTCCCGCGGCCTGAAACGCCTTGCGGAGCCCGGGAAGCAGCGCCAGCATGAGGTATGATTGTTGTTCGCCCTTCCACTTCATGAACGTGTACTCGGCGTAGAGCTGAGGAGAGGGTGGCGGCAATGACAGGCCGACAACGACCGAGGCATCCATCAGATCTCCCCTGAAGTCCTCTCCTTCTGAGAACCTGCCGCCCTGAACCCCGAACAGGATGCAGCCTCTCTCTGACCTGAACGACTCCGCTATTTCGTTCGCCTCCGAAGCTGAAAGGCCTGGTGCTTCCCTCAGGGTTCTCCTTCCGTGCAGCCGGGCGCAGGTCAGTTCGTACACTGGTTCGAGGACGGCGTAGGAGGGTGCGAAGACGCCTATCCCACCAGTGACCGAAGATGATATCGCCGTTATCTTCCCCGCAATCCTAGAGTACATCTGAGGGCTCCTGGTTTTGTACTTGGTTGTCACGCCGGTGTCTAGCAACGTTCTCACCCTAACCGTCCCGTTCACCTGTACCGAATAGACGCTGGGCAGAAGAGAGTCTATCCCAATCGACCTGAGGAAGACTTCAGAAGGATTGACCGTGGCAGAAACAAGCGTCGAACTCTGGAAGCTCCTGATGAGCGTCGGAAGGTCCTCGACGGGGTTCGTGTTCACGAGACCCAGGACGCCGTCCCACTTCGTGAGCAACAGTTCTTGGGATGGAGATGCGAGCTTGTTCAGGAAGTCGCCCACCCTGAGAATGTAGCAGGGTAGTCTGCCTCCGTACGAAACGGCGTACCAGGCAGCTCCTGAGCACGCATTCAACTCGAACGTCAGCGTCTGGAGCCAGATGTCTCCGAATTCTTGTTTCATCCTGGTCAGGATCGATCGACGGTCCAAGAACCAGTTCGTGGCCTCATCGAGAACCCTGTTCAGAAAGCCTGTCAGCGCTTTCAGTGAGTCCGCGGTCTTGGTCATCATGAGCTGTTCTGCCTCCTCGGTGGCTCTCGACAAGTCCTTCCCGGTAAGGGAGGCTGATCGGTCGCTCCTGAGAAAGTCACGGAGGTTGTGAGCTTCATCGACGACCAGTGCGACCTTCTGAGGCTCTATCAAGTTCCTGCCGAACAGAGTGGGCTGGCTCGACGGGTCGAACAGAAAGTGATAGGGTACGACTATGACCGCGGCCTGGGCGACTGCCAACTTGACCATCTCGTACGGACAGACGTGAGCCGACATCGACTGCTGTAAGAGGCTGGAGTGGTCTGGAATCGAGTAGCTGATTCTGTCCACGTATTCGGTGGTCCTGCCTCCGAGAAGAGCGATGTTCAGGAAAAAGGAGCATAGGTTGTTGCTCACGTTGAAGCCGCAATACCAGCTGAAGGAGTCCTGAGGGACGGGCCTGTGGTTCGTCGCCTTCAGGAGGCAGTAGTCGAACTTGGAGTACATCGCCGCCGCCCTTATGGGCCTCTTCTTCTGAAGAAGCGCTATCTCTTCCGACACACGTGAAACCTGCCTCTTCGTCCTGCACGCGTACACTACCTTGGACCCGGTCTCTTCCGCCGCGCACAGGGCTCCGCTGAGCACGGCTGCGGTCTTGCCAAAGCCACTCATTGCCTCGGCGAGCAGTACACCACCGCTCTGACAGTTTTGATGGACCTTCAGGGCGAGCTCTCTTTGATTCGGACGGAAGGACTCGTAAGCAAAGTAGTCCTCAATCTGCATCCAACTTGAACGGGGTCAGACTATTTTAGCGCAGTCCTCTTTCGCTCGTGCTTCGTCTGTCCAAGAAGACGTTCAGCTACCCCTTCCACGACCCCCCTGTGCTCGGCTTTCGTGTATATCCTGACGATGTTAACGAAGCCCGATATCGAACGAAGCAGCTGAAGGTTTTCCATAGGAACCAACTCTGGCACTACCTTCTTTCCTCCCTCCCTTCTGAACGTTGGCAGTGATGTTAGCCTCTCTTTCGACGGCGTGTAAGGGAACGCTGGCGTGGTGGGCACGTCTATGTATACGTGCATCGGGTCTACCCCTGCTGCCTTTGCCAGAACCCTGGCGGTGCGCGCTCTGACGGCCTCGTCTCCGATGAGTTGGCTGGCTGGCCCGTGCTTCTTTCTGACGGCCTCCTCGTACACGCACTTCACGAGGTGTCTGCCCCTGAAGTCTAAGGCCAGAGCTCTGGCTTCGCTGTTCTGTCGGCTGCTTGGTGACAGGCGAGTGAGCCTTTCGAGCACGGCTTCGTCTGTCAGTGTGAGGTAGTCTTCGGGGTCTGAGATGTCTGTCAGGTGAAGTTCGCCGTCGGCCAGCTGCATGGCGTGGACCAGCATCAGTTGAGCAGCCCTGACCGTCCTGTGAAAGTAGACGTTCGTGAACATCTGATACCGGGCGAGGAGCATGGCCTCGAACGCTGGAATTGAAGCCTGGTCGATGGCCAGGTGATTATCGATTACGCAGACCGAGTTTATGACCCGGTGAACGTCGACCCTTCCGTACTCTACTCCGGTGAAGTATGAGTCCCTGAGGAGATAGTCCATCAGATCAGCGCTCAGTCCGCCCGCGATTATCTCGTTCATGAAACTTGGTCCGTCCTTCTTGCCAACCGCGAGCCGTGAAACGCTTCGCGCGGAAAAGCCGTGCTTCTCCAGTATGTCGTTTATTTCGCTTCTCTTGATTATGTCTTGGGACGCGTCTTCGTGCGTGAGGCCCTTCAATGTCGAGAGGACCTCATCGAACATGTGCGAAAATGGACCGTGGCCTACATCGTGAAGCAAGGCGGCGAGCCTTATCTCCTGTGCGTCGTCGTCGTCGAGCTCGAACCCTGCCGATATCGAATTTGCCAATTGCCCTGCGAAATTCATCGCTCCGAGGACGTGTTCGAACCTCGTGTGGGTGGCACCTGGGTAGACGAGATAGGCGCCCGCGAGCTGGTGTATCCGTCTGAGTCGTTGAAGAAAAGGCGAGTCGATTATCTCTCGTTCGACTTCGGTGACATCAATGTACCCGTGAATGGGGTCACGAATTTCAGCGACCCACGCGAGCCGAGGGCTAGCCGTGCGCACTCGGCCTCGCTTCCTTCTCTGCCGCTCTGGGGTTTGCACCGGTCAAGCGTCTACAAAACCCTAGTTTGAACCTAAATCTCTTTTTCTTTAGAGCAGTATGGTGATGACAAGCAGTAACAGGATCACTCCTAGCGCTATTCTTGAGAAACTCCTCGCATAGCGTGTGCTCCTCCGCGTCAGACCCTCAATTTCCGTGAGCGTGTCCTTTCCAAAGACACGGGTCTTCGAGCGGAAGACCTCAGAGCCGTACTCGCAATCGGCCTTTCGCGAGTCAGCGATTGCGGCGAGTTTCACTATTGTCTCAGCGAGCAAGTCTGGGGATGTTGATTCGCCGAGAGCGTAGTATCCTCTGGTGATTGCCAATCCCTTGGCTGCGAGGTTGTGGCTATCGGTGGTGCAGAGCTCGACCAAATCGAAGCCCGATGCTTTGAGTGCGCTTTGGACTGTACCCTTGACCGATGGCTCTGCGTTGTTCGCGTCTGCAAGAACCAGGACCCACCTTCGTCCTTCCGCCTCGATCAACAGGATTCCTATCCCACCGTCAGTCAGGTCTTCACCGTGCTCAAAGCCGAGGTCGTTCGAATTCGAGTACCCTATCCTGAAACTTGAGGGTGCGGTGTGCGACACATCGAAAAACAGCTCGTGCCACTCAGGGCTGGTCAGGTCGACCTCCTCCCTGCTCGGGCGGATTGAATTGTGAGCATCGACCACGGAGACGCCTAGGCCCTCGGCCTTTCCCGACGCTGAGAGTTTCGTCTCGACGTCCGTGTCCAAGTCCTCAGACCCCGCCGGGGCGAATGAAATGGTCAGCAGCAGGTCTTCACCGAAGGCTGTGGCCGAAGCGCTCGCGTTCCCTACTGTAGCGTGAGTCGGACCTCTCAGTTGGGCTTGGTCGTCTGTGGGTATGGCTCGTGCCTGGTCGAGAATCTGGTCGACGTAGGTTCTCGTCTCGGCGGACGTTGCTATGTTCATCTCGTGCCCGCCAGGCCTGTGCAGGGTCAACACGCCCCCGTTGAACGCGTGATAGATCAGTCCGGGCAGATTGTAGCTGCCCACGGGATAGAAGGGACCGGGATGGACTCCGGGCAGGATGATGAAGAGCTCCTCGTCCTTCTGCTTGAACTTCATGATCTTAGTAGAGATTTCTCTTTCCTCCGAATAATCCGAGATCATCCTCTCTAGGTCTTCCGGCCGCCCCAGCACCCAGGTCTTCATGAATGACCGGAAGGTGCTGACTGCGCTGTATCCTCTCTTCGTCTTCAGTCTCATCAGGATGATCAGGAACGAGCTCAGGGTCGCGAAGGCCGCAATTCCCAAAATGACGGAGTAAGCGCTCGGCTGCCTGAGGACACCTGTGAACGAAAGGGAGGCGATGAACCCAGCAGGCTGGAACGCTGATGTGAGCAGTGCTATTGAAGCGCTAGAGAAGAAGACGACGTTCGATATCACAAAACACGTTCCCGTCGCCAAAAAAGCCCCAAAAACAAGGGTGTTATCCAACGCTCCTGGTTTCCCCACCACGCGGGTTGCGAACTGTCCCACCGCCAAGCAGAATATCCAAGGTACGTCTGCTGCAAACAACAAAGCCATCACCCGTCGAGAGGTCGCTATTCCGTTGGGATCAATCAACTTTGAAACCGCTGTAAAAAGCAAGGAAGACACGAAGAACGTCAGGATTATGAGAGCAAACTCGAGCACCGTGTTGGCGCCGGCGAGGACGGCGATCGCAGTGGAAACCAGGGCTCCGTACGCCGCCAATCGTGCAGTGGAGGGAAGCAGGAAGAGATGTCTATACCTGCTTGCGAGGGACTCCGTCGCTGAAGGTTCCTGTGACTCTTGGTTGCTAGTAGATGAAGTTGATGACAATGGATGCCGTTATCAGAGCTAGAGAGGAGATAAGCACGATTTCCGGTCTTATCTTGACTCCCTGAGTGTCTTCGTTGAAGAACGTGAGTAGCCCGGCGCTCGAAGCGGGCATCGGCGCGCCGTTTCCTCTGCTGCTCATGAAATCGGCCTGGCCCTCCAGCGCTCTTAAGCTTAGCGGCGCTCCATCCGACGAAAAGCCGTTGTGAATCCGTGAAAGGTATAACTAAGCTCCCGCGTTCCTTTCGGACATGGTTGACAATGAAAGGGTCTTCCATTCGATTGTCCGAAGGGTCAGGGCTCATGAAAAGTGGTTCTCTGAAAGTCTTCCGATGATTGCGAGTGAAAACCTCGCTTCTGAAACTGTCAGAGAAGCGATGTCGTCCGACCTGGGGCAAAGATACGCGGAAGGATGGCCTGGTGAGCGAGTCTATGCCGGATGCAAGTACATCGACGAGATTGAGCTTACAGCGATAGAACTCGCAAAGAAGCTGTTCAAGGCCGAGTTCGTAGATGTTAGGCCCACCTCTGGGGTGGTGGCCAACCTGGCTGTCTATTCGGCTCTGAGTTCCGCCGGCGACGTCATGATGGCTCTACCGATTCCAAACGGCGGTCACATTTCTGCAGGAAAGAAAGAGTTCTCGGGCAGCGCGGGGCTTGTCCACTCTCTCGAACTCGAATACTTTGCGTTCGACAAGGAGGAGATGAACATCGATGTCGACGGAACGAAGAAGCGCATCAGGGGCATGAAGAAGCCTTTGAGGATAGGCATGTTCGGCGGAAGCCTGTTTCTCTTCCCGCATCCAGTGAAGGAGTTGGCGTCCACGATCAAAGACGCCGGCGGGACGGTCTGTTATGACGCTGCGCATGTCGCAGGCCTGATAGCTGGTGGACAGTTCCAAGACCCTCTTAGGGAGGGCGTCGAAGTGATGAGTTTCAGCACCCACAAGACGCTTTTCGGACCACAGGGGGGTGCGATCGTGAGCTCGGAGAGGTTTGCTGACGACCTGAAGAAGGCGGTATTCCCTGGGACCACGAGCAACCATCATCTGCACAGCGTGGCGGGCAAAGCGTTGGTGTTTGCTGAGTTCCTCGAGTTCGGCCGTCGCTACTCGAAGGATGTGATCTCGAACGCCCGCACCCTTGCTGAAAGCTTAGCGGGCTCGGGAGAGACCGTTCTGGGCGAAAAGAACGGCTACACGATGTCCCATCAGGTCGTTGTTGACGTCACCAAGCACGGAGACGGAGGCGCCATGGAGAAGAAGCTGGAGAGTCAGAACATCATAATCAACAGACAGTTGATTCCTGGCGACCTGCAGGCAGGAAGGCACTACACAAACCCGGGCGGGATAAGGCTGGGCGTCGCGGAGCTGACACGCCTCGGGATGGGAAAGAGCGAAATGATCGAAGTGGCGGACATTCTCCACTCTGCGATGGAAGGGGGGAAGTCCTCCGATGCTCGGGCAAGGATTAAGGAACTCAGAAAGGGATTCCAGACCGCGAAGTATTGTTTCGGCCGCTCACCCGCTTACTTCTTTGGCTAGAACGCCCGAGAACTCGGTCAGCTCGAGTTGTTCTGGCCTCCTGGCGCCCTGGAACAATTGGTCCAGTTCCCTCCTGACGACTTCCAGTCGGCTCTTCAGGTAGGGGTCGACATCGTAGTCTCTCGCCAACTTCTGCGCCAGTAGGAGATACTTCTCTACGGAAGCTCTCGTCAGTGTTTCCTTTATCTCCCCTCCGCAATACTGACAGTTCCACGAGACAGGGGGCCTCCGCATCGTCGCGCCACACTTCTTGCACTTGAACGACTGTGTGGCATACTTCTTGGTGTTTCCCATGATGTCCCTGATGAGGTGTGTCTTGATTATCGATTCAACGACTTCCTTAGTGGACACAGAATCTAGGTGGTCGGCCACCTCGATCTGCTTGGAGATTTTCTCAGACAGCGTTCGTAACGTGGAGTACGCCCCCCTAGACCGCTTTATTCCGAGCCTGCTGGTACCGTGGGTGAAACCATAGCCGTAGAATTGCCTGTCGCTCGAAAGCCTCGAGCCTATCAGTTCTATCCTGTCGTCGAACTCGGATGCTGCCGGAGAGCTCTGGTTTTCGTACATCTCGAGGGGATAGGAGCTTGCCACGTCGAAGTTGTGGGCCTGCTCGTCCACTTCGCTTGGCAGGAGTATGGGTTGGATGAGGAGTGGTGTGTCCATCAGCCCTCCGATCTGGTCTGGGATGAACTCCATCGAGAAGTTCAGGAATACATCTACTGGGAGCAGTATCGAATCGCCGTCGCCGTCGCAGTCCCTCCTCTTGGCAGCGTGCCAGCATGGGTTTGCGTAGCAGACTTGGGCGGAGGTGAAACCGATCACTCGGCCAACCACCCCCACCGACGTGTGCGGAGCGAGACCAATCACAATCTTCCCCATGATGTCTCGGGCACTGTGGATGTTGTAGAAGGTGGGGATGCCATACACGCTTCGGAGCTCGTCATCCACAAACTCCGCCATCTTGACCAGGTCGCGCGCTACGTCCAGCGGGATTATGATGTCCTGAGGCTTCAGTTCTACGATCTGCGAGTCGGCGGCAAGGTCGTTCCCCAGATGGTCTGTGATGTATCCCAACCTCCGGAGGTCGTCCGGAGTCGCCGAGATGTCAGACGGCCTTAGGTGAGTCAGTGGAGCGTTGGTGATGTCTATCCTGAGCGTCCCGTCCTTGTAGACGAAGACGTCATGCTTGCTTCTGATGATCCCCTTGTCAAGCAATTCTGGGGTCTTCGATTGGCTCGTCAGTCCTCTCACTCCCTTCACAGGCTTTGACGGATTGAACTCCATTTTCAGCTTCAGCGAGTCAAGCTTCTCTTTGAGGTTGAATTCCATAGGCGAGAACGTGCTAGTCTTGGACTTGCAGTTGGGACAAGAGCTCTCTTGTGTAACCAGACCGCATCGCGGACAAGAGAGGAACCTGCTCGTTGGCTCTCCGCAGACTTCGCATCTACTTGACGTCCGGCGCTCTTTGCACGAGGGACAGACCATGTTTGTGATTTCAATTTCCATCTTGCCCAACTTGGCGGCCTTCGTCACGTCTCTGGACGGTCCTCCTGAACCACCGACAGGAAACAGCGTGTGAACTGGGGGTTTGAGCTTCCTCACCATGGCCTTCTCCGGTCGCGCCACTCTTACTCCGATGGTTGTTGTAGTCTGTCGACCGAGCAGCGTTCCCGACAGTCTGTGAACGTACTCTAAGGCGTCGAGGGTATCGTCGACGGTCTGCGTCTGGCGTCCGAGACAAAGCAGTTCGCTCAGTATGAAAGCCGTTTCTCCGCTGATTACGCACTTACTTCCCTCAACTTCGAAATCGATAAGGGCGGTCTTGAGCGTTAACTCTAGGTGTGGGAATGTGCGTCTGTCGACGGTTATTTGACCGCCTTCAAGTACAGCTTTCTCTCTGAAGTCCTCTAGCTCTCTGGCTGACAGCCTGTCGAACCTCGGCGTGAAGTTTGGGTGGAGGGGAATCCCGAGATGCTTCGACAGGATCATTGCTTCTCTTGCCGTAACCCTTGTTTCCAGCGGATTCTCCAAAATCGAAGCGAGAAGCTTCGCGTCGATTCCTTCGCGTCCAATTCGTTCGATTGTGTCGGGCGTGGACGTCATGGTGTTTCGGAGGTCCATCGCCCACCACTCTACAACGTACGGAGAAGGGGGCAGGTTCTTGTTGTTCTCCAGAAAGTCTCCGTAGCTGATCAGGATGTCTCCAAGGTCTACTATCTTGACCATCCTCTCCCTCAGGGCGTCAGCCTCCACGGCCGTGCGAGGATGCTTGATGGACCCGTCGTCCAACAGGACGGTGGGTCCTTCGATCGAGTCCACGAAAGCTATTGTGGCGGCCTTTCCCGGCAGGTCGACCTTCACCTGGGTACCCGTCACGACCGGATAGTCGAGCAGGGTGGAGACCGCGGGATGGATTCCGACGGTCGACAGACCTGTGTTAATCGAGCGGCCGTAGCGTAGCCTGAAACCACCCCGACGCCTAGGCATCGACAATACGGCCCTTCCGGATATGACCTCTTCGAAGTGGGCTCCCGCCTGCTCAGTTTCGTTAGTCGACTGCTGCGTGCCTCCCTTGATCTCAGTCAGCCATTCCCAACCCGCGATGTTGAGGCTCGACAGCTTCTTGGAGAGTTTGTTCGCACGTCCTATGATTCCGTCGTTTAGGACGCGAAGGGCGCCGCCTCTCATCCTATCTGTGCTGACTCTCTTGAGGTTTCTGTGCACGACGACCTCGACGGGGTCGGTTTCGACTCCATCGATTTCCACGGGCAGGTTCGAGATTGCAAATCTGATGTCGTCATCGGTGACCTTGAACTGGAAGTTTCCGACTTCGCGTTCGTACACTCTGAGCTCTTCGACGAAGCGGTCGACCTCGTCCCTGCTTGCCCTGTAATTCGAGAGACCTAGTTTCTTCGCCGTGACGTCCGCTATAACAAGTGAGAATCCCGCTTCAGTACCGCCCGCGGAGCGCATAGGACCAGCATATGACACTGAAGCGTAGTCGCTGTTGTCGTCATTCTGTTTTATTGCGACGTTGTAGATACCTTCCAATGGCGCTACGGTCACTCCGTCGGTCATCACGGCGAGCCCTGCCCGAATCCCATACTCCAAAGACTTCTGCTTAGAGAGGCTCCCGAACTTGCCCAGGGCTATTTCCTGAGATATGGTTAGTGCCGCTCGTTCTTTTGTGGTCGATTTCAGCAGCTCTCGAAGACGGTCTACCAGGCCCTCGAACTGATTCAGGTTGAGCATCTGGTTGACCCGGTCGGCCAAGTCGAAAACGGTCTTGGATTCTATCGTCTCTATGGGGTCGTATCCAAGCAGCCTGGCCTTTAGCGCGACCTTCTGCGCGTGTTCGTACTGGTGAAGGATGTCCGTGTAGTAGTCAGTGAGTGAAACAGGGAATGGTGCGAGCGACTTTACTCGTGGCCAAGCTTCCTCAGCAGAAAACGACAATCAATGGAAGGGCGTGCTGACTTGGTCTTAAGCTCTATTCCGTCTTTTGGTTCTTGTCGCCGAGACTATTTCCCTCAGAGGCTTCTCGAATTGGTCTCTCTCAAGGAGGTTTCCCACTACCAATATGTCGGCGCCAGCCTTGGCGATGAGTCCCGCGTCCTTCGCTGAAGTGATACCGCCGCCTACCATGATCATGCCTGGATAGTGCCTGCGTACGAGTCTGACGGTCTCGTGGGAAAGTGGTTCTCCGGACCCGCTTCCGGCCTCGAGATAGATACTTCGCATGCCGAGGAGGCTTGCTGCCAAGCAGTAAATTATGGCTAACGAAGGCTTGTCGCGCGGCATCGGGTTGACTTGCCCAATGAAAGCGGCCGCACTGGATTCACCGAAGATTAGGTATCCCATAGGAATCGCTTCCAAGTGGTTCCTGAATACCTGTGCGGCTCCCAATGCCTGGGCTCCGATAATAAAGTAAGGATTCATCGAATTCAGAAGGCTGCTAAACAGAATCGCGTCAGCGTGCTTTGAAACCCCAGTCACGTTACCGGGAAACAGGACAACAGGTGATGACACGTGATGTTTTATCGATATCACAACAGAATCCAGCCTGCTTTGGTCAGATACGGTGGATCCGCCAACCAAAACGAGGCTAGCTCCAGCGTGGATGGCTTTCTTCGCTGTAATCGCGGCATCCTTTGGCGTGAATTCGTCCGGGTCTATCAAGGCAGCAACTATCGGCCCCCTTTTTACCTTCGCCAGGAGGCGTTGTTCTACAGGTCCGACCTGGATCAAATTCTTCAAACGCCGGTTTTTGCAAAATCGTCTACGAATGTGTTGTACACGTCGATGTTGGCCCGCTTGGTGGCATAGCGATACTCGCGTTGCTCTTTGCAGGCAGTGTTCCCGCACGCGACCTCATATATCATATCCTGTGATATATCATCTTGCTTTGATGTGATTCTGACCGTGGTCATCCCACAGCGAGGGCACGAGAACACTGTTGGAAGTGTTTTACGTACAACCCGAAGGACTTTCTTCCTTCTCCTGCCCATTCTCTCACGCTCGACCTGTTCTGAGACACTAATTAATCTGATGTGACGAGCCGAGAGTGATGTTAGTGAAGGGATTAGAGTAATGTCAGAACTAGTATAAGGATTTTGGAATATTATACCATAGAAACTGGAAGACCTACTAGCGATTATTCCGGAAGTCTTATACGAAAACGTGTAACTACTGTGATTCATGAGCGATACTCCAAACCACGAAATTTCTTCACAGTTGACCGACGCCCAAGTCGAGTGTCTCACCTTGTATCGCAAAATCAAGTCGGGGCAGCTCACTTTGAAGCATGCGTCTAGCACGAGATTGACCTTGCGGGGTCAGCCCACTACAGAAGGTGCCTTCCTGGGAATAGTGCAGCAGGGTAGGAATAACATCAAGAAGGCAGTGGCAACTATAGTACTCGGCGTCTGGCTAGGTTACATCGAACTTGAAGATCTACGACGGCTGTCTGACATGATTTCCAAGTTGGAACGGGGGAATGTGGACCAGTTTCATCTGGTCTCGCCTGTCGTAAACCAATTGATCGACCGGATGGTCCTGTGATGCACTCTTATATCACTTGATGTGATGGCTTGGGGCGTGACAGATTATGTGACCTTGGCATCGGCCGGGGTCCTTGTCTTCTTTTCAGTGCTGGCTATAGCGCTGCTTGCGAGATATCGTGATGTTTCTCAAAGAATTTCAGAATCGTCCGACTTGGGAAAGGATCTTTGGATGACTCTGGAGTCTAGGCTGAGAAGTCAGGACGAGCGTATTGTGGATATCATGACGCGATTAGACGTGATACAATCCAGGGTCCTTCAGAGCTCGGTTCCCTCAGCTCGTAGGGAGATCTCAGTCGGGTCGCAGCGCGTCGTCGGTGCTCGGTTCGTCCCAGTGGCTCGAGTCGAGAAGACGGAGCCGGGTGTGGGGTTGCTTCAGGGTGGAGAGAGTTTGGACAGGACAGAGCTGAGTCTTCTTCGCGCCCTCTCTACTGGTCCTCGGACGTCTCCTGAACTGGCGAAGGGCTTGGGTGTGACGAGAGAGCACGTCTCCAGGGTCCTAAAGGACCTTCATGCGAGGGGGTTTCTGATCCGAGATTCTTCTGAGAAGCCTTTTGTCTATGAACTGTCTGAAGAAGGCAAGAAACTGGTCTCTGGGACCTCTTGATGTCTGCTAATGGGTTGTTGAGGCGGTCTTCAGGTATGCGCGTCTGTACACCCATGAATTCCCAAATTTTTCTCGTTTTAGGTAGTCTTTCTCTGCCAACCTAGAGAGATACGTTGAAATCGTGCTCAGACGTATAGGTTCGTTATACTTCTCCTCGTACGCCCGTGTGATGTCTGAAGAGGAGAAGTCGCCCGCAGAGAACATGGTCTCAATCAGTGTCGCAACCCTTCCGAAGAAAGTTGTCTTATCGTTGTACTTCGGAGAGTCTCTTTCGAGAGGGACGTCCATGATCTCAAGCATGTCGGCGGCCTTCATCAGCTTCTCGCGTGACAGTCTTCCCTCGAGAGAGAGAGTGAATTTGGTGCCGTCCCCATCCTCCAGCTCAATCTTGACCTTCCTTCGCAAGCGCGACCGCGTGTCTCTGAAGTCGAGATTAAAAGGTGGTCTTGGTGTGAACTTGTGAACAAGCGAGGAACAAAGGTTGACCGGGTGTAGAGACGTTGCCGGTCCTTCACAAGAGTTCACATGCGAGGGAATTGTCCAACCTAAAATCCGGCTCTGAACACGTGTTCGGGGTGAAATCGGGTGCCGCAGACGGAAATAGGCTTGCAAGAGCTCCACTGGAAACACTGGGGTTGCTAGAACGAGCTTGATTCGGTTTGGTTCACGGGGTTTCACAAGTCTAACCCGGGCCCCTCCCTTTCCACTGGAGCTCTGTGTTGAACAAGGTGGGTGATCATGACGTGCGATTCTTACCCAATGTATTAGTCAGTAGACACCAAGTCTTATCTTCAGATGACCGCGTTCCAAGAACGGCCTGGTTATACTTCTGTGTGATATCGTTCCTTATCCAAGCCTCACACTAGAAACACAAGAAATCAAGGGGCGGAGGCCTTATCTAACCAGTGTTTCCAGTGGAGTTATATGTCAACTGACGACTTGGAGAGAATATTTCAGCGGGCGAAGCAAGGAAAAGCGCTATTCAAAGACAGAGAAGTCCTCACCCCTGATTACATTCCAGCCCGTTTACCCTTCAGAGATGCCCAGTCTTCAGCGATAGCGGAGGTACTCGCGCCCGTTCTTCATGGATCCAAGCCTTCCAACCTCCTGCTTTACGGGAAGACCGGAACAGGAAAGACAGCGGTCGCGAGGTACGTGCTCTCGAAACTGAAAGAACAGACCGACACACAGGACCTAACCACAGTCTATGTCAACACAAGACTGGCTAACACGGAATACCGCACACTAGCGGAACTAGGGGGGACACTTGGTCTCAAGTTGCCGTTCACGGGCCTTTCTATGGGAGAGCTGCTGAGCAGGGTGGAGCAAGAGATACAGGCTCGGCACACGAGAGTAATCTTGGTTCTGGACGAAATCGACTACCTCGTCAAAAATTCGACGGACGAAATCCTCTACGGCCTGACAAGATCGAACGAGCAACTGTCTCCGGGATTTCTCTCACTGGTCGGCATATCGAACGACCTACAGTTCAAAGAGAGCCTAGACCCCAGAGTACTAAGTAGCCTAAGTGAAGAGGAACTGGTGTTTCCGCCATACACGGTCACCGAGCTGCAGGAAATACTCGCAGAGAGGGCAGGCTTAGCCTTTAGGAAGGGCGCCATGTCGAGCTCGGCAATCAACCTGTGCGCGGCGATTGCAGGCTCCGAACACGGAGATGCAAGACGAGCGGTGGACCTGCTGAGGATATCCGGAGAAGTGGCGGAAAGGGAAGGCCTAGAGCAGGTCGACGACGAGTCCGTCAGAAAGGCCTCTGCGAAGATGGAGCAGGACCGCATTGACGAAGCACTCCGTTCTCTTCCGATTCAGAACAAGGCAATACTCCTCGCCTCATCTAGGTTTCCATCGGGGACCAACACCGGAGAGCTGTACATAGCTTACAACAACATCTGCAAGAGGAGTGGGCTCGAAGTTCTAACTCAGAGACGGGTCAGCGGCATCCTCGCCGAGCTCGACCTTCTCGGCTTGGTGGAAGCTTCGGTCGTAAGTCAAGGCAGAAGAGGGAGAACGAAGAGAATCAGGCTTCTGATCGGGCTTGACAAACTCGAGAAGATCCTCGCGGAAGATCCCACCTTCGAAGCAATTAACCGAACCTAGTTCGCTTCGAATCCCGTAGCGCCGAAGTTCCTCCTTACCACATTCAAGGTAGAAAGGTCCACGACAGGAACGACGCTGGGTGTGGGCTCAAGACCCATGTTGGCTTGGAAGCTCGTCTGGGCTTGCCAAGTCCCCGAATTTACAATCAGGGTGCCGCGGTACGTCTGCTCTTCGAACGTGTGCACATGGCCCGCGTGGAAGACCTCGGGCACGCTGTCAATGACCAGGAAGTCACGCTGCTCCGGAGAGAGCGCCGTGCGCTTTCCATAGGTTGGAGCAAGATGTCGGGCCCTCAACAGCAACTTCATTGCGTCCGCGGGGCGACTGTATGTCAAGCCTGGGGTGGTCGCTATCACGTCATCCAGGCTCTTTCCATGGAACACGAGGAACGTGACCCCATACAGCTTGACGTACGAGGGGTCGCCGACCCATCGGAGATTTTCCATCTTGTACAACGGCTCGGCCATTTCGACCGAAACTGCGGGCTGTGGCAGCGCCTGCCTGACCGGATCGTGGTTACCGGGTGAGACGACAATCTGAACGTGCGACGGAATTCCAGAAAGGAGCTTGGCGGCCAACGCATACTGATTCTTCGGGTCTCTCTCGCTGAGCTGGAACTCCTGCCCAGGATACACCCCGACCCCGTCGATGAGGTCTCCCGCTATCACAACGTACCTGATTCTGCTGACCACATCCAGGTCCCCCAGCTGCCCGTTGAGCCACAGCACGAACCTGCTGAAATCCTCCTGCAGAAACATCCTGCTGCCGATGTGTAGGTCGGACAGCAGCACAGCGTATGCTCGATGAGACGAGGTTGTAGCCCTTCGTTCAGGTATGTCAGGAAGCGTCAACGACGAGGCGTACAATTGCCCTGACTTTGCTTTCGAAACTTCCACAACGACCATGCTATCCAAGGGCGCCTCTAGTGCTGCCTTCATCACCTCCGGGTCCTGACACCCTAGCTTCATGGTACCGACACGGTCGTCTATGATCAAATCAAGGCTTCCGCGACGGTTAATCCTGTTCAGCAGGAGACCGGCGACCTTGGCCTTCTGACCCCACGCCAATCCTCTGGCTGTTGAGGTCGACCCCAAAGCCCTGGTGTCGGGGCGTTTCTTCATCACAGAGAGGAGCCGCAAATACCTGTCCTCGAACAGCGCCTTGAACCCTTCATTCGCTTCAATCGGTGAGACCCCCATGGTGGGATCAGAATTCACCTCGACGTCGGGAGCCTGATCCGGCACTACGAGTTTCTCACCTGCAGCAGGCTGCGATGCCGGGGGGATTATGGACTCCAGGTCGGCCTTTGTGACGACCCTCCCGTTCTGGGAGTCTAGTGTCTTTACCACGACCAGTTTCTCTATGACAGAATCCACGTTCAATTCAGGGGGGAGATTCGCAATCATGTCGAACGCTTCCGCCTCCAAGATGAGTCCGAGCGCGAGCATCTTGGAGACGACGGCTGACTCTAGCTCGGTCAATCACGTTCACCCCAACCGACGCGACAGTTCAACGCACCTAACCCCTTCTTGAATCAGTGTATCTAGGGTTTCAATTTTCTTGGACTCGCAGTATATCCGTGTCTTGGGCTCGGTCCCAGACGCTCTGAACATGATCCAAGAACCGTCTTCAAACACGATCTTGTACCCGTCAAGAGTGCGCTCCTCAGCTATCCCGAATTTCCTGAAGAAATCCCTCGCCCTCTCCTGCAATTCCCGCATGTCAACGGGAACAGCAATGTTCGTCTGTCGATAATTCCAACCTGTCTGGAGGACTTTGTCTAGCAGACCCGGATCGCGGGCGAGGAGACAGGAAATCATCGCTGCAGCGTTGATGCCATCTTCCCAAAGCCCCCACGTGGGGTCGATAATCTTCGACGGCTCAGTTGCGAATACGCCTCCCTTCTCCTGAAGAAGCGCGAAGGTCTTGCCCACTCTGCTCCGAAGAACCGTAAACCCCATTCTCTGAGCTTCTTCAGCCACCATCATGGACGTATTCTCAGAGATAACGACCGTACCAGAAGCCGCAACCAATCCATGTAACGCTAGGCACGCGACGACCGAATCAGGAAGCACTCTCCCCTCTCGATCGAGCATAACGAGCCTATCCGCATCACCGTCATGGGCGAACCCAAAGTCCACGCCAAGGTTGGCTACGACACGACTGAAATCCTCTAGTGTCTCACTGGTGGGCTCAGGCCGCCTAGCAGTGAACCTCCACGAGATTTGAGAGTTTACAGGAATAACATCGTGACCCAGACCCTTCAGGATTCTGGGAGTAACAAATCCACCAGGACCATTGGCGCAGTCTATCGCAATTCTCAGCGGGGCCGAGGAGTGATCATACCTCGACACAATGCTATCGATGTACTCTTCGACCACGTCGAAATCTGGAACAACCGAACCAAATTTCCCCCCTGACCTCATGACGCTGACTGATAGAGCGCGCTCGACTCTCGCTTCGTCAGACTTCGGAATTTCCATCCCGTTCCGATTGAACAGTTTGACCCCTGAGAACTCAGGCGGGTTGTGCGATGCCGTCACAGAAAAGCCCGCTTCACAGTGCCGATTCCTCGTGCCAAAGGCGAGGACGGGTGTCGGGGCCATCCCAAACGATTGAACGTCGCTACCCACCGAGTTGACGGCCGACGCAACGGTCCTGGCAAGAAGGGCTGAAGTTTTCCTTCCATCCCAAGCGACACCATAGCTCCCACGTCCAAACACGAATGGTATGGATTGCGCAAAGGCGTATACCTGCGACGGAGTTTGGGACTCATTGAATACACCCCTTACACCTGCTGTGCCGAAAACCCTAGCCAACGTCAGCCCTCGACTAAGGATACCCAGAGTTCTGGGGTCGCTTGCTTGGCCAGTTTCATCATCTCGCTCACAACTGCTCTGATTTCCCACTGCGCTTGTAGCGCAGTTCTCTGCCATGCGATGTGCATCAAACTCCGGGCACTAACGGTCATCACCAGCTTCGTCTTGGTGGCGTTGGGTAGAACATAACGCGCATCTTCCTTTGGCACCCCGAGCGAGATCATCTTCTCAAACGCCTCGTACACACCTTTCAGGGCTGTATCGTATACCTTCAACGCCTCGCCGTTCGATTGGATCGTTGGAGGGATAACGCACCCCTCCTTTGTTGCAGCAGAGAACCGCTGCGATTCTTGGTCGTACGACGCCATCCTGTGACGAACCAATTGATGGGTGGTCACTCGGCTGCAGTCTTCTATCTCGAACATGTATACGACATGGTCTAGCAGACTGATCGCGTCAAGCTTGACACCTCTGCGGTCCAGAGCTTCCTTGATTGAGCCAAGGTCAGTGTTGGAGAGGAGCTCAACTCGCAACCGTCTTTCCTCCAAACGCTAGCTCGCTCAAGATCGGACTTACTCCCTTCCTCTGGAGCTCAGACACTATCGCGTCAGCCAGATCAGTTTCAGCTCCTCCTCGCCAGACTTCAATCAGCGTGCGAGCGTTCAACGAGAGCAACCAGCTTTCGTCCTGCAAGGAGAGGAGACGCACATGTTGAAATCTCCTAGACAGCTCGCCAGCGCGGGCATCGCTAAGACCGTCGATAATCACAGTTAAGCAAAAATGCTCTATCACGTCAAGTGATTTGTCCTGAAGCGCCCGAGTAAGAAGATACTTCCAGTACTCGGGACCCTTCTGCTCCAACTCAGCTTGAATCTCCTCGATGGTCTTTGTACTGTAGCAGCGACGCATCGCCATGGCTATCGTCCGTTCAGGGTTTGGAGTGTGCCATACGATTGAGGCCCTCAAAGTTCGCCGCGAACTCCAGGTACACCGAAGTTATATGAGTCTTCGACGTTCGGGCTGATAGACAAGCGCAAAAACAGTTTGCGTCAGAAAACGCCCTGAGTAAACTTGGGTTTTCTCGTGTCCTTAGGCGCCGGGGGTAGGATTCGAACCCACGAGACCCCTAAGGGTCACGGGCTGACTGGTCGGCGATCTCGAGTTGCGGACCCGTCAAAACGAGCGGGTTGCCCGCGCGTTAACCACTCTGCCACCCCGGCTCAGTCCGGCTGAACATACAGGTATTATCTATCTTTTAGTTCGCCGACTATGACGTTCTGAAAGATTCGCCACAGCCGCAGGTTGAGACCGCGTTTGGATTGTTGACGACAAAACCGCCTCCCATCAGCTTCTCTGTTTTGTAATCAATCACTGACCCTGCGATGAACGGAGCGCTAGACCTGTCGATAACGACTTTGGCACCATCAAAATTCAGGACAAAGTCATCGTCGCTCACCTTTTCGTCGACCACCATTCCGTAGGAAAGACCAGAACACCCTCCGGCAGTAACAAACACCCTCAGCGCAGCACCCGGCTTACCCTGCTTCTCCAGGTACAATTTCAGCTCCTGACCGGCTTTTTCAGTGAGAGTGACTATGGGCTTGATCTCTGACTCCTGCGTCATGTCTGAAATTCCAGCCATTTCCGTGTATAAAAACTCTGGGTGGGTCTTACTTAACCGCCTTGAGAACCTCGTTGTATGGAGGCTCCAAGGACGGGTCATCCGTCACCCACCTGTACCTCAATATGCCCCGAGAATCGACCACGAACACAGACCGCTTTGCCACCCCTCCATAGTGGTAGTCAACCCACGGATTCTGAAGGACTCCGTAGAGTCTGGAGACCTTCTTGTTGAAATCGCTGAGAAGGGGGTAAGCTATGTTGTACGTCTGGGCGAAGACCCTGAGTGCGAATACGCTGTCTACGCTGATTCCGACTATGCGGGCCCTGTTGGAAAATTCTACGGAATCGTCTCTGAGGGCGCACCACTCCTTGTCGCAGACCCCAGAGAACGCGAACGGAAAGAACACCAAGACCGTCGTCCCCTGCTCAGTAAAATCGGTAAGCGAACGTTCGTGACCGTCTGTGTCAGGGAGGGAGAACTCAGCGACCCTTTGCCCAACCCTCGGCACCATGCTTCGCGAAGCCCATCCAGCTGATTTAGAGGTTACTTCTGCGGAAGCTTCTGAAGGAGGTCAAGGCACCTCGTCATCAACGTCACCAAGAGGTCCTGCTTCTCCACTTCAGTCTCACTCTCTAGTTGTTTGGAAAGGTCAGCCAGCTTGGATAACATCAGCTGTCTGACGTCAGCCGTGACAGAATCGAGCGTCAATTCATCAGCGGAGAGCACGGAACTCAAATCGTCATGGCTGGTGCAGAATACCTTCCCATGATATCTGACTTGGACCCCACCACAAGTCTTGCACGGCTCGCCCATTATCGTCGCGCCTCGTCTGACAAGTTCGACTGTGAGTTTCATTTTGTCCTTAGGCAACGCCGTATCTTGGTGGTCCGCGCGTATTAAATTCGTTCTGAGACGAAAACACTTATCCACACCATGGAGTCAGCACCCCTTCCAATCTTCAAAGGTACCATTGATATGAGTTCAAAGGCAAAGAAACAACAGGAGAACGACGCCAAGCTTCTGAAAGCGACCACGAGCTTGCAGCAGATCGCAGATTCGAACATAACACCAAGGAACATACGCAAGATCGTGAAGGACTCCATAGACATGTTACAGGACGTGAAACAGAGCATGGCTGTCCGGGCGGCGAACGCCATCAGCCTGCTGGACGAGGTGGCACAGGATCCTAACATGCCTTCGTTCGCAAGGGTGACACTCTGGTCGGCAGTCTCGGAATTGGAATCAATACGAGAGCAGTAAAGCTATAACGAGTCGGCATAATTCCAAACTAGCGTTGCCCGCCTGCCCGAAGTGCGGTAACAAAGAGCAAATTCCCACGAGAACATTCTCCGTCCTGGTAGAGCCATCTAGGGAAGAACGTGGACTGACCGAGAGAAAGGTCGGGATGTACTCTTGCTCCAGTTGCGGAACGAAATTTCCAACCGTGGTGGGGAGGCAGCACTACCTAATCGTTGTGGAGGACGAGCTCAGGAAGATGCACGAAGAGTTGAACGCCGTAAAGAGGAGCAACGAGGAACTCCAGAAGCGCATCAGGTCCATTGAAGACGAATATCTAAAGACGCAGAAGTCGATGGAACATGACGGCCGAGCCCACGAAATAAGGGAGCTGGAGTCGAAGGTGGACCAGCTCGAATCCTACGTAACGCACCTCAGAAAGGACAAGGAGGAGCTTGAGCAAAGGATATCCAAGCTTACCTAGGTCTGTGGACCAGGCAGGCTTCACTGTTGATTTTCGTATGGCTCAGGAGTGTACCCGGCGGCCTTCACTTCGAGAGCTGCTTTCTCGTTCCTAAGAGAAGCGACTTCGCTCTCTAGTGTCATCGCTGCCCTTTCGAGTTCCATCGTCGCTATCTTCTCCTTGAGCGACGAAATGTCAGTCTGGAGGACACCTCTTTCATTCTCGAGCGACTTGATCCTCTCTTCCAGTTCCGCCTTCCTGTCTCTGTATTCTGCTACTGCTTCCATGACAACCGTGAAAGGAGAGGTTGCCCAGTTCTTTTGTCCGGATGGAAGAAAAGCTCTTGACACAAGTGTTAAACACATTCAATCTTCAGAAAATCTGAGAGTTTATCAAGTCACAAGAACGGATTCCCACCATGAACCAAGGCCTGTGGGTATGGCCGGAAGACGCCGGAAGCCAGAGAAGCATGGCAAGGCGCATCATGGCGTCCAATCATTTGACCACGGCACTCAACGCTTTGGTCAGGGCCAAGGATGGTCTGAGCAACGCCGAGATCGATGATGCGCTTTCCGACAATTCGGAATGGATGACTTTGTGGGTAACCAGACAACTCGTATCATTGGGGTTCGCAGACTACAACCCAGACCTGTTTGGCGGCCCTGGGAAATACAGGTTGACGGAGCTTGGTAGGAACTTCATGGCGAGAGTGACGGTCAAGCCTACAATGCCGACGACCCAACCGGTAAAACAAGTAGCTCCCGTTAACTGAGTATTCTCGGAGCCGCACGTCCCAGATTGAAGGCGGCCTCAGCTGAAGGCTTGATTTCACCGTCTAACTTATATTGGCATTCCTTCACTCCTTAGCGACTGATAAAAGGTTGAGGGGGAGCCAAACTCTTCCGAGTAGGGCGATATTAGCAGGGCTTGTCGCATCGGTTTCATTGATTCTATTCGTCTCCGTAGCTCCTTCTGTTGCAGCTCAATCGACAGGATGGACACTGAGCGCTACCTTTGCACCGACCCTCCAACCTGGAGACACACAGCTCTTTACGGCGGTCACGTCATTCAATGGTACTCTGACGAGTCCAACCACCGTGAACTCGACGATTATCACCCCAGACGGAACCAGCCAGACGCTCGACTTTACCTCTGTTTCTACTAGTTCAGGTGTGACGATAGTCGGCCTGATGCAGGCCGTTTACCCGGTGCCCAACCTCCTGGGCACATACCAGATCACAATCTATGCATACAACGGCACGACCATGGTGGAGACGTGGGGATCCTTCAGCGCCGTCAGCAGCGACACCGCATCTCTCCAGGGTCTCACATCCATCAGCTCATCGAACTCGCAGGCCATTTCAGACCTTCAAGGAAACCTGACCGCCGACAACAAGGCCACCCAGAGCTCCCTGTCGTCGCTTGGTTCTCAGGTCACGTCAGGAACAAACGCAGTGGAAGGTTCCCTCCAGTCGTTAGGAAACTCGGTCGGGAGCGCAATCAGTTCGAGCGGTAGCTCCATCCAAAACTCGATCTCAGCACTGAGTTCACAGGTTTCTACGGGGAACACCAACATTCAGAACAGCCTTTCCGGCATTAGTTCCAAGCTGGATTCGACGTCAACCTCTGCTTCCAACGCAGAAACCTATGCCTTGGGAGCGCTAATCGTCGCTCTACTCGCCGTGCTGGTTGCGGCATACGGCGCGATGAGAAAGGGCTAATTCAACCACCCCAGCGCGTACTATAAGGCTAACATACTCGCGCGCGAGCCTTTAAATTACCATCCGCGAGCAATCACTTTCACATTGGTGAACTGGGGGTTCATCGTGAACCGAGTGATAAACCGGTTCGCAACCTTGCTTCTATTGATGGTCTTTTCGTTCTTCGTATTCGAAATCATCCCACAGTCACTGGGGTTCAATCTAGGCTTCTTCTTCACGGGCATCACCCAGCTGCAGCCGCACGCAGCCCAGGGCCAACTCGACCTCATCAACGCCGCCATCAGGAAGTACGGGCTGAAGGACCCGCTGCCCGAGAGGATCGCTGTCTACCTGTACGACCTCTTCACACTGAACTTCGGCAATAGTGCAGTGTTCAAAGAACCAGTGATTACGGTCATCGAGCAATACCTCCCCAACAGCCTTCTTCTTGGCACGGTCTCAATCGTCACAACGTCGGTTCTGGCAATCGTCTTCGGAATCATTTCAGCGAGATCTTTCATCAGCTCCAAGCACAAGGTTGGAGACTCGGTCTTGTCGGGCATTTCGATCATAACGTTCAACGTTCCGCTCATAGTGCTAGCACTCGTGCTCTACGTCATCTTCGCTGACCAGCTTCACTGGTTCCCGATCAATCTGGCAGACGCGACGACGGGATTGGGAGCAGCGACATACACTGGTGTCGATTATTATCTCAGATACCTCTGGGCGGCATTTCTACCGATACTGGCTCTGACCTTGGTGGGGTTCGGGGGAGGAACAGTCCTGGTAAGGAACAATATAATCGAGGAGTACAATTCTGCAGGCTACATCACGCACGCTAGAGCCCGCGGACTGCCAGAGAATCGGATCTTCTACAGACACGCGCTAAGGAACGCGATACTTCCGTTCATAACCGGGGTGGGCATCGGTGTAGCCTTCATCGTTGGCGGGCTTTTCTTCACAGAGACTCTCTTCCAGTTCCCCGGAATAGGCTATGCGTCGGTCCTCTCGGCCGTTGCGTTCGACATCCCGTTTCTCATAGCATCCACCTTCATCTTCGGAGTGTATACGCTGGTGGTGTTGTTCGTCTTGGATTTCGTCTACGCTTTTCTCGATCCGAGGATACGACTTGGCTAGCCGGCAAGCTAACACGCTCCTGCGAGCGGTCCGAAGGCGGTCCGCCCTGCTGGGGTTCGCAATCATAGTCCTGTTCATGTTGATAGCCACCGTCGGGGCTGCGTTCTCGCCTTATTCCAACGGATACTCCCCGACGCAATTCGACGTCGCCTCTCCGACGGCGCTGCCCGGCTGGATGTCGTTTGTGCCTGGGTACCAGAACCTTCCACCAAACATCGTCTTTCCGACAACTCCAGGTGGGCAATCGTTTCAATCGACATCGGACGCGGCCGCGTGGCAGCCATCAGGCTCGCAACCTAATCTCGTCCAGTACAGCTCAAACATCGGACCCACTGGAATGTCTCCAGCCGCAAGGGCATTCCAATTGGTCAACACGGGGCCTGGCAGCGAACTCATCAACATGAGCGGTGACTCCAACAGCACCATCGAGCTGAACTTCGAGCATAGTTTCAGCTACAACTACCTTCCTCCAGGTCTGTTCGCATCACAGCTGGCCTTTGACCCCAAGGTCGTCAACGGGGCAGGGGTTGAAGTCCTCCTCTACGTGCGCACGTCTCGGGGGCTGTATCCTACGGCCTTGGAAGCGAACTTCGCAGGTCAGACAGCACTTGAAGACGGTCGTTCGGGGTCAAGCTATCTGAACTACTTTACAAACCCCATAATCCCATCACTGCAGAACGACACCTGGAACTACGTCAGCGGAGTGACTACCGCCACCCAACTGATGCCTCTGTACTACCTCAATTCGAGCATCGTTTCAGGCCTGAACGTTACAAGCCTGTCCTCAACGATGTTTCAAGGCGTCAAGAGCTACACTCTCGGTGAGATAATACAGATATTCCCAAAGGGACAATTCTCGGTCCAGCTCTACCAGTCCGACCTCAAGTACCAATTGTTCGGAAGAGTCTATGGTTTGATGGGTACCGACGTGAATGGGGCCGACGTCTGGTCAGAATTCGCGAGGGGTGCAGGGGTCGCTCTTGAGATAGCGTTCGGTTCTGCAGCGATCACCTTGGCAATCGGGGTATTGGTCGGATTGGTCTCCGGGTTCTTCGGAGGCATAGTCGACGGTGCGTTGATACTTGTGATCGACTTCCTTCTATTGCTTCCGGGGCTTGTCCTGATAGTCGACCTCGACACGGTGTTCACTCTAGCACACGCTGTCCCCAACAAGGTGCTGCTGCTCATAGTGATCTTTGGCGCTCTGGGGTGGCCAGCCCTATCGCGTACGATAAGGTCGCAGGTCCTAAGTCTACGGTCGAGAACTTACGTTGTGGCTGCGAACGCGATGGGCGCGAGCAGAGCGTACATACTTTGGAAGCACATCCTGAATCACACGTCAGGAACCATCATCGCGCTCACCGTGTTTCTAATTCCAGGCCTACTCATAGTGGACGTGGGCGTCGATTATCTTGGGCTGGGGATAACGCAGGCCCCTACTTGGGGGAACATCACCGCATACCTAATCAACGACGTGTCCCCCGCAAACGGTTATCTGTGGTGGATAGCCGTGCCTCTCACCGCCTCAATAATAGTGCTCTCGGCGTCGTTCTTCCTTCTTGGACGTTCAATACAACAAGAATACTCTCGCGTGGCATAGCCTTGTCGACCGCAAATTCTGCGATCAGCGTGAAGAATCTCAGTATACAGTTCGCGACCCCAAGGGGGTCATTGCGGGCCGTGCAGGGCGTTGACCTCGACCTTCGAGAAGGAGAAACACTGGGGCTCGTTGGAGAGTCCGGTTCAGGGAAGTCGACGCTCGCGCTTGGCATTCTTCGTCTCTTGCCTCTGAACGGCTCATGGACCGCGGACAAGATCTCGATACTCGGACAAGACATAGCATCCATGCCCGAACCGGAATTGAGCCGGTCAGTGAGGTGGGTCAAGATCGCATATGTTCCCCAAGCCGCAATGAACGCCCTCGATCCGTTGTACAGGGTCGGAGACCAGTTCATAGAGACGGTGCAGGCACACGTCAAGATGAGCAGGGAGGAGATTCTCAAGAAGGCGTCGACCCTGCTCGAGTACATCGGAGTGGAGTCTTCGCGCCTGCACAACTACCCCTGGGAGCTTTCGGGTGGGCAGAAACAGAGAGTGATGATAGCGCTCGCGCTGATCTTGGATCCCAAGGTCATCATCCTCGACGAGCCGACGACCGCGCTCGACACGATAATACAAGCTCAGATATTGGAATTGTTCAAGCAACTGCGCACATACGAAAAGCTCTCAAGCATTTTCATCTCTCACGACATCTCAGTCATCGCGAACGTTGCCGACAAAGTCGGTGTCATGTACGCAGGGAGTCTGGTTGAGCTGGCCACTGTAAGCCAAATATTCGAAAACCCAATCCATCCTTACACCCAGGGCCTTCGTGAATCCGTGCCGGACGTGAGAGAGAGCAGGCCATTCAATTTCATCCGGGGTTCGCCTCCTGACCTGGTGAACCCTCCATCCGGTTGCCGATTTCATCCCAGATGCCCCTATGCCGCTGAAATCTGCAGCAAGGTCGACCCGCCGCTCGAGAAGTACGCTGAAAGCCATTATGCAGCATGTCACTTTGCCGACAAGTGGGTGAAGCAAGCATGAGCGCACCTGACTCGCAGGAGGAGGCCGTCTTCTCTGTGCACGACCTGAAAGTCTACTTCAAGCTGAGAGGAAACGTCTCTCTTCGAGCCATCGACGGTGTAAGCCTAACGATTGAGAGATCCCATTCCTTGGGGGTCGTGGGAGAATCAGGCAGCGGCAAGACGACGCTCGGCAAAGCGCTGTTAAGAATCCAAAGGCCTACATCGGGTACAATCGAGTTCGAGGGCAAAGACATCTCAAAGCTGAAGGGTATTGAACTCCAGGAGTTCAGGAGGAAAGTCCAGATGGTGTTCCAAGACCCGTTTGACGCGATTGACCCCATCTTCTCAGTTTACGACGTGGTCTCCGAGGGAATCCGCATCTTGAAGATATGCAAGACTAGAGCAGAGGAAGAGAAAGTGGTCTTTGACGCGCTCGACCGCGTCCAGTTAACACCCCCACAGGACTTCGTGAACAGGAGGATCACAAGCCTTTCGGGCGGCCAGCGTCAACGCGTTGCCTTAGCCAGGTCCTTGGCGATGAGTCCTACAATCTTGGTCCTCGACGAGCCAGTATCGATGCTCGATGCGTCAGTGAGAGGCGAGGTCATCCAGTTGATGGAGGACATGAAGAAGTTGGGTTGGACCTTCGTGATGATTACGCATGACATAGCGACTGTGCGGTTCTTTACGGACAAGATTGCCGTGATGTATCTGGGCAAACTGGTTGAAACTGGGGACACCCAGGACGTGATCACAGAGCCCCTTCATCCCTACACGAAGGCTCTGATTGCAGCAGTACCCGTGCCCGACCCGACCTACCTTGTCAAGAACTTGGCCAAGGGCGAAATCCCCAACGCCGCCTCCCCTCCGTCCGGTTGCCACTTTCATCCCCGTTGTCCAATGGCCCAGAAAATTTGTCAAGAGGAGGAGCCGCTTCTTCGCGAGGTGAGGAAGGGCAGGTTCGCTGCATGCCACTTCGCGTAGTCGCAGTACTATCTCTGATTCTACTTCTCTTAGCCCCTGGGGCTCTTGCGCAGACAACGACCTACCCCTCCAAACTCGTCCAAATCAGCGAGCCGCTACCATGGTTCGACCAGAAGGGGGTGAATTTCAGCTACGATCTGCAAGGCAGTTTCCCTGGTCTGAGAGGGCAACAGACCTATCTCGGCAGCGCATCAGTCAGCGTCCTCGGAATCGCTTCTAACGAGTCTCTGGAACTGAGCGCGTCTTCTACGACCGCGAATGCTTTCTTTCCGAACGGCACACTCTACGACGACCCATTCTTCCCGTCGTACGCTCAGGTTCTTCCTCTCGCCTTCGTGATCCCAAGAACGTTCACCGTGCTAGCCCCAACGTACGGCTTGACCTTCAAATTCCTGGGTAACATAACTACCGAGTTCGCTGGAGAAACCGTCATCGCATATGCCTATTCCGTCAGCGCGATGGGCTCCGGCCAAGAGCAGTCACAAATCGTGAAGTACTATCGCGTGCTTCCGTCAAACGGGCTGGTCATCGAGGAAGAACTCACGAACACCGAGACAGATTCGACGCTTAACATGACCCTAGTTGATCTGAGACGTCCGGGCGCAAATCTCAGCACCCCTCTCCAATTCTCGATCCCTAGTTTCGCTGCACCCGGGGACTACATCGAGTACAGGAATACGGGAGTGGGCAACCAGACAATAAGATACACGAGTCTCTTCGCCGAGTCTGACGGTCTATTCACTTACGAGCGCACTGTCAGGGGCAACGGTACCAGTCTGGGCGTCCAGTTCTTTTTGGACAAGTATACCAACCCTGACTTCTATCCTGCGTCCACCGAGTTCTCGAACACAATCGACTTTCCTGTCGCAGTCGGGTCCTTGGAAAGAGGAGTCTTGACTCTGAAGGGTCAGACTTCAGTTGACACGCCCTATGGATACTTCAACACTCGTTCATACGCGAATCAAACCATCGGGTTCGAAGCGTACCTAGATGACAATACAGGCGTCGCGGTCTACGTCGAACTGCCAGGAGGATTCCTCCAGTTAGCCGCATCGAACTTCCTCACACCTGTTCCCCCACCGCAGCAAAGCGAGTTGATCCCCATCACAGTTCTTGCCCTCTTCACCGCTCTGGTTATCATTCTCGTCTTTCTGCATTTTAGGAAATCACCGCGTAGACCTAAGCATAGGTAAACGACACTTGCGTCCGGGAAACGCATAAATATACTCCAAAGGATGATACGAGAGGAAGTTTGGCTCTAAGGAAACACGAACTGATTTTAGCCAGCTTTGCGACGATTTTCCTACTTACTCTCAACGGTGCGGCGGTATACGCTTCCGCCCCCAATCCAGGAGCTGCATACTTACCATCGTATTCGATCTATGGCGCCCCTTCCGCCCCGAGCAACGTAAGCGTCTTGAATGATTCCGCAGAGTATTGGGGACCTTACATGAATACCATCTATGTAACCTGGTTCACAACGTCTGAAGCGCTGGTGGAGGCGACCGTAAACGGCTATGTACAGTTCGACAGCGGCGGGGTTGGAAACGTTCAACAGTACAACCAGCTTCAGCCCTACACCACTTCGGGACTGCTGGCAATCAACATAAGCGCGGCTAATAGCTTCGGATACATCGGCTTTAACACGAACGTTGGTTTGACATCGAACGTTCACTTTAGACGGGCACTTCAGCATCTAACCAACTATGCGACTGAGACTCAAGCGCTGGATAACGGGATTCTTGGCATAGCGTCTCCGTACTATCTTTACCCTGCGATATACGGTTCTTACTTCGGCTCTCAAGAGGCAGCCGCGTATCAACAGCATGGAGCGTTCAGTTTGACGGCAGCCGAGCAGGAGTTGGAAGCGGCAGGACTCGTAGACAATTCCAAAGGTAGTGATTGGACATTTGCAAACGGCACGGCCGTACCAGCACTCAACGTCCTAACCAGCACTGGACCAGGGTTGGAGCTAGAGGAAGCGTCAATCGAAGCTATGACCGACAACGCGGCTGCAATCAACCTCACCATCAACATAGAGCCGGTCAACTTCTACACTATAATCGACAGCCTGCTTCCAAGCGGCTCGTTCCAGATGTACTTCCTTGGGTGGAGTCTTGGCACTCCAGTAAGTCCGACCTGGTTCTATTACATTTTCGGCGATTACCCTCTCAACACGTACTATCAGAACTTCCAAAACACGACGATGTGGAACGAGTTCAACGACCTTCTAGAGGGCTCATCAACGCAGGCACTCGCCCAACAATATGCGACCACCTCTGCTGACGAGCTCCAAAATCAGCTTCCCTACATCATTCTGGACTGGGGGACGAGCCTAACCCCCGTGAACGTTCAATCGTGGAAGGGCTACACGCTAGAAGCACCCTACGGAGTGCTTTTCCCTGGTGAGGTTCACCCAACCGGCTCAACGTTCGGAAGCCTCTACAGATTCGGGACGCCTCAGAACCCCGACACACTGAATCTCTACGTGGCAACATCGTTGTACGACTTCCAGATATTGAACCTGCTGATTCAGACGCCTCTCACCATCGCCTACAATGACCCGGTAGGGATAGTCGCCAATGCGGCGTATAATTACAGCATCGGTTCGCTCGACGGAAAGGATCCGAACGGGCATCCCGTGAATGGTACGACCATCACCATGAACTTCAATCCCAACGTCTACTTCTCAGACGGAGTACCACTAACTGCGGCAGACTACAACTTCACGCTGTGGTGGCTGGACATGGGTGGATTCTCTTCCAACCCATGGAACCCCAGTCAAGACACTGTTACCATCGATCCAGGGGTCGTGTTAAACTACACGGCTGAATCGGCCAACCCCGCGCTGGAGTACTTTGGCGAAGCGGCTGGTTTCGTGGACTCTTACGTTCCACCCAGCAATCCATACCAGTTGACGATATACTTCAACACTACGTCCATCTTCAACCTGAACGAAGTTTACTCCGAGCCAATACTCCCAGAACACATCTTTGCTTCCATATCTCCTACTGCATTCGCGTCCGAGACAACCGGCCAATACCTTGCCCAGGAGGTATTCGCAGGCTCTTACACGCTCAACTCGTACAGCCCCGCCAATTCTTACGCGGAGCTGCAGTACAATCCTGCGGCGTTCTTAGCCAGTCCACTTGCTGTACAGATGAACGCCGTGACAGGCAGTACCGCAGCGTTCTCCATGACCGCTGACACTTGGAACGGCCCAGGAATGACTTCTTCATCGTCCGGCTTCTTCGGCGACTACGTCCCAATCAATGGGGCCTCAGGAACGCTGTATGTGATGAACCCGACCACTCTCGCGACCATAGCATCGTACCCGCTCACCGCTGGAAGCAACGGGCAGTACACCGCGCAAATACCAACGGGCTCACTAGCCATCGGCTCGTACACGTTGGACGCTCAGTTGTCTTGGACAGGTCCGTCGTACACGGATTTCGCTGGAGGACAGACCACAGGGAACACATACTACTACCATCAGTATTCCACGCTGAACGTGACACCTGTTGTGAGCACAACTACCACAACAAGCCAAAGCTCGGTAGCGACCATTTCAACCGCGTCTTTCAGCTCGTCCTTCTCGACGACAAGCGCTCCTATCATCACGACGACGAGTGGAGCTCCGACAACCACAACGACGACCAGTTCGAATTCGGCTGAATACTTGGTACTGGCGATTATCATTGTGGCAGTCGTGATTATGATCGTCGCTCTGATTGCGAGGAGAGGACCGAAGTCATCCGCTCCCGCTTCTAACACGGCAACAATGTGATTCCACAGACCTCAGGGCCCAAGGCCAACACTACCCAAAAGTAACTGTACGTGAACCTATCTGATATTCGCTAATTTGTTGTGATTTCTAGTGCGGGGGGTGGGATTCGAACCCACGAACCCCTGAGGGACGAGGTCCTGAGCAACGCTGAGACTGGCTCACTCGCGCCGTTGACCAGGCTGGGCGACCCCCGCACACGCCCGCCGGATGGACTTTTGGTTAATAATCTTGCAAATCGGAAAGAAGATAAACTGATTTTGGTGCGTCGAACGCGTGCCTCGGTAGCTCAGCCTGGTAGAGCACCACCTTGGTAAGGTGGGGGTCGCGGGATCGAGCGCGGTGACACTCAAGACCGCCGAAACTCCCGCCCGAGGCTCGTCCTCGACCCAACATCATAAACAGTTTAAATGGAGACTAAGGTCGTTGGAAATTCGAGAACACTGCCGGGGTAGCACAGGCTGGTCTATTGCGCCGGGCATGCCCAAGTGCGGGGCGAGACTCATAATCGGCCAGGATGTGAAATCCGGAGAGACGAAGAAGGGTCACGGAAATCGCGGGCTCGAATCCCGCCCCCGGCACTCTCGCAAGCCTTATTATGCGAACAATCGGCCGAAAAAGAAGGATTGGCTCTACCCGTCTTGGACGTGAACAGTTACTATAATCTTCTGAGCACGTTGATGATCGGGCTATTCATAGTAGCTATTGTGATAATCTTCATCTACGAGTACGAAGCTCTCAGAAGAACCAAGAATTAGGCACTCCGCACTTTCTCAATCGCAGTGATGTTTGAAACCTGCAGAGTCCAGGCTCCCATCTTCGTCATCTTGGGAGTGACCCCGACTACCCTCAGCCTTTCTCCTGGCTCGATGCCGACGACTCTGTTGGA
>DASPVO010000024.1:0-33564 GCA_035622335.1 Nitrososphaerales archaeon
AAAGGCGAAGTGGAGCAGGACAATCTGTTCTCTAATCGTGTTGGGGCTGCTGTCATCATCTGCCTTCGAGCAAAAGTCTCTCCTTCCATCAAAGAGGTCCGCTACCCCTTCTAACGCAACGACGGGTACCTTCACTGGCACTCTCCTGCTCCAAAACAACACTCTTGTGAACAAGAACGTGAACTACTCTGACCCCACGTTCCCAGGAAACGCGGTCTACGACCAGGCTACAGACAGCGTCTACGTCGCGGACTGGGGTCCAGACACGATGCAAGGGAACTGTGCCGGAGGTGATGTCGACAACTGCGAGTCGTTCGTCTCGGTCATCAGCGCCTCCACCGGTCTTCTCTCGGACCAGATCAACACCACTCTGAGTGGCGGCATCTCCTCGGTGACGTTGGACACCGCAAACGGAGATGTCTACGCTGGGGCGACTGACGGGGCAGTGGTCGTCATAGTCGGTGCAACCGACAGCATTCTGCAGATCATTCCTCCTCCTGCAACCGCCGATACCTCTCCCTACGTCCTCTACGATCCTGAAAACAGTGACGTCTACGTCTATTACGGTTCGAGCGGCACCCTTTCTGTGATCGACAGCGGCACCCAGAGCTTCGTTGCGAGCGTCCAGCTCTACCCGTTCACCACAAGCTGCGCCTCTTCTTCCGGGGCCCTCTGTCCCACGAGCGCATCTCCGATAGCGGTCAACGACGCAAGCGGCGACGTGTACGTCCTGGGCAACAACACTGCAGTGGGAGTCTCCGTTTCCGGGGTCTCGGGGTCACCAGACACGCCGCCCGCGATTCTCTCAGTCGTCAGCGGGAGCACCAACCAGGTAGTCAAGAGCGTGATGGGGCCTGCGGGTTACACTCTATGGGGAATATCGGTGGACCAGAGCACGGACAACCTCTACGTGAGCGACGACGGGGCATCCAACTCCACGGTGAACGGGATCTGCGCCAATTGCCTGATTGAGATAGACGGGTCAAACTACAGCGAGGTCGGCTTGATCCCGCTCGGGACCGTCGGCCTGCCCGTGGACAGCGTCTTCGACGAGACGGACGGGCTGCTCTACGTCACGACCTACAATTACAACGTTCCGACGGGTTCGGTGTACATCATCGACCCGCAGACTAACTCGGTGACGGGCAACTTCACGGTGGGCCAAGGTGACCCTGACGGAATCGCTCTCGACTCCGCAGCGGGCACTCTTTACATTACGAGCCAATACAACTACGTCGTCATCGCGAACGCGAACACCAAGGTGGTCGAGTCCTTCGCTTCCCTCAATCTGAGCCCTACAAACGCCATCTATGACCAGGAAAACGGCGAAGTCTACGTCTTCGACCAGGGCGCCAACGTGGTCACGGTGATAGACGGGAGCACGAACAAGGTCGTAGGCAGCATCCCGCTGGTAGGAAACCAGTCGGTGTACGCAGGCTACGAGTTCTCCAACCTGGACGTCAATCCCGCGACCGGTTTCGTCTACGCCATCGTGAATTCGGTCGCGCAGTCTGGTGCGGGTTCCAACTGCACCCTCGATGCGATAAGCCCGCAGACCAACACTGTCGTTTCCCACGTCCCGATAGACACGTCAGACTACGACTGCTCAGCGACGAGCGTCGCGTACGACCAAGTCAACAACGACATCTACGTCGTTACGCAGGGACCGAGCGTCTACCTCACAGCAGTTGACGCCTCGAACTTCGAAATCGTAGCCCAGATCAACGGTACATCGACAGTGACACAGAACGGTTCCTCATTCTCCGTTACGATTGACGACCCGTTCCGAATCGCGGTCGACTCGCTCACCGACACGATCTACATCACCCAGTCAGAGTCGTACTTCAATTCCACAACCGGCAGCAGACCCTACATAGTGCTCGTCGACGGGGCGACGAACCAAGTGGAGGGACAGCTGCTTCTTCCCGCCTCTGCTGGTGTTGGCACGGCGGATGTCATCTTCGACCCTTCGAACGGGCTCCTGTACGTTGGCTCGAGCTCTGGCATCGTCCCCACGAGTTTCGGCAACGTGACTGAGATAAACGGAGCGGACAACGAGATAGTGGGAACGTATCCCGTGCCAAGCGGCGTGAGCCCGTACGAGTTGTTCGCCGACCAGGGGAACGGGTACCTGTATTCGACGGGGATCGTTGACCTGAACGAGATGGTTGTGCAAAGCGGGTTCAGCCAGAACGTTACGATCCCAGTCTTCGCCCTCACCGCTCTCGACCCCAGCACGATGGCTTTCGTCAGCAACCTGACCTTGAGCTCGGCTGACTTCTTCGCCGAGTACGGCTACGCAGGGTGCAAAGACCCAGGGACCACGTGCGCGGGGATAGCGCTCGACCCCGCCACCGGCTACATGTTCGTGCCCAACCCAGGCGCCGACACCATCTCGATAGTCAAGACCCCGCCCGTCCCGCAGCAGACGTCGACTACCTTCCAGCTCAAGGTGGTCAGCTCGTCCGGAAGTCCGGTCCCCAACGTGTTCGTCACTTACCAAGACTCTCAGGGCCGCCCGTTAGGCGCCGGGCTCACCGGCGCGGATGGTCTCACCTCTCCTATTGAGGTCGAGCAGGGTGTGTCCACACTCTATGGTAACCTGTCGATACCGGGCCTCCCGTATCAGCTGCCACCCCTCCAGTCCTTCGCCATAGCCAAGGCGAGCCCCAACACGGGCACGGTCACTCTCCAGCCTCTTCCGATGGGTTCGATCTCCGGAGTCGTCTCATACTCCAACGGGACTCTAGCCTCGAACGCAAACGTCAGAGCGACAGAACTGGTGAACGGGGAGAACTTGGCATTCCCGGAGGTGACCTCGTCGGTCGGCGGATACCACACAGCTCTCTATGCAGGTCAAGTCGAGGTGCAGGCCAGCACCAACAATTCGGAATACTTCGGGCCTGTAGAGAAGGTTACAGTGACGGAAGACGCGACGACAAACCTGAACCTGACGCTGTACCAGGTAGGGGTCGGATACGTCTCGGTGAACCTCTACACACAGTACATCGGCGGCACGCTGCAGGGTCCAATAGGCATGGACTGGCGCGCAGCGGTACACTTCGGCATGACAGTTACTGACCCCACAGGGCACGTCTACCTTCCCTGGAACAGTATCGACTACACGAACGGCTACGAGTACCCGGTCCCCGTGCGGGCTTACGTCGGCGAGCAGTTTCAGGTTTGTATCGACCCATCTCTCGCAGCGGAGGGCGGGCTCTCCACCCTTCAGCTTCCATCAGGGTGCGCGACTGCTGTCATGAACGGGACGATGGACGCCACCGCGACGCTGCGCCTCGTTCAGCAGGGGGAGGTGAGCGGCAGCGTGACGGACGCCCTGACAGGTCAGAGCGTCGACGATTGGAGCGCTACCTTCTATTCAGTCAACGCTACGGGCGCTCTAACATGGGCGGGCAGCGTAGGCGACGCCGCCGGGAACAATTCAGTCCTGGCTTACTTCGTCCCACAGGCGGGTAAGTACCAGATTGACATGACGGGCTCTCTGAACTCAACGCAGGAACTCTTTGGGTCTGTAACTCTGAACGTGAACCAGAGTCAACTGGTGCAAACGGCGTTTCCCCTCTACCCTCAAGGCGCGTTCTCTGGGAAACCTGGCAACGTGTTGACGGCCAACCCAGATCCAGCCGTCCCGGGAGGTCTAGAGAACTTCAGGCTTCTGTACAGGAACAACGCCTCCTACACCGCGGGCGGGGCCACCATCTTTCTCAGCATCCCCGGGAACACTTCCCTGGTCCAGGGAAGCGTCGTCCTCAACGGTACTGTCCCGAACGGATACATGGTGAACTCATCATACGCAGTGAAGCTTGGAGACGTCGCTCCTGGTGACTCGGGTGAAATCAGATACCAGCTGCAGCTGAGCCCAGGCCTCACGGAGTCTACGCTCGTTCCTCAGGCCACCATCACCTACAACTGTGGAGCCGATTGCGCCTCGGCGACTGGGCAGACTCAAGGCACGAACGTGACAGAGCTTGTGGCCTCGGACGCCATCCAAATCTATCCGGTGACACTGAGTTCACCTGCGCAGATCAACTCTCTAAACACGAACGTCTGGGGGCAGGCGCTGCCGGGCAGCTTCGTGACCGTCTACGGCAACTATACCCTGTTGGGCGAGGCGATGCCCGGAGGCAACGGATTCTGGCAGATGAACGTGACCCTGCCGAGCCCTGGCCTGGGGAACGGGTCCAGCTTCTACCAAGTCTGGGCGCAGGAGAACTCCACTGCGGGTTCCTCTCACTCGAGCGTCGCAACCATACTCTACAACGTAGACCTGCCCACTTTGAACCAGGTGTGCCTGTATCAGCCTGTCGAGAACAACGTTGCAGACTTCGGAGGGAACGTGGGCGCAGTCGGAGGACGAGCCGGAGACCCGACATCAGGCGGGACCGGAAGTCAGGAGTGCTTCGACCCGTCGACGGGTCCTGTAACCTTCCCATTCGTTGAGGTGCCTGGGTGGCCCATCACCTTCTCCTTCTACTTCAGCAACGCGTCGGCCGTCGAGAACGTGTTCGTGCATCTCAACGGTGCTGAGGGGAGTGATAACGAGACGGCAGTCCTAGGAAGCGACGGAGTGTACAGGGCGAACTTCACTGCTAGCGATGACCTTGGGAGTTTCTCCTACAGCTATGCCCCAGTGTTCTTCCCTGCGGGTAACGGAAGCATACCGACAGCCCCACCAACGCCACAAGAGGTCGAGAGTCAAGCACCTCCAGACTGGCAGAACGGAGAATACACCCTGGTGAGCTCGAATTCAACATCAATTTCAGTGTCGGGAGTGTTACCCAACGGGACGACGATAGACGCGAGCATCAACGTGCTACCCGCGCAGAGTTACACGCCCACGGCCAGCGACCTGGCGTTGGCACAGGACTCCGGGTACCCAGTCTACAACTTCAGCACCAGCTTCACCCAGCTCACGAACACTTCCTACTCCGTTACCGTGAGTTTCTTCGTCCCGTATTCTGCGCTCCCACCGTACATCACGGCTGTGTTTCCCGATTCCCCGGTCATACACGTTATTGAAATCGCAAAACTTTCAACGGAGAGCGCGAAGGGGATCAAGGGCGCAATAAGCGCCAACATGTGGGCGGCGGACATGCAGAGTGAAATATCTCAAGATGAGGCGTGCGTCCAAAACCCCAATTCTCCCAATGCGCAATTCTATCAGTCCAACCCTTCAAATCAACAAAACACGCTGAACTCTCTCAATAATCAGAGAACTTCGGTGCGAAACGAAGTGAGATTTGACGCAGCAGTTGGGGCTGTCGGTGTTGCGTTTGATGCAGGTGCTGCTCTAATGAAAACGAATCCATTCACCGTAGCACTTGGCGGTGCTTTGACGGGGCTCTCTGCCTTGGCAGAAAGCAGGAACGAGTATCGTATGGAACAGTCCAAGGAAACCATTGCGGGTGCGGTGGGTTGGGACTGTTTCGACATTACTCCTGAATGGATCGAGGATCCAAGCGGGTACGTCTACGCGGGCCTCCCATCCAACAGGTTGCCGGGGGTCACAGCCACCATCTTCTACCAGTCGAGCAAGACGGGCGCCTGGGTCCTGTGGGACGCACCCGCCTACGGCCAGGAGAACGAGCAAGTGACAGACGGGCAGGGAAGGTACGGCTGGGACGTGCCGAAGGGCGAGTGGATGGTCGTATTCCAGAAGTCCGGCTTCCAGACCATACAGAGCCAAGTGGTCACCATCCCTCCGCCTGTGACAGACTTGGACGTCGATATGCCCTCGCTTTCGCCTCCGAGCGTAATCGGCGTGCTCGCGGTGGCGAATGGCACATCCTCATACCTAGCGGTCGAGTTCGACCAGTACGTTCTCGCTGGAGACATTACCCCGAGCAACTTCTATGTGACCACAGCCTCAGGGACGTCGATTCCCGGAAGGGTGGGACCCTCGAACCCGCAGGTGAACCCAGCCGGACTCAACCTGACACGCGAGGCGATATTCGAGCCGGGCGCGCCTCTGACACTGGGGTCGTCCTACAACGTCTTCGTCAGCGATTCTGTCACCTCCTATTCGAACCTCACGATGAGTTCGGACTTCATGGCAACGGTCACGGCTCAAGCGAGCCCGACGTACACCGTGACGACAGACAAGGAGGTGGCAATCGGCCAGGGAATACAGGCGAGCGCCTCCACGACGAACCCTCTCGCCTCGAATGTCGACTACTCGTGGTACGGACCGTCGGGCAAACTCGTCTTCTCCGAGACGAATTCCACTACCAGCGGGGCCGCGAGCTCCTCCAGGTTCTACCCGACCGAGTTGGGGACGTGGAGTGTCGTCGCCCAGTTCACCGACGGAAGCTCGGTCTTCGGCACCTCTGCGGCAACGGCGATGGTCGTCTCCTCAATCTCGAACAGCACCACGACCACGACGTCAACGACCACAAGCTCTAGCACCACAGCAAGCTCAACGTCATCAACATCATCGACGTCCTCAACATCGTCGACTTCCTCGTCCACAGCGTCGACCTCGTCACAAACCAAGCCGACCTCGAGCTTGTCGGCGGGACTGATTTTGCCGGTGCTTGTCTTGGTAGTCGTAGGAGTCATCGTCGGAGTCTTCCTGATCAGAAGAAAGCCGAGGGAGCGTGCGAGTACGGTCAATGACTCGGCACAGAGTAGCTCTCAAATCGGAAACGCTCTGCCTCACGAGTAACTGTGTCCAACCTGACCTTGTCCGCGTAAACGGTGCTGTTTATATACTGTAAACCAACTGTATACTCCTTGTGGAAGTCGTGAGCGTAAGGGTGGACCGAAGGGTGAAAAAAGCGCTAGAGGAGGCTGGCGTCGACGTGCCTCTCGAGGTAAGAAGGCGCCTTGAAGAGCTTGCTTGGCAGTTGGAGTTGAAGAAACGCATGGACAGGCTGGACAAGGTATTGGAGAATATGCCACCTGCCCCAAAGGGTTTCGCCGCTAAGAGCGTGAGAGAAGACCGTGAGAGTCATTGACTCGTCCTCGCTCGCCAAGCTGATCAACAGAGAAGAGAATTGGGAACGGGTGGAGATTGTACTGCGGGAGGGGTGTGTATCGTTAGACCTGGCAATGATAGAGACTGAAAACTCTCTATGGGTGCGAGTTCGAAGAGGGCTCCTCGAACCTCGGAGAGCTCAGACCATTCTGCACGAGTTCGTATCATCACGACCTTTTGAATTGAGGGGACAGGAGAAGTTCTACGAGTCTGCCTTCAGGATCGCAATAACATCCGGTCTCACTGTGTACGATGCACTCTTCCTGGCGCTTTCAAAGGAGGAGAACGCGACATTGGTGACCTCCGATCACGATCAGTCAGAGGCCGCAAGCAAGCTCGGGCTGCAGGTCTTGTACATACCGTAATCGAGCGCCTTAAATATATGTATCTGTATACAGATACGCAATGACGTCCAGGAACCTGGCAATCAAGGAAGACGTCTACAACAAGCTCCTTGAAGCGAAGAAGGGCAATGAAAGCTTCAGCGACGTCATCGACAGACTGCTCCATGGAAAGAGCGAACTTCTCTCCTTCGCTGGCGTCCTAGCCGGAGACAAGGACTTCGAAGCGGTGATGGTGGACATCGAGGCTGTCAGAGAGAACACGGTGTTGAAGCCTTGATCGTGGTCGACACTTCGGCGGCCCTGGGCTTTCTCCGGGGAGAGAACAAGTCGGTGAAGGCGGTGAGGTCGGCGTTAGAAGCTACCGACGCGGTTGGCATATCTGTCATTTCGCTTTTCGAACTCTTGCATCCTATCCACCGTCGCAAGCTCGAAAGGCAAGAGAGGATGGTGAAGTCCTTCTTCCATCAGATGAAGCTCCTCCCCCTCGATTCGGCGTGCGCAGACGAGTCAGCAAGGATAATGGGCGGCCTCCTCAAGACGGGCCAGGCCGTCAACGCACTGGACGTCCTGATTGCAGGGACAGCGGTTGCCAACGGCGCCGAGAAGCTGATCTCGGCCGACAGGGCCTACGAGAAGATAGCGAGCGTTTCGGACCTCAAGACGGAGATCGTCGCTTAGGACTCTCGGAATTTCGCTCACATGGGAGTGCCGGTCACTTCAAGACTTTACAGTCTTAGGCACTGGGGAGAATGTCGGGAAGAGCTCCTCCACGGACCTTGGCTTGCCGTCCTTGAAGACCGTCTCAGAGTACCACTTCGACCCGAAACCAATGAAGCTCATCAGGATCGGGGCGGTGTCTCTGCCCATGTCTGTCAGGACCCACCTGACCAGCCTCGGCTTACGCTGGATCAGCTCCGGATAGATCAGGCCGCTCGACTGCAGCTCCTTCAGCCTCAGGGTGAGGAGCCTTGGCGTCAGTCCCGGGAGCGTCCTCAGGATCTGGTTGAACCTGTTGACCTTGAGAAACGCGATGTCCCTGAGTATCAGGAGCGTCCACTTCTTCCCGAGCACGCCCAGGCTAGTCCTGATGGGGCAGTTCGCGAACATCGTCGTGGGGAGGAGCGGCTCTTCTCCGATTCGGTCTTCCACTGGAGTCGTTTTCTCAATCCCTCTCTATTTATGCGGGGAACTATACTTTCGGTTCCTTCCCTATTTATGTAGTTACCAAAGTATACCACCCTCCATGAGCAGACACAGCTCCGAAGGCTCGTACGCGCTGGTCTTCCTGTACCAGATTCCGAAGAAGAAGCACGACTCTTTCAGGGAGGTCGAAGACAAGCTGGCAAGGATATACAAGAAGCACGGGATGCTGTCCTCCAATTTCTACCAGCTCGGCAAGACGAACACCGAAGGCTTCACAGGGTTCGAGGCCATCGACAAGGCTCTGGGGTCGTCCTCCGACGACGAGTTATGGATGGAGACCGAGTATTACTCCAACAAGGAGGAGTGGCAGAGGATCATGGGCTCGATAAGTCAGGACCAGGCCGCAGGTCCCCTGTGGGGAGAGATGGCCCAGATCACGGGCGGAAAGCGTACGCTGATGGGCGAGTTCAGCCGCATAGAGATGTGAGCGGTTGTTCGTCAGCGTCGTGGTCCATCATCCAAAGGGACCGCAGGAGAGGGCCGTCTTCATGGAGTGACCCCCGAAGCTGGCCAAGGCGTACAGCGCTCACAAGGGGTTCATTCAGATGGTCGTCGGCGAAGTGGAGGACGAGAACATCGTCATACCCATCAGCCTCTGGGAGACGCAGGACGACTGGTCAGCGTCGCGCCCGGACTTCGCGGCCTTTCGAGACACGTTTGACTTCTCCATCCAGGAAGGGCCCACGCGGGCCGGTACCGCCATCGTCGTCGAAGGGCAGCCCTTCTCAGCGATAAGAGTCCGGCCTGTAGTCCCGCCACCGCCCAATCCGTCGATGGAGAGGGGGTCACTGAAGTCAGCGCTCGGAGGGCAAATCGTCGAAGGAAATCATGGAAGAGGTCAGAAGGGATGAGTCCTCGAGAGGGTGAGGCTTTCGAGAGGACTCCGTGATTAGCTCAACTCGCGTTGGGGTTTCCTTCTAACCCGCCTCGCTTTTAGCCTCGCTCGAGAAATGGATGCGGTCAAGGGATTGATGCACGCACTTGCCTGAGGAGACGGTCGAAGTCGAAGGCCTGTCCATGAGGTATTGGACCAATGTAGGCGGACTCGCGGGTGATGACAAGAAAGGCAGGACGGTCGTCCTCTTTCACGGGAATGCGCTGTCGCTGGACGCCTGGAAGAAGACAAAGACTCTGGAAACGCTCTCTTCAAGTGGATACAGAGTATTTGCGATGGACCTGCCCGCCGGCAAGGGCTCGAAGTCCGACAAGATCGGTCCCAAGGTCCTCAAGAACGACCCGAGCAGGATCATAACCGTCCTAGACGGTGTGTTCGACGCTATAGGGGTCGGCGACTCCTTTTCGATCGTCGGTCCCTCGATGGGAGGAGGTTTTGCGCTCGCATACGCGCTGTCGCGACCAAAGCGGGTTGGTGCGCTGGTACTAGTGAGCCCCTCGGTCTTTCGGATCTCAGAGGAAGAGAAGGGCAAGCTGCCGAGGTTGGACATACCGGTTCTGCTCATCTGGGGCGAGCGTGACAGTGTGTTCCCCCTCGAAGAATACGGGAAGCCTCTGAGAGAGGCGCTCCCTCGCTCGAGGCTGGAGGTCGTGAAGCAGGCGGGCCATGGAGCATACCTGGACAAGCCAGTAGAGTTCAACGAGCTTCTACTCGGTTTCCTCTCTGAAGTCATGTGACTCCCAGGTCTCCAAGAGGTGTTCGATTTAGCTGAGCCGAGACGCTCAAGTCTCTATGCGAGGGTTACACCGGTTACCTCGAAGAGCGCAGAAGAATTGGTTGTGCCATAAGCATATGTGCCACTGAAGTAAGTTAGAATCACTACTTGAGAGCTGCTGGGCGCTCCTGTCTGCAGGCTCAACGAGGTGAAGGTTACGACACCGGAACAGTAGTCTACAGTTATGGGGAGAGACTTCGGTGAAAAGTTGGTAACCAGAAAGTGAGTCTGCCCAAAGGTGACGCTCCCTGGAGGGGAAGCAAGGAGAGAGCTTCCGACGTCAGTGAGAGCTCCCTGCAACTGAGGGAGAAGACCAAATACCGAGAGAGTATCTGGGAGCGACTGCTGAGCCACGCCCCCAGTGATGTTCTTCTGCTCCTCAGAGGAGTAGATTGCAATCGCTGTGCCATTGTTCAGAATCCAAATCGCTGAAGACGACTTGACACCATCGAACCCATCAGTTAGGTTCACCATGTACGTCGTTGAAGAGTGGTAGATCACACTGTACGAAACAATGACGCTGGAATTAGTCGGCGGGTACCCCGTGGTTGTAGAATTCAAAGAATAGTGAAACGTCAAAGATGAGTAGCTATTGATCATTCTGACGAAGCTGACCCCTGTTGCAGGGGACGCTGTGCCATTAACGCAGGACGCGGTGGTGTTTCCAGACACTTCCGTCGAGCTGTTCGAACTCGAGACGCTGCTCGACGATGTGGATGACAGGCTGAAACTCGAGGTGTTACTTCCAAGAGGGGCGGTCGTCAACGAGCTGGTCGAGGCAGTGATTACGGAGGAACTCGAATGCGACTCGGACACCGAAGTGGTGGATGTTGAACTAGTGGATATCTTAGAGGATGATGTCCCGACATAGAAGGCAAAGCCTGCAGCCACGAGCAAGACTGTCATCACAATGGCGATGATGGGGCGAGAAACGCCCTCGCGCAATTGCAATAGCGTATTCTCAAGAAGTAGAGTTCGTTGCTATAAGTCAATCGAAGCTGCACTGGATTAGCGACTAGTGGAGAGCGGGGGTGTGGTGTGCTCGAGGGTCGGTGAATACCAGGGGACGCAGTTCTTTCATCCTTGATTGGGATTATTCATGGAAGACGGGTCAATACTTCCCAGATTCTTCAGAATGATGCTCATACTGTGTAATTCTTATATACAAATAAAATGACTGAGCGCTGCGCTTATTGTCCGATTCTCGTTCTAACTTCAACAGCTCGACCCTTAAGCTTCTACAGTCGTTCGACCGTGCGACTATAGGTTCGGTGGTAGAATTCCTTCTCCGCAATCAGGGTGCGACTTCGGCAGACCTTACGCGTCTCATAGGTGTGTCTAGAACCACGATGCTGAGGTGGATCGCACTGATGGAGGGAGAGGGCCTTCTTGAAAGGGGCTTCAAACCAAGTGGCAAGCCAGGGAGGCCAGAGGTCGTCTATAGGCCGACCAGCAAGCTCCTCTCAGCCGTCGGTACGCGGATGAACGAGGCTTTCGTCGCTCTCGAATTCGCGAATCTGAAGAGCGCGTGCAAGTATCTCAACAGGGACGACTGCACATACGATAGAACCGTGGGCAAGTGCAGGGCAGCCGCGTGCCCTCTCCTCTTGAAGTGAAGGGGATAAAGTCCAATTCCGTTAGTTGCACAAATCCATAATCCAATAATAACGTGAACGCATTTTTTCGAGTCAAGGAAATGCGAAAAATGAGGAAAACAGTACAACTGCCTCTCGTTCGACGCAAGATACGCCTCTTCTACCTCCTGGCCTTCATCGGCCTGATCTCGGTCTCGATGGCCGCCTTCGCGGCGACCGTGACCATCACCACATCCAACGACGCCGCCTACCAGGGCGTCTACATCCTCGACAACGGCTATTACTCGGCGTCTGCAACCACATACAGCGTGGTCCAGACGGCCCAGACCGCCACCACACAGCCCCTAGCTTGGGCCAACGGAGCCGTCGGCTACGCCGACGCGTTGGTCGCGGGTGACTGGGAGATCGTCTTCACCCTGACTATAAACGCAGGCGGACTGACGAGCCACACCTACACCATAACCGTCGCGAGCACTGCCGCGAACGGCGTCTCATCCACTCTCTACACATTCCAGTTCACGTCGCCCGCGACGATAACGGCGGGTCAGACGATGACCATAGCTTGGGACACAGGCGCGACGACCTGGACGGCTCCCGCAGCGTTGAGCATCTCCGTAGCATGATAGCCAGATGATGTCCGGATGCGCCACACAGGTAGGATCAGGGTCGCGCAGGTCATCATCTGCTCCCTCATTTTCTTGGTATCGGCCTCCGCGGCGACGGTAACCATCTCCGACTCCGTCTATGCGAGCAGGGCGGGCTTCTTCTTGAAGGCGTACTATGAGAACGTGAACGCTCCCGTCACGGGGTGCACGTCTCCCTGCCTGACGGTGGACACGCAGACCACGCAGCCGGCCGGGTCAGGCTCGACCTCGATCCCTAACGGAGGCTCGGGGTATCTCTGGTCGCCCCAGTTCACAAGCGCGACCACCGTGAGTGCGGGTACGTGGAATCTCGACTTTTGGGCATCGACGGCAGCCTACACGAACGTCCCCATCACGCTGACAAACAGCCAGACCTCAGCGACACCCAACCCGTACCAGGCTATGATACAGATCAACCCCTCCTCCTACTCCACGTACGAGTCATCCAGCCTCAGCAACATAGAGTTCTGTGCCACCGCGTCGTGCTCGACCGTTTTGTACTCTTGGCTGGAAGGGTGCGGCAGCTCTGCTCCGTACGGTCCCTGCTCCACCTCTTCGACCGTCGCGACCTTTTGGGTAAAGCTCACCTCCGCGATCGCCGCGAACGGCGGATACATGGTCATCTACATGGAGTTCCTCGCGACCTCGACCCAGTTCGACGGCACCAATCGTGGCGAGGCACCGCAGCTCTCTTCGACCTACGCCGCCTACGACAACGGCGCCAACGTCTTCGACCTCTACTTCAACGGGAACACGGCTACGTCGAGCTTCAACCTGGGTTCGAACAACGCCGTCGCGCAGGCGACGACGACGAACATGATAAGCGGCGGTGCGACGCTAAACGTCCTCAGCCTGACCGGGTACGGCGCGGCGAACAGGGTCAACATGATACTTACTACACCCCTTCCGTCAGGCAACCCGAGCTATGGAGAGATCGCCGAATCCTACGCGGAGATCCAGGCTGGCGACGCGGGCAACATCATGGGCGTGGCGGGCCTCTGCGACAGCACGAACGCTGCGTCCACGACAATAAACGCTGAATCGGAAGTGGTCGGTGCCAGCGGCACACTGTACGCATACGTCTACGTTGTGAGCGGGACCGCGACCAAGACCACCGGTGGAGGCGCGGACGCAGCCACCACATGGTACTACTCGGACTTGACGTACTCGGGGACGAGCTCGACGTCGTTCGCGGGGATATCATCCACGACCTTCTACGCGGCCAACGCAGCCTCGGTGGCACAGCACCCGATCACAGGGTCTTCGCAGCTCTACTGGTGCTCGGTGGGTTCGAGCGTCGCAGGGAACCCAGACGGCCTGTACATCAACTGGGGCAGGGCGAGGGCATACCCGCCGAGCGGCGTCGCCCCGTCCGTCTCTGTCGGCACTCTTGGCACCACAACATCCAACACGTTCAGCGTCTCGATCTATGTCACCAACTCGGCCGGGACGACCACGTCCACCGTGGCGAGCGGCGTCACGTCTCCCACTCTGACCACGAGTGCAACGGAATACGTGATGGCATTCTCAGGGTCTCAGGTCTCCATCCCCGCGAACGGATACATTTCCGTGGTTATCGTGGCCTCGACTGGCTCAGACGTGGTCTTCTGGGGCGGGACGCAGCCGACCGACTTCCAGGTGAGCTTCACGACGAGGTCGACGTAGGATGGAGAGATTTCTCGCATTTCCGAAGAGTGCGATCCGGTCGATAAGGAACAAGTTCTCCAGGAGGAGAGTGGTACTTGTCTTTGGAGCATCCCTGCTGGTTCTCGCTCTCGCCCTGCCTCTGTTCGCCGGGACAGGCACGTATCCTGTGGCCATCGTCGACGGGAACAGCATGTATCCCACCCTGCACAACGGCGACCTGGTCTTCTTCGCGGCCCCGACCGGACCCATCAAGAACGGGACGATCATCGTCTTCGTCCAGGGACGCTCAGGGATACCGGCGCTCGACTCTCTCCTGATGCCCGTGGTGATACACAGGGTGGTGGGGATGGGCACGGAGCCGAACGGCGTCCAGTACTTTCAAACCAAGGGAGACAACAACCTGCAGAAAGACCCATTCGTGACGGACGCAGGCAACGTCCTTGGAGTGCCAGTGCTCGTCATCCCTTACGGCGGGATACCGCTCGTCTTCCTGAGGACTCCCTACGGGCTCGTCGCCTTGACTTCGTTCGTCTCGTTGTACTACTTCTCTGACATCGATACCCAGCTGGAGACGGAGAAGGACAAGGAACGGCTGCTCGCCGTCTTCGCAAAGATGACGCTCAACCGCGAGATGAGCGCCTCTGAATTCGAGAGGCTCAGGGTGGCGGTCGAGTACAGCGACGAGATCTCAACCGACCTATTGAAGGACCCCACGAGCATCTCTCTCATCGACTGGCTGAAGTCGGGGGGCCTGTCCACGAGCTGGAAGGAGACACGCTCTCTATGCCCCAGCTGCGGAAGCATGGCCACGACGGTAGAGAGTGGCGAGAGGGCTTTCTTGATCTGTCCGTCCTGCAGCTCTGCACAAAGCCGGTGAAACATGCGAGCGAGAACTGCCTACGGTCTCACTGGAGCTTGTTGTAGCTGCGTAGAGGCAAAGTCTCGTCTGAGAACTTCTCAAGCTGGTCAGACCAGTGGCGAAGTCTCTCAGCTTCGTTGCAACAGCGGATCTAAGTTCAAGCGGAACCACTTGACGACGACCGACGAATCTACTATGTACTCCCGATTCTTCGCCATTTCTTGATCACGTCCAGCGACCTCCAGCCTTTGGGGGCTCGCCGTTTCACTCTCTCGTTCAGGATGACAGCTTCGGCCATATCTCCCAATCTCTCAACATTGACCCGCTCGCTGATGATAGTTGTTCTCACGAGTCTCCCCGAGCGCTTTGCCATACAGGTATTATCAGTCATAGTGTCTACTTAAGCGGCACGACTAGCATGATCGCAGTCTAGCCCAGACTGGCATAGTGGCTAGTTACCGCTTTGGCGGTCACCAGGGTGGGTGCCCGCTCGTCTCCGTCCTTCGACCTTCCTGCGAACCAGGAAGATTAGCGGCAGTAGCGCGACCAAGAGCAGCAGGTTGCTCGTACCTAGGATCGGAGGCAGTTCAGGCACGCCGGATGGCGGCGATACGCTAGATGAGACATCAAGACTCCCGTCGGCCCCCACCGTCAGATACTCTGTCTGGGGAGAACCCGAGGACACCGTGCCCGAGAGGCTCGTCTTGTCTAGATGGCCTCCGACTATGGAGTAGGAATCGAAGTCTATAGTGTAGGAGCTGCTACTCCCCACCGAGAAGATTTGGATCTTGTAGACTCCTGTAGGAGGGCTAGCTATCAGGATCGTGCCGGTCCCTCCGGAGCAAGAGCTGATGGTCGCCCCCTCTAGGGTGTCGACCAGGTTGCCGCTGGAATCGCAGCCCACCTGAGAAATTCCGTCCGGAGCCGTGACAAGCACGTAGCCGGGGTCTACGCCCATGACCCAGTCTCCCATCCCGACGCATCCGGACCCGTCGCAAGCGCATCCTCCACCCGTCATCACTGACCCCTCGGGACAGACGCATTGACCGTCATCGTCGACACCCCCTCCGCCGCATGTCGGAGAGCTCCCAGAGGAGGTCGGTATTCCAAAGTAGGCCGAGATGGTCCCTGACGCTTCGGCTGTGAACTCCGTTTCGCACGAATCTCCGGCCGCCGTGCAGCCGCTCGGGAACGTGAACCCTGCCGAGTCGCTCGTGGTCCAGTAGCAGGGCGCGTACCCGCAGCTAAGCCCGTATCCCTGGTGTTGGTCGGTCGCAGGAGTCTGCGTGACCTCGAACGGGACGCCTGCGTCCTCCCACGTGGGCGAAGAGGGGCTGATGGTCCCGGCCACGTTTGGACTGGACGAGCTGCAGAGATACGCTGTGCTGGTCGCTGCGTTGACGCAGTCCCACAGGTCGATAACCCCGAACGAGATGAGATACTGCTGGGTGTAGTCAAGGGTGATCTGCTGGTCGTACGTCTCAGAGCCCGAGCAGATCGAACACACCCACTGCTCAGCCGGTCCAGAGCCGACGAGGGGGCTGTTGGCACTCCAGCCGGAGCCGACGTCCATCCAGACGTACGCGTAGCTTGTGGTTAGCAGAGTCTCCGCTGGGGCACCACCGGACGTGTAACTCAGAGTGGGTGCGGTGTAGCCGACCCCGCCAGACACCTTGTAGTCCGCCTGTATCTCGTACTGATTGATGTATTCGAGCGCAACGTTCACGTCTCCGGCCGAGAACGGCCCCACCTCGTCGTCGGGGACGTAAGGACCGCAGCTTATCTCGCTGCCCATTTGCGTGCAGCTGGGAACTCCTGTCCACTGCTCGTAAGGCGTGTCAGGACTAGAGTAGGTTACCGAAGAAAACGCGCTCGTAGTCCCTGCGACGACCCAGATAGCAGGCGGCGCCGAGGGGTATTCGGTGACGGAGATTATCGAAGAGGGTTGAGCCGACTGAGAGCTCGAGGCGGTTGAGGGCGCAGTAGAATAATCGAAGGAAGGTGGCTGAGGGCCCCCGTAACCGAGCGCGCTGCTCCCACCGCTGACCTGGTAAACCACGAACTGCTCCAAGCAGTCAAAGTATACGTACGTAACCGCGACCGCAGAAGTGCCAACCGGGACCTGCGTTGTCAGGCACGCGCCGGACGATAGAGAGAGGCACCACTGCTGGCTGGCGCCGGACCCGGAGGAGGTCGCAGAGATGCTCACCATCGTGTTCTGGTCGACCGATATAGTCAGCAAGCCGCCCTGTTCTTCTGCGACCTGCCCGGGAACACCTCCCTGCGTGTATGTCACCGTGAAGTAGTTGCTCGCGGATAGCGCCGTCCCGTAGCTATCAAACTGGTCGAGAGTGATGGAGACCTCGACCTCTCCAGCAGTGGTAGTCGTAGTCGTGGTCGTCGTGGTGGAAGTGCTCGTGGAGGAAGAAGTAGAGGTGGTAGTGGCGCAACTTGGCCCCTCCGTGACGGTGCCAGAGTAGCCTATTATGGTGCCACCGTCGTTGGTGATTGTGCCGCTGCCTGTGATGTAGATCCCGGTGTCGGTCGAGGTCGTGCTCGTCTCGACGTTGATGGTGGCATCGCATTGATTGACGATGGCTCCTTCCACGTCATAGATGCCTGCTGTATCCGACCCCGAGTTATCAATCGTCATCGTACCAGAATTGGTAAGGATAATGGTACTGGCGGGACTGACCGACATTCTGATGCCATCGGTGTAGCTCCCTGAGTTCGTTATAGCGACTGTGCCAGAGCTGGTCATCGTGCCGTAGTCGAGGTAGGCTCCGTAGGACTCACTGCCGTCGTTCTCTAGGTTGACTGTGCCGGAGCTGGTGAATGTGCCGTAGTAGACCCAGACACCATTGCTACCTGTCCCAGAGTTCGCGGCCGTGATGGTGCCGGAATTGCCCAGCGCGCCCTCAATGATTACTCCGTTGGAAGAACTCACTGACGTATCAATCGTCATAGCCCCTCCGCTGTCAACAGTTAGTGTCCCGCCGCTTACGACCAGGATCCCGGTGGACGTCGATCCAGAATTACTGATCATGACAGACGCACCGGACTCTATTTCAAGCGTACCTCCGCTTTCGATGGTGATCCCGTCGGTCGATGAACCAGTGTTGCTGACTTGGAGCGTCCCTGAAGTTACCTGTATATCAGTACTGATTGACACAGGAGTCGAAACTGTGCATGTCGAAAACCCATCCCATGTTCCAAGTGCGCTGCACCAAGCTGGCGAAGGCGTCGCCGCATTGGGGACGTCCGCCCGTCCTGACTGGAATGAGGTCCTCGCCGGGTCGTAGCTCCGTGACTCGAACCTGTCCTGTGCGGTCGCGTAAGCGATGGGTGAGAGGACTATCAGAAAGAGAACCAGCGCGGAGAAATGCCTGTACGAAATAGGCTTCAGAGTAAATGCGGCACCGGAGACGGAAGAACTGAATCCTGACTATAACTGTGTGCGGGTATGAACTTGGCAAATCGGACAAGTTTATACGAGAAAGAGTCGAATCATGGGGCCAAGTATACGATTTGGACGAGCTCGACACCAGGATAGTAAGAGAACTCACCCAGGGGGGGCACGTAGGCCTGGCGTGGGGCGACATCAATCCTTCCTACATCAAGGTCTCCAGGAAGCTTGGAGTTTCGAGAGAGACTGTCAGGAAAAGGATCGAGAAGATGACGAAGTCGGGGTTCCTAAGAGCGTTCCCTGTACAGGTCCATCCATCGCTGCTCGGGTTGTCCATCGGAAATCTCTCCCTGGAAGTGCCGCAGGATTCGAACAAGGAAGAATTACTCTCAGAGCTCGCGCTGGTAGACGGTATGATACTGGTGGCCACGCACGTCACCAACATGGTCGGCGTGTCCTTCTACTATGAGGACGAGCAAGCGAAGGACAGGAAGGTCGACCTCATTTCTCGCATCTGCAACGGCACCAACGGGAAGTTCACCAGAGTCCCCTTTCCTCCGTGCGGCATCGAGCTGTCTGCCAAGGACTGGCGGATCGTCGCTGCCCTTCAGGACAGACGGGATAGACCTGTGCACGAGATCGCCACCGTGCTCGGGATCTCGACTAGAACCCTGAAGAGGAGGACGAAGAGGATGATAGACGGCTTCGCAATCGCGACGATGGTCTCCTCTGACGAAAGCAAGATGTCTGGCGGAATCATAGTCAACCTGATCGTGGAGCACGGGTCTGAGAGAGCGAGAACGGACACCGACTCAGACCTGATGAAGACTCTGGAGCCGAGACTGATCTACGCCGGACTCTGGGCCAGTTTCAGCCTCTTCACCCTGGTCCTGCCCGGCATAACAGCAGCCCAAGAGACCCTCGAGGTCGTAAGAGGCACCTCTGGGGTGGCTCAGGCAAGACTAGACCTAATAGAGCATCGCGTGGAAGTGTACGCCACGTTTGCGGAGCGAGTCAAGAGGAAACTGAAGCAAGTCGACGCGGAGCAATACGCTTGAAGAGTTTGACCGTTGGTCAGACGTTGAGGAGCGGGGACTGAGTCTAGCAAGAGACACTGCATCGTAGACGGTCGCTTTCAGATTGGAACGTACAAGCTTATTGAAGAGTGGGAAATTTGATGGGATGGGAAATCAGATGGGTGAAGCTGTCATAGACGAGAGGGGGAGGATCGTCATACCCAACGAACTTAGGACAGAGCTCAAGCTCAGGCCTGAACAGAAGCTCAGAATCTCGACGAAAGGGAACGAGCTGCTGCTGTCCCCTGAGATAGGGGTGGAGGAGTTCATCGAAGGTTTGAAAGGCTGCGTTCATAGCTCAAAGATAGATCCGAAGGACCTCAAAGCCATCTGGGGTGCCGACCATCCTCATCATTGACACGAACATTTGGGCTTATTTCTTCGACCGGGATGCAGCGGAGCACAGGCGGGTCGAGGGGCCGGTCGAGAATGCACTGAAGACGGAACAGATAGCCGCAAACACGATAGTGGTGATGGAGCTGGCACAATTCCTCGTGAGGAGTCTGGGACCGGTGTCGGGAGGGGAGAAGCTGGGACTCTTTCTCCGTTTTCCCCTTGCAATATCAGACTTCGAATATCAGGATGCACTTGAAGCCGTTGACATGCTCAAGAGATACTCCCACTTGGGAATCTGCGGCAGAGACGCGACCATCTTGGCACTGATGAGGCGCGCGAAGGTGAACAGAATCATGACTCACGACGCAGCCCTAAAGAGGGTGGACTGGTTGGAAGTCATCGACCCACTGCAGGCTGCCTAGAAGGGTAGCCATCATCGTCGCTCGAAGTTCCTCATCATCACTCTATCGATCTCTACTGCCGGTCGCAGCTTCCTGAACTCCTTGAGGTCCCTTACAACTCGGATGTCTTGCACCATGAAGGCTCGGGCCTTCATTCTTTGAAGGATATCAGCCCGAACCCGGACCATGCCAGGTGACACTTTGGTGACCCTGCCGACTAGCGTCACAGGCTCTCCCACCTCGACTCTGTCCACGAACTCCATCTTCCACTTCTCGGTCGGCCCCGACCTGTGCTTGAGAGTCTGGAACGTCCACTGGCAGGTGCATTCGAGCGCTGTGAAGACCACTCCTCCATGGACCTGCCCGGGCCATGCAGAGCGTCTCTCGTCGAAAGTTGTTCTGGCAATCACGCGGCTACTGTCCTTGTAGAACTTCAGCCGGAGCCCAATCTGGTTGTTCGGCCCGCACCCAAAGCACGGGTTTTCGGGGTCATTTTCGAGCTCCTTCAACCGGCTCCTACCTCCCAATGGTGGGATTCCTGTCCATAACTCACAGGACATCAAGCGTGCTTATTAGGTCATGATGAAGAGATTGCGCGTCGTGTCTCTGGACACAAGGTTTGGCAAGCGCCGAACGGTCAACATGAACGAGGACATCGCTCAGGAGCTTGTCAGGCTTGCAAACATGGAAGGGAAGACACTCTACAGCCTGATCAACGAGCTGGGTCTGTTCGCCCTCGAGGCCCACAGGCTCGGATATTCGCCCAGGGAGGCAGCGAAAGCAAGGGTGGTGGAGGACAGGGCGAAGAAGTCCCGGATGATGCTCGTCAACCAGGACCTCTGGTACACCGCGAGTTCGGAAGCTTCCAGGGGCGTGAAGAAAAAGTGGACCAAGGCGATCACCGAAAACGCAAAGTGGCAGGCAGACGTCTTTCTCAACAAGGCCTCGGAAGAGGAGTTCTTGCAATCCCTGCGGGACTACGCATCCGACTTCCTCTGGGACTGTAGCGAGTTTCTGCTGGAGAAGAGGAAGGGGGACGAGTTCTTCCTAAAGGCCGTCTTCGTCCCTGAGATGCCGCTGGAGCACACCAGCGTCGTCTTCAAGGCCCTCGAAGTCATGTTCAACTCCGGGGGATACGTCATCACCGACTCGGCCGTCAGGGCCGGTTTTCTGACCGCGACGTTCAAGCGAGTCAGCGGCTAGTCCCAACGAAGTTTGAACCGGTGCCAGCGGTTCGGCCGTGTTCTCACTCTCCCAAATCTCCTGGGGGGAGGGCACGCTAATCGCGAGCTTCGAGTCCTTCAGGTATACAGTGTACATCTCCCTAAGACCGAGCATTATGAAGACGGCTGCTAGGGCCGCTGGAGGATCGTTGAAGGTGACCGTGATTTGATATCCGAAGATCCCCGACAGGTAGTTGGTCAGCAGGTCGAAGACTCTGTCGAGCTCGAGAAATATCAGACCCAGGATTATGTAGTATGGCGCCCTACCTCCTCTCAGCGCCACGAACTCTCTCTCTCGGGAGAGCCTGACGATCTTGTATGCGTAGTATATCGCTATAGCGACAACGACCACTGAGATCGAATTCGTGAAGTCGTCGGGGACCGGCGTGTAGCCGAAGATCGAGAACAGCTGGGACCCACTGTGCGAGAAAGCCGCGCAGAATTACATAAGGATTATTACATCGGCAGGTTTCTTCCGGGGAGCATGCCTCGGGCTCGTTCGAGCTCCGGTAAGTGCAACTGCGTTCAAATGGTTTATTTCTGGAGTTCGCTCAGTGGGGGACGGACGGTATGACGACGGGCTATCTCGCGCACCCCTTTGCTGGCCGGGCCCACGAGGGAACGCGCGTTCAAAGGCGGGCCACGGAAGCAGCTCCCAAGGCGTCCCCGAAACCGAAGGTCTCGAAGGTCGAACTTGGGGCTGTGGTCTTAGTGCTTCTGGTGGCGGTCGCTGGAGTCCTCTACTACGTGGTCTACAAGTCCAACTCTGGGAACTACTATGGAGAACAGATTGACATCCAGATAGGTGGCAGATACCTGAGCACCCCCGCCACCTACTACCCTCAAAACTTCACCGTCAACCTAGGAGAGCACATCACGCTTGTCATACAGAACTCTGACAATCTGACCCACGGGCTAGCGATTCCAAGCTTCGGCCTAGACACCGGACAGATCAAGCCGAACGGCACAGCCACGCTCTCTTTCGTCGCATCGAAGGACGGAAACTACACCTACTCAGAGCCTTCGGAGGATTGCGGCGGTGGGAACTGCGATGCAGGTCAGTCGTTGAACGGGTGGTTCTTGGTGCAGAGCTCGTGATCGACCCAGAGTTAGCAGTTCAAACGCACTCAAACAGTATAAATCCGAGGCGTCCTCAGAGCGCAAGGCGGTTGTCAAGCACGCGAGGCAGGAAGGGTGTCTCAAGGATCGTGATAGCTGCGATAGCTCTGATCGGTGTTCTCGCGATCAGCTCCGCGTACTACATCAACAACGCAAACGCGACTTCCAAGAACTCGGTCACCATCAACATCATGGTCACGGACGGGACCCCGCAGAATGGGGCGCCTGACGAGTTCTTCCCGCACTACTTCACGGTCACAGAAGGCCAGCACGTCACTATAGTCTTCGACAACACTGACGACGATCCTCACGAGCTGGCGATTCCGGCGTTCGGAGTGAACACGGGCGTCGTTCCCAGTGGGGTGACCACCCGAGTGAGCTTCGTGCCAAACCAGGTCGGGGTGTTTCCGTATTACGAGCCGCCCGGTCTCTGCGGTAACTGCACCGGCGCACAAGAGACTTGGGGGAACATGACCGTCCTTGCATCGTAGCATTCGCTCGGATAAATAGCTCTCCGCAAAGGTTCGATGGGTCAGGTTGTCAGCGCCTGCGTCAAAGTCTCGCAAGAATGCGGCGTCAGCGGTCGTTCTGATTGTCATTGTCCTAGCGGCGGTGGCAGTGTTCGCGGTCCTCTCCAGACCAAGCCCCGGTACTCAGTCGGTCACCGTGTTGAATCCGGCAATAGGTTCACCGATCAAGATAGGTTTCATCACGGAGATAACGACAGGGGTGGCGGACCTAGAGCAGGCGCGAGTGGGCATCACGCCTGTGCCCCAGGGGTACGCGGCCAGGATCGGCGCTGAGCTTGCCGTGAACGAGACCAACGCCGCTGGGGGCGTCGACGGGCGGATGATCGACCTGATAGTCGACGATTCACAGTCCAACCCTCAGAGGGCTGCCAAGCAGGCTCTGGACCTCGACCAGTACGGGGTGCTCGCGATCACCGGGCCGACCAACCAGGAGGATGCGCTGGCGATTTCGGACTATACGGGACCGCACGAAGTGCCCTTCGTCGTCTCGACGCTATCGTCCGCGGCTTTGACCCCGCCAGACAACAACTGGACTGTGAGCGTCCAGCCCGACGCGGTGCAGTGGGGAGCGGCCGTCGCCAAGTATGTCTCCGAAGCGGTCCCCGGCGCGAAGATAGCGCTCATGACCCAGAACGCGGACCAGCAGGTCGAGATGGCGGCAGGCGTGAAGTGGTACGCGAGCACATTCAAGAACGAGAGCATCGTCTTCGACCAGCTGTACGCGAACGCCCAGTTCCCGTGGGGGACGGCAGCGGAGGCGGCGAAGTTCTCGGGGGCGAACGCGGTCATAGTCTCATGGCTCCCTACGGTCGAGTTCTCCCAGTCTAACGTCATCGAGGCCCTTCAGTCAGCTGGCTTCTCCCAGAAGCAGATATTCGTGGCGTCCGTGGACGATCAGGTGAGCGACCTAGGAACGAACGCGACAGGCATAAGGGGCGTCACCCTCTTCGACAGCGCGCTGAGCACCAGCTACCCCGTCGCTTCCTCGTTCGTGAACGCCCTCGAGCCTTACATCTATGGAGATGCGAACAAGTCGATAGCCTACTGCGGAGTCTGTCCGACCGAGATAGGCTCCAACTACTACTACTCCTACCTGGGGATGGAGATGATGATCAACGCGATCCGCAACGTGCTCTCGAGCGGTCAGACCCTGACCCGTTCGACCTTCATGTCGGCGATGAAGCAGACGAGCATAGTCGACGCCTTCGGCAGCACCCTGAACATAACTGGCACGGGCGCTTCGTCGGGGACGTTCTACGTTACCGAAGTGGGTCCCTTGCAGACGAACGGGACCACTTATGACCTGAAGATCTTGGAGAGCATCAGGTTCGGTTCAGGCACCGTGCCATCCTACACCATTTTGAGGGAGTTCTAGCGGGCTAACCCCAGGCTGAAGCCCTTCGCAAGGTATCTCTTGATCAGGAGCATCACCACCGCAGCGGGTATATACGCGAGCGTCCCTGCCGCGTTGAGAGTGTCCCAAGCCACCGCGCTGAAGGAGAGCTGGTTGATCGCAAGGCCCTCCCAAACCCCCACTGCGACCGTCCTGGTCGCGGCTCCAGTGAGCGCGTCGGCGATGATGAAGTCGTTCCAGAGCAGGACGAGGGCGAACATCGTCGTGACGACCACGCCCGGGACGACCATCGGGAATATGACCCTCCTGAAGACCTCCCACTCCCTCTTACCAAAAACTGTCGCGGCCTCATAGACGTCCCTGGGTATGTCTGCGAAGAAACCGCGCAGCATCCAGACGACTACCGACAGTATCAGTACCTGTTCAGCCAGAGCTATGCCAGTGAAGGAGTCGTATATTCCCAGCTCCGAGTATGCGATGTAGAGGGGTATGATGACGACGTACTGGGAGACAGTCCTCAGAGCCAGAAGGAGGTACGACACGAGTGTCTTCCCTCTGACGTCTATCCTGGCGAGAACGTAAGCGACAGGTATCCCGACGAGCAGCGCGATGCTTATGCTCAGAGCAGCTACGATGAGGGTGTCGACCACGAGCCTCGGGTATGCCTCGACGCCCAGCGACTGCAGATAGTAGATGGCGCTAGGATAGATTCCGCCGTTGTAGCGCAGTCCGCCGACGAGCCTGAACGCCCTGCCGGAGAAGATCGCCGCGAGGTCGATGTTGTACCCCTCCAGGGCGGTGGTCATGATGGGCCAGAAGGAGTAGAGAGCCGCGAGCACGGCCACGACGTAGAGGAGGATCCTCCTCGTCCTCAGCCTCCTTCGGGTTCGGTCATAGGACTTCGCGCTGCCGCTCGTGGTTTTCTTTGTCATCTTCTAATCCCCCACCGCCTTCAGGATTCTAAGCAGAATCAGAGCCCCCACCAGCGTTATCGCGAAGAGCGTGAGGGCGACCGCCGAGGCTACACCGACTGAGAATCCTAGGGGAGACGAAAAGAGCAGCTTGTAGATGTAGAGACTTATCGTGTCCACGGGCGACCCGAGTGTAGTCGTGTAGCCAAGCCAGTTCGACCAGGCGAGCGGGATCTCGAATGCTCGCATCGCGTCGATGAAACGCAGGACAACTATCACCTGCATCACGGGAGAGCGGAGCACGCTCGGGAGCGTCACCATCCTGAACTTCTGGAACGCCGTCGCCCCGTGCAGCTCGGCGGCTTCGTAGATCTCCTTCGCGGTGCCGTTGATGATGCTGATTGCCACGAGCATGATCAAGGGCTCCCACTCCCAGGCTTCTGACAGGAACATCGTCGGGAAGTAGAAGAGCGGGCTCAGCTCGTTGAAGTAGGGCAGGTGCAGCTGGAAGTGGGAGAATGTCTGGACGTCATCCCAGAAGCCGCTCGGCGCCCAGACGGTGCCCACGACTATGGGGGCGACCGCCAATGGGAGAATGTAGACCATCTCGAAGAATCCCCTCCCTCGGAGCTCCTGAGTCAGGATGTACGTCAAGCCCAGGCCTATCGCGACTGCGATTATCGTGCTACTGAGCGAGTAGAGAAGGGAGATGTTGAGCGCGTTCCAGAAGGTCGGGGTCGAGACCATTGCAGCGTAGTTTGAGAGGCTGAAGGAGCCGCTGACCGTCGTAAGGCTGATGTATAGGCTGGCGATCAGAGGGTAGACGACGACAAAGCCCAGGACTGCGAAGAGTGGTATGAAGACAAGGTACCAGCGTCTGGATTCCATGCGATCTCACTCTAGAGGTCCTTCGTTCTTTCGGTCTTTCGAAGGGAGGGCAAGATGTGTTGTCATTTTGTCAGGTCACGGTGAAGTTCCCGGAGAGATAGGGGCCGGGCCGACCCTGGCTCACAGCGCTGGGCGGAGTCTTGGGGGAGTAAAAGAGGAAATTTCCTGCATGGTTCGCCACGAAAGTGACGCGAACAGCCGTCCCCGGTGCCATTGATTCGTTGATACCGAACTGCGTGAGGGTGAAGACCCTCAACTCGTCATCTCCGTTCAGGATAGCCAGCGTCACGTTCTGTCCCAAAGCCACGGTCACGTTGTCGGGGTAGAAGTGGTCCAGCTGAAGGACGGGGTTGTCCTCGACGATGGTTATGTCGACTTCGGTCGACCCGCCGTTGCTCTTCGAGGTTATGAAGTACTCCCCGGCTATTAGCGCCACGACCAGCGCGAGTATCATGACCAAGGCTAGGGTGCGACTGACAGCCATGCTCTTCTTCTTGAACAACCCGCACGCAAAATCCCGCTCGTCCGAATTTATCCTCTTCGGTCTCGTTCCGGCGGTCAACTGCACTCAAAGCATAAATAAACAGGGGCGAGCGATACTTTTCGCAAGGCTTTGCAGCGTGCTGAGAATCTATCGCACAGCCGATTCTATGAAATTCAGCAGCATGCCTTGGTCTTGATGTCGCTCCAATGGCCAACATAGAAATCGAAAACGTGTCGAAGAGGTATGGCACAACTCAAGCGGTAGACGGGGTATCGCTCAAGGTTAGTAGCGGGACATTCACAGTCGTCCTCGGGCCATCAGGGTCGGGCAAGACGACACTCCTCAGGTGTGTGGCGGGCTTTGAGAAACCTGACTCGGGTTCAGTGAAGATCGACGGCGAAGCGGTGACGGACCTCCCGCCTAGGGAAAGGGACCTCGCGATGGTCTTCCAGACCTCCGCCTTGTTCCCGCTGATGACCATCCACGACAACATCGGGTTCCCGCTCAAGGTCAGGAACGTCTCCAAGACGGAGATCGACAAGCGGGTCAACGAGGTCGCTGACCTACTCGTGATCAAGCACCTCCTGCCGAAGAAACCCGCCCAGCTGAGTGGCGGGGAGCAGCAGAGGGCGGCACTGGGCCGCGCCATTGTCAGGCAACCGAACGCGCTTCTCATGGACGAGCCCCTAACCAGCCTGGACGCCCCGCTGAGAGCCCAGCTCAGGACCGAGCTAAAGAAGATCAGGAGGGAGACGCAGATGACCGCTATCTATGTCACGCACGACCAGGCAGAAGCCATGGGTCTGGCCGATTCCATTGGGATAATGAACGCTGGGAAGCTATCCCAATACGGAGCACCGCTCGAAGTGTACTCGAGGCCCGCGAACTCCTTCGTCGCAGGGTTTGTGGGTAATCCTCCAACGAACATAATGGAGGCCGAGATCACAGAGGTGAACATGCTCAAGTTGGACAACGCGACGATACCTCTCGACGTGGCTACTGCTGGTCTTGTGAGGCAGAAAGCAGGGGGAAGTTCCGTACTGGTCGGAATCCGTCCAGAAGACATTGGTGTGCTAGCCAAGAGGATATCGGAAGCGAACCTAGATGTCGAAATCGAGAGTTTTGAGACACTGGGCTCTAGCACGGTGGTGTCGTCGTTCGTCGCGGGCAGAGTCTTCAGGATAGTCCTTCCTCCCAACGCACAGGTGACACCTGGCCGTCATGTCCAGCTTGACCTCCCTGTAAAGAAGATGCACTTCTTCGATAAGAAGAGCGGGGAGTTGCTAGTTTGACGCCCCTCCCAGCCAGGATCGCTGAATCAACACGGTTCGCCTCTCCGTCCTGATCTTTGGCTTGTTTGGCCTACTGACGGCAGTGGGGACTACAATCGACCTGCTCTATTCGGGAGTGTTTTCTTGGACCGAGGTCGCCGAGATTGTCGCGGCTCTGATTGCTGCCCTCATAATAGTCTCTTTCGCTTTGATATTGAAGTCGTTCTCTCAGGACTCCCGCGACTGACTTCAGCTGGCTGTGCCCAGGCTGTAACCTTTCGCAAGATACTTTCGAATGGCCAGCATGACCGCGATTGCAGGTACCCACGCGAGAAACCCACCGGCGTTGAGGTCGTCCGGGCTGACCACCTTGAATGCTTGAACGCTCTCTCCAAGCCCTGACCACACTCCGACAGCGACGGTCTTCGCAGCCCCGCCTGAGAGTATGTCAGCGATGACGAACTCGTTCCATATCAGGATGAAGGAGAAGACCACCGTGACGATGACACCCGGGATAACCATGCGCAACGCTACCCGCCTGAAGATTTGACCTTCACTTGCCCCGAACACGGCGGCCGCGTCGTAGACCTCCCTAGGAATGTCCGCGAAGAATCCTCGCAGCATCCAAACCACCACTGAAAGAATTGTCAGTTCCTCGGCCAAAGCGAGCCCGAAGTAGGTGTCCCAAAGGCCGTTTCTTGTGTAGTAAATGTAGAGCGGCACTATCACCAGGAAAGGCGAGACGGCGCGGAGGGCTAGAAGCAAGTAGGAAAGCACCCCCCTGCCCCTTACGGGGATTCGCGCGAGCATGTATGCGGTCCCGAGTCCTGCCGCCAGAGCCATCGCGATGCTGATCGCCGAGATCAAGAGAGTATTACCCAGCAGCCTGGGGAAGGCACCTATGAACAGCGCATCCAGATAGTGTATCGGCGTCGGATATATGCCCCCGCTGTAAGCGGGGACCCCGCCGACGAACCTGATTCCCTTTCCGGAGAACAGTGGCGAGAGGTCGACGTTGTATCCTTCCAAGCCCATCACCATGATAGGCCAGACGGAGTACAGAGCAGCAAAGACGAGGGACCCGTAGGCCACTATGCGACTGTCGAAGGACAGTGGTTTCTTCTTGGTCTTGTTCAAGGTCTACTAGCTCCCACGCGCTGTAGCAGCCTCATCATCGCGTACGCAGCAACTAGAGTTCCACCCAGGAGGGCTACACCCACCGCGGTGATCAGCCCGAGTGGGAACCCGTAAGCTGGGATGAAGATGAGCTTGTACAAATAGAGGCTTAGGGTGTCGACGGGCGACCCAATCGTGGTCTGGAATCCCACCCAGTTCGACCAGGCCAAGGGAATCTCGAAGGCTCGCATAGCGTCGATCAGTCGAAGGACCACCACGAACTGCAGCACGGGAGAACGAAGTATCGAAGGCACCGCGACCATCCTGAACCTCTGCCATGCCGTAGCGCCGAAGACCTCTGCAGCCTCGAAGACTGCCGGTGACTGCGCGTTGACTATGCTCAGCGCTACAAGCATGATCAGAGGCCCCCACTCCCACGCCTCAGAGAGAATCATCACGGGGAAGTAGAAGAAGACGGACAACTCGTTCCAGTAAGGGATGTGCAGTATGAAATGTGTGAAGGTCTGGATGTCGTCCCAGACGCCGCCCGGCGCCCAGACTACTCCCACGACGATAGGAGAGACGGCAAGAGGAAAGACGTAGAGGGCTTCGAAGAAGCCTCTTCCCCTCACTCTCTGAGTTACGAGGAATGCCAACACGAGACCCACAGCTACGCATAGGGAGGTGCTCCCGACTGTGTAGGCGAGAGAGACCAACAGGGCGGACCAGAAAGCGTGGTCCGCGAAAATCATAGTGTAGTTGGAAAACGAGAAGGCCCCGTTGGGATTGGTGAAGCTGTCTCCTATCCCTTCAACTAGTGGATAGAACTCGATGACGGCCAATATCGCAAATAGCGGAATAAGAAAGAGGTACCAGTATGAAATTGACTCGGATCTCCTTTTGGCTTTCGTCTCAGTCACCTCAGGGGTTCGCAGTTTTGTCGGACGCTAGACGGCTAATAAGGCTTGATGGATTCAAGTGCATTCAAGGGCCCCACAGCTCTATGAGTAGAGACCAGCCGGTTGGATAAAGTGACAGATGCCACTCATTGCTTGGACCAAAGCAGTGCAAAGAATCTTCGCGATTGAGACTACGCGGTAAACGCGTATTGTCCGCTCACTATCTGCCCCGAGTCGGTTGCATTGTAAGCCGCAAGAAATACGAAAGTGCCCGAAAACAAGCTCGTGGTAGGATTGTAGTTTACTTGAACGAGAACGGACTGTCCTGGTTCAACGGATACGGGGAGTGAGGTGAACGCGAATTCCGACTCGGAATTGGATGTCCCTCCCCCCTGAACTACGAACCTCACGGCGTGAGAGGAGCAGTCAAGCCAGGAGGTAGTCAGCACCGCCCTGGTCGAATTCGTTGTTGTGACGGACTCACTTAACTCTGTCAGGGGATAGCTATCGCAGGACCTCGCCGGCGCTGATATGTAGAAGTAAAAGGAGGCAGCAACCACCAGTACTACGACAATCACCGAGACTTTGACCAATCTTGCGTGTGGAAACGGAGGTGGATGTTCCAACTTTCGAACCGGTTTCGATGGATTCTTTAAACTATCCTTGTCGGGCCGAGACAGCTCGACTCGACTGACTACTTCGAAGAGAGTCTCGGTCCCATCATCAAGTGCTGGACGAAGTCGAGTTGAGGTAAGTGCAATGGGTATACTGACCATATCCGTTGAAACCTGAGCCCGTCGACGAAGTGAAGGTCGTTACCACCTTACCGGGAGGGGCTCCTATGTTCGTAGTCGTAGAGAAGTTGGTCATCGTGGTCTCAGTCAGGTTTACTGGGACCTCAGTGCCCCCAGAATTGACCGTCTGGGCTGATATGATCCCGTAGATCAGAACTCCACAGGTTATGTCGTGCGTGGTGTACTCTGGTCTAGGGTAGAACTCATAAGCTCCCACGACCAACAAGACGACCACTACCGCCCCGGCAATCTTACCCCAAGGCCTGTCTGGCCCTCCGCGTCTCGCAGGCCTGCGACTCAATTGACACGTTAGTAGCTAGTCTGCTTAATAGGGTAGCGGTCCGCCGGTCCGCCTCCTTCGTCTTGTGCTTCTACGAGATGGTGAAGTGGAGAAGGACGGCCGCCCCCCATTCATCCCCTCCGACAATCGTGTAAACGCCTGGGCTAAAGTCTTCGACCGTGCTTTGACCTTTCGTGTACGTCCCTTGGACTACGACAACCTGAGCGTTGTCGAAAATCAACCCCTGGCTGAAGCAGTGGATCGTTTGGCAGCCATCCAACACGGTGGTGTTACCTTCTGACTGGAACTCCCAGTAGCGGACCGTCCAGGTCGGGGGACAACTGTAGATCAACGAGGGGTTGTCCAACTGAAGGGGTAATCCTTGTGTAAAATTCCCCGCACCAAAATTTCCGCTGAATACTGCGAAGCTGATAGGCTCGTTCACAAAGGTGCATGGGGATATCCCTATTCCAAGGTCCCGAGTGACATAGTCTGAAGCTGAGCTCACGTTCACCAGCGAGCCCGTGGGATTCTCTTCGAAGAGTGTGATTGCTAGAGCCTGCCCACTCTGAAGCCTCGAGGAGTTGATCGCCAGGTATAGCTGCAGGTCTGAGATCGAATTTGCGTGAGCCTCTGTGCCGTAGCTCACGACTATCTTCGGGGGCGTGCTCTCAACATGTGCAGGGACCACGAGAAAGAAGGCAGCTATTAGTGCGGTTAAGACAAGGACAAATGCAGCGGCGAGCAGTACTCGTGACCTTCTCTGCATTTTCTCCAACACTTCCTTTCACTCGCTAATATCCTCTGCTCTCGAGTGAGTCTTCAGTCGGCGTCTCCCATGACGGGATGATTATATAGTGGTGAAAGCCCTCACAACCGCGTGCGTACGGAGAAGAGAGCAGTCTCCACTGCCGTCATAGCGGTCATTGTTGTTGTTATAGTAGTGGTAGCGGGCGTGGGCTTCTATCTCGCGTCTCGAAGCTCATCTACAACCACTACCACAACTACCCCAACCACGTCGTCCACTTCTACTTCAACAACGACAACCGCTTCGTCCAACTCAACCTCTTCTAGCTTCTCGGCTTCGACAGGGAACAATTCCGCGGTGCTGTCACAGATCAACCTCTTCGTCCAGGCCTTCAACGACAGAGCGGTCGAATCGTTATCCAACTTCTACACGTCGTCGAGCGTGGACAACTGGGAAGGGACGACTCAGGGTCTGGGAGGAGTCTACAACGGACAAGGAAACATCAGGATCCTCTATGACGCTTCGATAGCTAAGACCACGTCGCTTAGCGCCGTAATCTCGAAGTTGACCATGGTGACGTTGTCGCCCTCAGAAGTCAACGCCACTTTTGTGATGCATCTAAACGGGGCGAGCCCCGCCCTCGGGAACATAACAGCCGTAGTTAACGTGACGCAGCAGTGGGAGAACGAGGCCGGTACTTGGTACATCAACTCAGAGGTGTGGAACTACCAAACATTCACGGCGTCCAATCCTCTCACTTCCACTGTGTTCCCACAGTGGGGTCTCCAGATCGCTGGGGAGAACCCGAACCTCGCCTCTGAACACGCGTTCGAGTGGCACTTCGCACCCTTCGTGGCTCTGGGACTGTACGTTTCCATTCTGCTCATCGTGGTGGTGGCCTTCATCTACAGGAGGCCCAGACGTAGTCCCGAAAGCCAAAGTCTTTGAAGCCTTCGAGTGAAGAGCAGCCACATAGCCAAGGCAACGCTTTTATCACTTGACCGGGAGCTAGGGGCGTTGCGAGGGCTTGGGGGACGAGCCGTCGTCAGGAGATGAATGGCGCAATTGAACTCCGATGAGATGGCGAAGAAGTTCTTCGGACTCGCCAGCATCAACGGTATTTTGGCGGTCCTATTCACCGTTCCAATTCTTGACCCGGGGCTCTGCATCGCGACGCCGCCCGGTCTGTTCGGGTGCAAGTCCACAATGGACGTCAACTGGCCCGGCACTTGGGTCCTGGTCGCTTGGATTGTGTTCGTGCTTGTAGGGGTGGCCGGAATGGTCTTCTGGGGTTCCATGTACTACTTCAGAGGCAAGATGACCCCACTGCAAAACGTGAACAAGGCCTTCGGCTGGCTCCACCTGATTTTCTACGAAGCGGGCGTGATTGGGGCGACCGGGTTGATGGCGGCCATCGGATACGTGGGAGGGTCTGCCCTCGCACAAGGTTACGGCGCACCGATAGCCGCAGAGTGGATAGCAACGAAGATTATTCCTCCCCTGTCGTCGGATCCCACTTCGGTCCTGAACGACATGCCCCCGGTGGTAGAGGCGATTTTCATCGGCGTCACCATACTTGGCGCTCTGATAGGATTCCTCAGCCTCTGGAGAATGAAGAGCTAGTCACAGTCTAACCAGGGCTCGGTTCCCTGGACCCTCGTCCGTAGTAGAAGCCGAGGGCAACAAGGGCCAAACTGCCCGCCAACGCAACTAGCGCTACTTTTTGAACGATGTGCTCCTGAGCGTAGAAAGGAATCTCAACGTACGAG
>DASPVO010000025.1:0-7501 GCA_035622335.1 Nitrososphaerales archaeon
GTCCTGAATCATGTGGTACGAGCCCTATTCTGGAGGGAGCTCTTTGTAGTTGAGGGAGATGTCGATGCCCTGCTTCTTGTGATACCAGCTTGAGGCAAGATAGATCGCCGCTCCCGCAATCAGCGTCGCGACCAAAAACGTGTACGTAAGGTTGTTGAGGCCGGTGAATGCCGGGTTGGCCAGGTACTGATAGGAGATGAACGCGAAGACGCCCATGTCGAGAATCCCTGCGAGCGCCAGTGCGAGCATCGCCCCACCCTTCTCCTTCCTGACCGCGTGGACCGTCGCAGCAAGCCCGATGAAGATGAAATATATCATGGAGGCGAGGATGGCACCAAACAGCGCGCTGTAGCTCGCGTAGTAGTACGTGGCAAGGGCGATCAGTACGATGGTCACGATATAGTCGACCGCGTGGGCGATTATGGGCGAGCCGAACCGCTGACTCACGTAAGACAACCTCCCGGGCAGGAAGCGGTCGAGCGACTGTGCAAGTAGATATCGCGATATCACTATAACGGCGTATGCGATCGTGCCGAGCTGCATCGCGATCCACCCTATCCCGATTATCCAAGACAGGGCGCTCCCTGTACCAGACACGCCCATCGCAAGCGTGAAGAAGTTGAGGCCGTCCGCTGCGTAGGTGGTGTTGCTGAAGGCCGCGTTGATGAAGGGCATCCCAGCGACCGCGTAGAGCGTGGCGAAGCACGCCGTTAGGAGGACGAAAGCGACCACGGCCGAGATGGGTACGTTCCACTTCATGGCGCTCTTTCCCTTGATCTCGGAGGCTACCGCTGGTGCGGCGTTGAGCCAGGGATAGACGAATGCGAACACTACAGGGAGGACGAATATGGTGTTCGTCCAGTTTATGTCGAAGGGAGCCCCTGAGGGAGTGTAGGTGCTGGTCCCGTTTATCAAAAAGGACAGGCCCGAAGAAGTGGGCGTTATCTTGGCTCCGTTGAGTCCAAGGCTGGTCACGTAGTTCGCGATGCCGGTCTGGCCAGCGGAGAAGAGCACTCCTATCGCGAGGACCAGTGAGAGAATGCCGAACAGCGCTAGGATGGAAACGAGCCTGAAGCCGGCCTTTGGCCTAATTATGTTGATCGCTATGACGATCGTAAATATCACCGCGGCGAATTCGAACTGGGTGCCCGGCACGCTGAACAGATTGAAGACCCATGCTGAGGTGTTCCCCTGAGTGAGGAAGACCGAACCGATGGCAAAATCAAGCAGTATGGCCACGAGCGCGATGAACGCGGTCGTCTCCATGGTGTAGCCCCAGAACGACAGGGTGCTTCCCCAGAAGCCGCCGAAGGTACGGGACAGCCATACGTAGTCTCCTCCCGTCCTTGGATACCTGCGAGTCATTATGGTGTAGACGACTATCTGAGGGACCGACAGAATGAACGCGATGATCGAGGCAGCTACCAGGTTTAGGCCCGTAACGGTCGGGACGATCACCATGGTCGCGACGGTCGAACCCGCGACCGTGGCCAAGAGGGGTCCAATCGACATGTTGCTCAGGTTGAGCGTTATCGTGTCAAGGAAGGAGACGTTCTTCACAAGCCCGGTGCTTTCGCGGACGAACGCCTGGGGTGCGGACTTCTCCTGGTCCGCGTTTTGTCCCATTGTGGATGTGAAAAAATTCGTGGCTATATAATATTGAGTCAACACGTGCGTGTTAAATCCGCGTCTTGGGTTAAAGTCAGTAGCCTATCTCGGAGCTGGGTCTCAGGTGCCGCATTGACTTGACGTGACCGCAGACCTTGCACTTGTAGAGTCCGCGTCCTCGGGGGTTGTAGTCCCTAGTTTCCACGACTATCGTATGCTCGGTTCTTGTGCCACACTTGTCGCACCATCTGTAGTCCGACATATCGTTCTTCCTCTTCCCCGCTCCTCTCGGTAAAAGATTTATCGCCGAAGGAGAGATTCGTCCTGCATGACCTGGTTGGCTGACCTAGGCATAGTCGTCCTGATCGTGGGCTTCGCGGTCCTGGCCATGGGCTTCCTCGAGACGAGGAAGGGAGAGGGTCATCAGATCCGTGGAGGGGCGGTGATTATGATCGGACCCATCCCGATCATCTTCGGTTCGGACGCCAAGTGGGCGAGCATCGCGCTGATCCTTGCGATCGTCCTGGTCGTGATAAGCGTCCTCGTGTATCTGGCTTGAGCGCCCGACTCGTGTTCGCGGGATTCATCCTGCTCGCGGCGGGGTTCGTCATTCTTGTCGCGTCGTCATTTCAAGGGACCTCTGGTTCAGCGGGCGGTTTCATATTGATAGGGCCCGTTCCAATCGTCTTCGGTTCTGGTCCCAGCGGGACCTCTTTGGCCGCCCTGGCACTGGTCGGGGGCCTTGTCATGCTGGTGCTGCTGGCGGTCTTTCTGAGGCGGGCGACGGCCGGTAGACGCTTTGGCGAGGAAAATCCATAAATAGGGAAAAGAGGCCGAAATTTACTATGCAGAAATTGCAACCCCTAGTCAACATCACCGACTCCGCCAAGGTCAAGTTGACCGAGGTTCTTCAGGAGGAAAAGGCGATGGGTGATTATCTCAAGATCGAGGTCTACAGGGGTGGCGGCTGTGCTTGCAGCGGTGGGTACAGGTACGCGCTTAGCCTGGAGAAGACGGCGGGATCTGCGGACGTGGTAGAGGAGGTTGCGGGCCTGAAGGTAATGGTGGACAGAACTGATGAAGAGCTGATACGAGGCTCCAAGATCGACTATTACGAGAGCCTGCAGAGGACCGGGTTCAAAATCGAGAACCCGAACGTCCATGCAGAAGCCTGCGGCTGCGGCGGCCACTGAGCAAAGTATCACCCAAACCGTCCGTGGCCAGACGCTTGAGTGTTGTGAAGCGCTTAAGAAGATAAAGGCCCCGACGCACATCGATGAAGTATGTTGAAGGTTCTCGTAGGGTCTTCCTGAATACAGGCACCAAGTTCCCTCGCGAGATAATCTCTGCGATAGGCCTCGTGAAGTACGCGGCGGCTAGCGCGAACGTCTCCTTGGGACTGCTCGACAGAGAAGTCGGACGCGCGATCATGCGGGAGTCGAGGAACGTGATGAAGGGGAAGCTCGACGCCCTGTTCGTCGTGGACGTCTTTCAGACGGGTTCCGGGACGGGGCTGAACATGAACGCGAACGAGGTGATCTCGGAGGCTGCTTCGGCTGAGTTGGGCAAGAAGGTCCACCCCAACGACCACGTGAACATGAGCCAGTCCTCAAACGACGTCGGACCTACAGCCGTCCGAATCGCGTCCATACGTACAGTTGAAGCTGAGCTGCTTCCTGCGATGGCTCTAATCGTGGAGGCCCTCTCGGGTCTTTCGCGAAGGACATCGAGGGTCTACAAGGCAGGGAGGACGCACCTCAGGGATGCCTTGCCCGTCACGATGGGACAGGAATTTGGCGCCTATGCTGACGCTTTCAGGAGAGACTCGAAGGCTATCAGAGCGATTCTCCCCTACCTCTGCGAAGTTCCAATTGGTGGGACGGCTGTAGGGACCGGGGTCAACGCAGACCCGAGGTTCGGGAGGAAGGTCGTTGAAGTGATTAGGCACGAGACGGGGTTGCCCGTCAGGGAGGCCGAGAACAAGTTCAGAGCGACTCGCCTTCTCACCGACATGGAGCTTCTGAGCTCATCCCTGAAAGTTGCGGGTTTGGACCTCTTCCGGCTCTGTCAGGACCTGAGACTCATGTTCTCAGGACCGGTGACGGGAATCGGGGAGATTGACATACCCTCCCAGGAGGAGGTTGCAGGTAGCAGCATCATGCCTGGGAAGACTAACCCTGTAACGGTAGAGAGCGCGATGCTCGCCTGTTCCCAGATAGTGGGTCTCGATTCGGCTAACCAGGTCGCCTCCACCCTAGGTGAGTTTGAGCTCGCGATGGGCGTCCCGCTGCTAGGTTACAACCTGATAATCGAGACGAAGCTCCTGGCCGAGGCCCTGAGAAAGATTTCGAGCGTCGTCATCGACAAGGTGGTCCCGTTCAAGGATAGGAGTCGAACCTATGCCGAGAGCAGCCCCTCGCTGATCACCCTGATCTCACCGACCACGGGTTACGACAAGGCTTCGGTTATTGGGAAGAAACTAGCGAAGGGCACATCGATCAGGCAGGCCCTGAAGGAGCTCGGGTATTCTCAGAAGCAGATAGACAAGATGCTCGACCTGAAGGACCTCGTGAAGCCTGGAATCCAGGCTAAGAAACTGTAGCTCTCCTTAGCGTCGGGAACGAACGCCGATTCTTTCTATCAGCTTCCCGAGTTCGAAGTCGTCCACCGCGTCCAGGCGCAGATACTTCAGGATGTCCTGCTCGTCCATGCCTATCCTCCTCGCTTCGGCGACCGTGTGCCTGTACGCCTCAAGTTCGGTCGGCCTTTCGACGTACTCGAAGGCCTGGTCATAGAGCTCCTTGCCGTCAAGGAATTGTCTGACGTGGACGAGCACGTGTATGACGTCCAGGTAGAGGAATCCCAGCTTGGCAGCGGAGAGATGCTTCTGACCGATGCAGATGGTTCCTGTGTCTCTGTCGAGCCAGAGACCCCAGCTCGTTGGCTCGACCCTGAGCTTCAGGTGACGCAGGATCTTCGACATCTCTGACCTTGTGCCGAACACCTTGATCAGAGTGGTCGAACCGTCAAGACCAGCGAAGACGTCAGCGAGTTTGTACTCCCCCACTCCTATCTCTCGGTTGACTCTGAACCCTCTGACACGCAATCTGGGCTGAAGAAGTTGCCGGACAATCAAAAGAAACGAGCTCAAAAAGTTATACTGATGCTGTTAACATTGGTTAACTCGACGTCCTGAACTTGAATTGCGATGGCATCCACTCTCCAGCTGCCAAACTTTAAGACGAATGAGAGCTTCTCCGCTACGCGAACCTGATTGATCGCTTCTGTGAGCGGAATCCGGGGCGTCGTGAACGAGGACCTGTCGCTGCGAGAAGTCTACAGCCTAACTTCAGGCTTCCTGTCGATGACCGAGTCCTCAGAGGTGCTACTGGCCCGAGACACGAGGAGGACGGGGGAGATGATCAGAAGGGTGGTGACGGGGGTGCTACTGTCGAAGGGAAAGAAAGTCCTCGACCTCGGCGTGGCATCGACACCCGCGCTGTTCAGGGAGAGCAGGGCGCTTCAGAGGCCCGCGATCATGATCACAGCTTCGCACAACGAACCCGAATTCAACGGACTGAAGTTTCTGAACGAGGGCAGGGGCTTGAGCACGGAAGGATTCGAGAAGATGATGGCTGCAAAGCCCGTCGCGACGGAGTTCCAACCCGGCCGGCTGAAGTCGGCGACCAAGGCCAGGTACGACGAAGATCTCGTAGGCCTCTTTGGACCTCGAAGCTGCGAGGACATCAGAGTCGCGGTCGACCTGGGTGGAGGCGCAGGAATTTCTCACGTGGAGAGAATCCTCGGTGGACTCGGGTGTCGGATCTTCACGCTGAACGGTTCAAGCGGCATATTCAGCAGGAGAGTGGATCCGATCTCAGACCCGCTGAAGCTCCTGCAGAGGATTGTGAAGGAGAGGAAGTGCGAGATAGGGCTCGGATTCGACTGCGACGGCGACAGGCTAGCCATTGTCGACAACAGAGGGGTGAAGAGGTCGGGAGACTACATGCTGACCTTGGCTCTTTCTCTGGTGTTGCCGAACCAAGAGAACAGGAAGGTCGTCGTCTCTGTCGACACCACGCAGGCCGTGGATGAGGTCGTAAAGCGTTGTGGGGGCGAAGTGTTCAGGTCCAGGGTGGGAGAAGCGAACGTTGTAGGGTTGATGCATGCGGTGGGAGCCAGGTACGGCGGAGAGGGGAGCAGCGGCGGGTTAATCGATGGGTCGTTCAATTTCTGCAGGGACTCGATGCTCGCGGCGGTCACCATAATCCACGCCATCAGGATGTCGGGTACGCGAGTCTATGGCGGGGTGAAGAGCTACCACCAGTCTAGGAGGGGTGTAGAGATGGATCGGTCGAAGGCCCAGAAGGCGATCAGGTCGCTGGCGAAGAGCGTACCGGATTCAGACACGACCGACGGGGTCAAGATAGTCCTGACGAAGGATTCTTGGGTCCTTGCCCGCCCGTCAGGAACGGAGAACGTCGTGAGGGTCTCCGCCGAAGCGGGGACGAAGCACAAGGCGGACGAAATCGCTGACAGATTCTCGAGAAGGCTGTTGGAGCTGGGCAAGTGATGCCTGACGAGGACGCTATCATAAGAAGGATGACCTCGTCATCTGCGAGACTTCCCGGTGGGTATCTCGGCCCCGGAGACGACGTGGCTCTCGTTCCTATCTCTCGAGGGAGAGCAGTCGTCAAGGTGGACATGCTCGTCGGCAAGACTGACGTACCTAGAGGCATGACCATGAGGCAGGCAGCCAGAAAGGCGGTCGCGATGTGCGTCAGCGACTTCGCTTCAAAGGGCGTGCGGCCAGACTCCTTCTTGGTGTCTCTCGGGATCCCGAGAGGATCCACCGCGCGTCAGGTGGAAGAGGTTGCTTTGGGGCTCTACGACGCCGCCTCTAGATGGAAGTTGAAGCTCTTGGGTGGAGACACGAACGAAGCCGGAGACCTGATTGTGGACTGTGTGATGCTCGGTTCTGCAGACAGGATCGTTCGGAGAAGCGGTGCAAGACCTGGAGAAGCGGTAGTGACGTCGGGGTTCTTCGGCTACCCGCCATCGGGTTTGAAAATCATGCTAGGGAGTGCCGTAGCGTCTCAGACCTTCAAGCGAAGGGCTCTCAGGAGCGTGGTTCTCCCCACTCCGAACCTTGAAGTGGGCGTCGCCCTGAAGCCGTTCCTTACGTCGGCTATGGACTCGAGCGACGGATTGTCCAAATGCCTGCACACTCTAGCTGAGTGCAGCGAAGTGGGGATTCTGGTAGAAAGGATTCCCATAGGGCCTGGGGTCTCGGGTTTTGCGAAGGCAAACGGACTGGACGCTGACGAGCTCGTGCTGGCGGGAGGAGAGGAATACGAGATAGTGGGAACCGTGAAGGTGTCCTCGATACAGGCTGCGCGGGAGGCAGCCCGCAATGCGGGAGGGAACCTGATCGTCATAGGGGAGACGAATGAACTCGCGGGGTCGGTGAGAATCAGAAGAGGCAAGAGGATCGTCCCATTGGCGAGACGGGGATGGACGCATCTAGCGTGAAGACGCCCTAACGAGCTTGACGTACTTGGCCGAGAGAGCGTCCGCGCCGGCCTGGGTTTCAGACTCGGTGAAGATCCTGATTATGGGTTCGGTGCCGCTCGGTCTTACGAGGACCCAGCTTCGCTCGTCAGTCCAGACCTTGAGCCCATCAGTCTTCTCCACCCGGCCTTTTGACAGTCTTTCCACGGTCTTCATGATGGAGTCTACGCGCTTTGGAGGCACCTCCACCTTGGTCTTGGACTGGAAGAACCTTGGGACGGAATGAGCTAGACTGCGTGAGAAGGACATGCCCCTGGAGGCCAGGCATTCGAGCATCAGGGCGGTTGTCATGGCCCCGTCGCGGACTGAGATGTGCGGGGAA
>DASPVO010000026.1:0-2289 GCA_035622335.1 Nitrososphaerales archaeon
CCAGAGCCTCGGACTGCTCTTCTTCGTTATTATCCTGCGACTGACACCCAGCACCTCTCCCATCATTCTAACCTCCGACTTGGAAAGGTCCCCCAGAGGAAAGATGTCTGCACCACCATCGCCCCACTTCGTGAAGTAGCCAACGAGACTCTCCGACTTGTCGCCGGTGCCCACCACGAGCCCGTTAGTCGCGTTCGCGTGGTAGTAGAGAAGGGCCATCCGGATCCTTGCCCGAAGGTTGCCCTCCGCAACCTTGTTGGACTGCAGGTTCTTCATGAACGCTCGGTGAATCGGGGCGATGTCGATGTGCCTCGTCTCCAGGCACAGTTCCTCCGCAACGTCTCTGGCATCGGAGACGTCCTCCTCGGGGGTCACCCTGAGGTCCGGCATCAGGAGGCCGAGAGTCCTCCTGTTCCCCAGCGCTTCAACGGCGAGATACGCAGCCACCGTGGAATCGATTCCGCCGCTAAGCCCGACTACGACGCCGTCCGCGTGGGCCGACTCGACTTCCCGTTTGATGAAAGACGTTATCTTACGGCGAGCCTTCCTAATCTCTAGTTCGCCCTTTGGCAAGCGTGCTCGCGGTATGAGCCGCACAGAAATACTTTTTCGGAGCCCGTCCAGGCCGACTTCAGTCATGCCCTCTTTCGACCTCGACGACAGGCTGTTCTGGCTGGCCAAAGAGAGCGAGATCAAAACAGGCAAGACCACCGACGTCTACTTCCAGCAGACCAGGAAGGTCCTCGAGGAGAACGGGATCGACTCGAGAGTGGTGATGGAGGTATACGCGCGGGACCTTCCCTACGAGCAGACTTGGGGTGTGCTGAGCGGCGTCTACGAAGCCGCAAAGCTCCTCGAAGGGCTCCCGATCGACGTCTGGTCCTTCGATGAGGGCGCGATATTCTTGGCCGACGGGCGGACCGCGATGTACGAACCCCTGATGACAATAGAGGGTCGCTACAGGGATTTCCTGGAGTACGAGACGCCCCTGCTCGGCCTGCTCGCTTCCTCCACCAGCATCACAACGAAGGGCGCGAGGCTGAGGCTTGCTGCTGGTGATAGACTCCTGTTCAGCTTCGGGACTCGCAGGGTCCACCCTGTGCTGAGCGCGATGGTCGAGAGGGCCTGTCATATCGCGGGGTTCGATGGGGTCTCGAACGTCCTCGGAGCGAAACTGCTAGGGGTGAAGGCCTCGGGCACAATGCCCCACGCGCTCATGCAGGTCGTGGGGGACAACGAAAAGGCGTGGAAGCTCTTCGACAAGACCATGCCCAGGAGCGTCCCGCGGGTGGTCTTGGCTGACACTTTCTACGATGAGAAGACCGAAGCCATACAGGCTTACGAACTCCTGGGCGACAGACTTTGGGGGGTCAGGCTGGACACCCCAGCCTCGAGGCGCGGGAACTTCAGGAAGATAATCGAAGAGGTCAGGTGGGAGCTCAACATAAGGGGAGGGAAGAAGGTGAGGATAATCGCCTCCGGAAAGCTGGACGAGGTGGCGGTGTCGGAGCTCCGTGACATCGCCGACGGGTTCGGAGTCGGGTCGGCGGTTTCGTACCCTCCTGTGATAGACCTGAGCGCGAAGATCGTCGAGGTGATAAAGGGAAGCAAGAGAAGCTTCAGGGCCAAGAGGGGAGGCTTGGGCGGGAAGAAGGCCGTCTACCGATCTGCAGGGTTCAAAGACACAGTCGCCCTGTGGGGCACCAGCAGGCCGGCGCGGGCTGATGCGATGTTGAGGCCATTGATACGTAACGGGAAGATAGTCCGCGAGTACGAAGGGATTGAAAAGATCCGCTCCAGAGTGTCGCGTGGGCTCGAGCAGGTCAAGTCTGCAGAGCCGTCAATAGCTTGGTCGTGATCACGACTAAAACCGCCCTCGTAGTGGTTGACGTCCAGAGGGACTTCTGTCCGGGCGGTGCGCTTGCGGTCAAGGACGGGGACGCGATGGTGAGCAGGATCAACAGGCTGACCGAGGCGTTCGTCAGCGTGAGCATGCCCGTCTATTTCACCAGGGACTGGCATCCAAGGAATCATTGCTCATTCAAGGGTCAGGGCGGAATCTGGCCGCCACACTGCGTAAGGGGAACAGCGGGTGCAAAGTTCGCTTCTGGCCTGCTGGTGCCGCCCGGGGCTGTGGTAATCAGCAAGGGAACGAAGCCTGACCAGGAGGCCTATTCCGGTTTTCAAGGGACGCACCTGGCCGAGATGATGAATGACAAGGGCGTGACCAAAATATTCGCGGTCGGCCTTGCGACGGACTACTGCGTGAAGAACACAGTCTTGGATGCG
>DASPVO010000027.1:0-20346 GCA_035622335.1 Nitrososphaerales archaeon
TGACCAGAGCCGCCAGAGTTCCCTCAAATATTATGTCGCGTTGAATGCGTCCCGCTTCCAAGCAGCGAGCCAATCCTGACTTTAAAAACGATTTCTGGCTTTGACTTTCAGAACGGCAAGCAGAGCGACAGCGACGGTCAGCAGCACGATGGCGCCCCCCATATAGTACTCCAGAAGAGGAGCCGTTTGAACCTTGGGCTCGACCGGCGCAAGCGCCTGGATGAACCCAGCGAAGGCTGGCCCCCATCTAGAGGACCCTGTGTCGGTGAGAAATATCATTGTGCTCCCGCTGGCGTCTTCTCCTATAGCCGGTTGGATGAGGAGCTCTCCACCGATGTTCTTCGACGCCAACCATGCGCCGCTCTCTGCGTCGAGCATCATGAGCGTCCCGTTGAGAAGAGACGCGTAGACCACTCCTCCGCTGACTGTGAGACCTCCCCTGTACGGTTCGTTGTTCACGAAGTACGACCACCTGATTGACCCGTTCGAAGCGTTCAGGGAAGTGACGGTCGAATTCGTGGGTCCGTCGTTCAAGATTGACGCAAGTGAGACACCCCAGTCAAATTCCCAGTTCGAGTAGGAGAAAGAGCCCTGGGTAGGTCCGACGTTGGTGATGTTGAAGAGCTTCGGTTCGTTGTAGGTCACGAGGTATATCGAGTTGGTCGTTGGGTCGTAAGATATGTCCGACTCTAGGCTCCCCGTGTCGCTCGGATTTTGGATAATGGGCTCCTTGGACGGGTATCCGTACCAGTTCACCTTGGTCATCTCGGTCTCGTTGGTGGGACTGAAGACCTTCACGTTGTCGTACCTGACGGTGGGCGGCTTGAAGTACCACATCATCGAGCCGTCAGTCCCGTCGAGCGCGAAGATGTATCCGTCCTTGCATCCTTTGTACACCACCGGCTCAACCCGTCCTTCGATTGTCTGATTCGCGAGTAGAACGTTCCACGCACAGTCCAGGTCCCCGAGCGAGTGTGGCATCGCCTGGAATCCCCACACCAACCTCCCAGTCGTCACGTTCAGCGCCAAAACCGAGTCAGACCACAGGTCAGGCCCGGGTCTGTCGGTCCCATTCCAGTCCGGCGTGGGTGTGTTTGTGCCAATGTAAGCGAGGCCGAGCTGGTCGTCAATCGCCCATGGCCCTCCCCAAGAAGTGCTCGCACCCGCATAGCTTCTGTATCCGTCGTAGCCGAAGGTCCCCCAGTCTCCGTAGAGCATGCTCCGCAATTGCGCTTGAGGTAGGCTCTTGAGGTTCAGTGCCGAGGTTCCGTTGAATATGTACGCGTCGCTCATGTTCTCCACGGAGCTCATCGACCATGAAGGGTCGCCTCCGTCCTGCGGAGGAATGATGTAGCTCGTCCAGAGTAGCTGAGGTCTCGATGTGTTCACGTTCCATCCTTGAACGTATCCCCGTCCAGAGCTCTCGCCTTCGCTGTCCGACGGACCGAAGAGCATGATCCCTCGGAGTTGGTCAATCAGAATAGTGGGCGTATCTTGATCGTAAATGCCACGGTTCCCCGAAACCGAAGCGAGCCCGAGAATCAGAGGGTTGAAGTCCAAAACCACGCTACCGGTGTAGGCATTGAGAGCAAAGACCTGATAGGTGTTGGCGATTACCCAGATCAATGGAGACCCCAGGATCTTCGTTGTGTACAATATCTGGTGGAAGTGTCCGATCGGATATCCGAGAGATGGCGGAACAGACGGTTGAAGATAGTTAGAGTAGTTCTCCTGCAAAGGAAGGTCGGTCAACCAGACGCCCGCCCCGTCATCCGCGTTCAGCGCGAACACCGCTCCCCAATTCGTGACGCCATAGACCACTCCTTGGACGACTAGAGGTGTCACCATCACCCCCTCGGCGCTAGCGAGGACCGAGGGCGAGTCGGGGACGGGCCAAGTCCAGCTCACCTGCAGCCCTGCTACGTTGGACTCGTTGACCGCGGTCTGAGGAGAGTAGTTCCAGTTAAGAGGGTAGTTGTTGTCCGGTCCCTCCCAGTTTTGGCCGTTCAGCACTTGGGCTTTCGCGAGTCCTGGCAGCGAACTGATCATGAGGATTGTCAGGATTGCAAGTGACTCCGTCCATGGATGACCCAATCTCCGTCCGAACCACATCTCTTTTCAGCTTCGGTTCCAAAACGCGCTGATTTCTCTCGCTCGGCGTCTGAGTCTCAAGGAGAGTCGTTCCTGCCTGAAATGGTGAAGAGCAGGTTCGCGATGCCTATGATAGTTCCGATCAGATAAAGCAGGATGAAGACTCCTATAGGAACGACCATCCAACCAATTATTCCCTGAGTTATCGTGGCCTTTCCGAACCCCAGAAGGGCGGCGTACCCTCCCAAGTACCCTACGGTAAACATGAGAGAGGTCTGCCCGTAGACTCCGAGTGTCGTCAGTGAGAACTGTGCCTCGGCCATGTACCGATTGACGTAGCTCCTGCCGAAGTGCCTCTTGGTCATGTCAAGCAGCGCTGCCCAGGCAATATTACCCATGACCGCCACTATGAGGAAGATGAAGTAGGCGATGAAGATCCAAGTGCCGGGCCAGACGGTCAGAACCAGTGGAAATGTGAACTCGGGGACTATCACTGGAATTGTGATCAGGACCGCTCCAATCAGGTTGGCGACTGCAAAGTAGAGGAAATACTTCGAAGCTTTGTCGATGCTGAGGGACTGCACGAACGCCGTCCCGCGCTTTGAATCTTAAGGATTCCTTTCTCGAAGCGAATGCAGCAATCTAGGCTCCCTCAGCAGTGACATAGGAGGTGAAGTTGAGCGACTCGCCGTTGGCGAATGAAGCGTCCATCGTCACGAGGTAGGACGACCCAATGGTTGCCGAGCCTGGACCCGCCCCACTCGCGTAGGCTACGAGTTTGGTGCCAGGAGGGTAGGGTCCGCCCTGTGTTGCCGGACAGTTGCGAAATGCTATCCCGCCCTGGAATCCGGAGCAGACCTCAGTCTGGACGGGCGTAGAGAGCACGACGGTCAACTTCACAAGAGGGAGGGTTCCCGAATTCAGTATGGTTATGTTCCAGAGTCCGGCCTGGTATCCAACCGTGAGAATGTCTGATTGGACCGAGACTCTGGCCCCGCTATATGTCTGCGCGGTGCTGTTTGACTTCTGAGACCCGAAAGGATCGCCCACGAGCAGTCCAAATATCGCGACCGCGATGACCAAGGCAACGAGGACAGCCCCCACCCTCGACCTGTTCACGATGGACTTTCCGGCGGTTGACGGAGTTAAGCGTTTTGAATATCCTGAATGCGCTGCTGACTAGCAATGGTCAGCCGAGTCGGTCCCACGGCTCCCCTTCGGCTTCATGACGAGCTTGCCGGGGTCTTGTTGTATGAAACGCAGAAGGTCCGCGTTCGTCGCGATCGCCGTAACCCTGCCCTTCCTAGAAACAAGCACTGCCTGAGTCGCCTGTAGGAGCGGGATGATTGCAGAAACCGGGGCATCTCCCATTACTATTGGCAGGGCTTCATCCATGATCGTTCCGACCTTCAGCCTCAACACATCGTTTGGATTCTTGGTTTCCATGATGTGTCTCGCGATAGTCCTCTCATACACGCATCCGACCCAACGCTCTCCTTGCCTCACGGGAACCTGCTTGAAACCAGTAGTCTGCAGAATCTTGAGCACTCTTATCACGGAATCGGATTTTTGAATGCTCACCACGGGCTTGGATGCAAAATCCGATATCCTGCCCTCGCTCTTGGACTGCGCCCTTTCCAGCGCTTCAAAGATGTGCTTTACGAGGTCGTAGGGGGGACTCACCCTCCCCGATTCGATCTTTGCGATAGCAGACTGACTCTTGCCCACAAGTCCAGCCAACTGACGCTGACTGATCCCCAAGATTCTTCTTCTCTGTACGATTTCAGAAAGTTCCGGAAGCAGATTGCCCAAGTGCTCGCGGGCGAAGTTAAAGCTGCCGCTGTCCTTTCCCGGCGGAATGAGTCTCATGGAGACTCGCTCGAGTCGCACCCAAACGCATGCAAAACGATAAATACGCCAACGGACGTCTTTGCGCTTCGAAAATGAGCCGTATTCTTCAAAGGAATAACATCATAGCACTAGCATTCACAGCAATCTTTGTCTTCGCGATGGTGACTCCGGCATACATCCTCTCGACTCACGCTCAGGCTTCTTCAAGCGGTGGCTTCAATTGGACTTTCGAGGACGGGAATCAGAACAATCAGAACTACAACCCACAGACACAGATCAACCCCTCGACGGTAGCAGACCTGCAGGTAGCGTGGCTCTTCCCGACGCCAGGCCTCCCATCCCAATGGGCTTCCTATGGGTCCGGGTTCCCCGGATTCGCAGCTCCGGGCATAGCTACGACGCCTTTGGTCTACCAAGGGATTGTCTACGTGATCATGGACTACAACGGAATCTATGCACTCAACGCTCAGAACGGCAAACTCATCTGGACCTATGAACTGCCTTACGGGCCTAACGCAACCGACGCCTTCAACGGGGGAGGCAGTCTAGTCCACTTCCACAACAGCGCAATCGTGCTCTCCACGAACAGCACGCTGTTGGGAGGTCCAACAATATGGTGGGCCGCAAACAACTACCACGTCTACGCCTTAGACGCGGAACTCGGAACTGTCAAACTGACCTTCGCCGACCTGAACGGGACCGACGCCAATCACTTTGGCATCACAGGTAACGAGGGAACATACAGTACCATCTCGCCTGCCCTGGTCTTGGACCAGAGAAGGGGAATACTCATCACCTCGGCCAGCGGAACCTCCGCGAGCAACTCGGGAAGAGGATTCTTCAGGGGCTGGGACGTCAACGTCAATCCGCCGAAGCTGCTCTGGACCACATACACAAGCGCTCCCCAAGACGGGTCTGACCCCAACTGGGACGCTCAGACGGTCAACAGCATGGTTGGCGCCTACGCCTTCAATGGAAGCGGAGCGGTCAACCTCAAGACTCTCTCGCCCAGCGTGCAAAACGCTACCCTCTACAACGATTGGGGATACATTGAAACCACCACATGCAAGAACGATCTAGGTGGTCAATCCCCAGGAGGAGTTGGAGAGAGTTGGGGTGGCCCATGGGTCATCGACCCCAACACGGGGATAGCCTACGTTGCCACGAACAACAGGAATCCGTATGACTCACCATGCATGCCTGGTCCTGATCTTTGGTCGGCAAGCATACTTGCCATCGACGATCAGAACGGAACACTCGTATGGGGATTCCAAGCCACTCCTCACGACTCTTGGGACTGGGACTGCTCCTGGAACCAGATTCTAGCCAACGAAACAATCAACGGACAATCGCAAGAAGTGGTCATGAAGAGCTGCAAGAACGCATACATCTTCCAACTCAACGCAAAGACTGGCGCTCTGATCTGGTACTGGACTCCTCCAGCCACAGACCTTCCGCGCTGCCAGTACTGCCACATATACAGCGTTCTGAACTCGACACAGATGGATTCAATTTGGCCAGCGCCGAACAACGCTTCGTTCGTGAGCCTGCCAGGTGAGGGCGGAGGCTTCGAGAACGACATGGCTTTCGATCCAGTCAACAACATGATCGTCGCAGTCCAGCACAACCTCCCTGGCGTCGCGGGATACCAGGAGATGAACACAACCAACTACAACACTGCCTCAGGAATTGGGGTGGGCACCATTGCAGGGTACACTCCAACAGACAACGCCACAGCCTACGGAATCAACGCAGCAACCGGACAGGAAGTCTGGCACTACTTCATACCTGACATCGGTTACAGAGGCGGAGTGACGATAAGCGACGGAGTCGCATACCTCACTCTGTCGACAGGGTATCTGGTAGCGCTCAACGACATGAATGGCAACGTGTTGGCTCAGAAGCTGATAGGTGGGCCGTTGACAATCTTGCCATCCATCGGAGCGACCGCGAACGGGACGGAGGAAATGTTCCTACCGATTGCGGAGCCAGGCCTGTACTTCTCGCAGACAGCACCTCTAGGAGACCTAGTAGTACTTTCACTGCCTCCATCTCTGGCGGCAGCGACGGTCACAGCAACTGCATCGACAACAGTCACAACAGCAGGACCTACTGTCACTTCAACTACGTCGACGGGTGGTGTCTCATCCGCCGCGTTCTACGGAGTAGTAGCCGTAGCAGCCATATTCATAATCGCGACGGGCTTTCTCGCCATGAGGCGCAGAAAACCCGCCTCCTAATTTTTTAGGAATACGGAACACAGTTCAGAACTATTCGGGATCTCTTCCTCTGCGAGCATTGCTTATAAGCAAGAAGAGCGAACTTCTTTCTAAGTCATGAAGCGCCAGGTCGCGTTTGTCGGAATCATCGTTTTGATCGTCTTGGCCGGAGCCGTGGGTCTGTACTACCTGACAAGTGGAGACTCGCCTACTGCTTCGAACTCGGTTGTCACAACCTCGGGAGGATACCAGGTTGGGTACAACCCAGAGGGGGTGTGGGCAAACTATCTTGGTTATCTCCCTCAAGGGTACAAGGCAGCGGCCCATCTTCCCAACGCTCCGACGTGGCCGTGCCCAGCAGGGATGAGCGCGTCGGCGTGCGCACAGTTCCAGCAGACGTGCGGCAACGGCATCTGCGACCCGAACGAGTCATGCCAGACTTGCCCCATCGACTGCGCTCCCAGCGGTGACGCCACTTGCGACCCGTACACGGGACGAATAGGAGCCCCGGTAAACGTCTGTTTCCTCGGCGGACACGCGTAAATAGGCCACTCAAGAATTTGCGTCTGGTCGTACCTGCCTGAGTCGACCTAACCATTGTGGGTGATTCGAACGCCAAAAATGAGCAGGAGGAAGTTCATCGGTTATGGACTAGCCGCTGCAGGAATTGGAGTAGCCGCGCTGGGAGCGGGCGAGTTACTGCTGCCGGGGTCAGCAACCAACACCACGAGCGAGGCTTCGACCGGCTCAATCTCGAGCTCCAACACAATTTCCGACCTGCCAGACTACCAAGACTTCCTAGCTTGGTTGTCATCTGTTTCGGGGCCCTACTCGGGTACGACTCTGAACCTCACGCTGGAAGAAGAATTCACACCTCTGACCCTCCAGCTCATCGACAGCGACTTCGCGTCGGTGGCAAGAACTGACGACGTGTACTCGATCAAACCCTATTCGCTGCAGCTTTCCGACGTTTCTCTCATGTTCGACACCAAGAGTCCAACCTACGATGTCTTCGGGGTGGATAACCAGAATCTGGGAGCGTTCACAACGGACTCGATTTCGCCCCTCGAGCTGGCGGAGACTTATCCCGAGATCACCTATCCAGGCATCGACTTCGCAGACTTCAATCAGTTCGTCTGGGACTACGTTGGTACCTATCCGCCCGACTTAGCGCTCGGAGCGGGAGGGAGTACTCCGGCCCAGGTGCCAGTTCTCCCGCTGGACACACCCACCATGATCCTCTATTATAGGAAGGACATCTACGACGAGCTCGGGCTCACGCCTCCCCAGACGTGGGACGAACTGTTCGCCAACGACCAGGCGATTCAAAAATCGGCGATAACGCCATTCGCGTGCGTGAGCCAGGCAGCTCCCGACATTGACGTAGTGTACGAATTCCTCAATCATCTCGCCAGTTTTGGCGCCACTATGTGGAACATAGATGGGAGTACGATAAGCCCGAATCTTACAGATGACGCGGTTGTATCAGCGCTAGAGAACTTCGTGCGCTTCCAACCCATGGCAGACCCAGGCTCACCGACGTACACCTGGGACGACGTTTTCAACTCTCTTGCGCACGGTTTGTCGGCATCCGCGCTGCTCTGGAACGACTACCAGTCGTGGATTGACGACCCATCTAGATCTATCGCGGCTGGAAAGTTCGGCTTCCAGCGGAATCCCTCAGGTCCTTCTGGCTCATTCTCAACGTTTGGAGGCGCTGGGGTTGGAGTCTCCAAGTTCTCGAAAAACCCCGAGGCGGCATGGCTCTGGCTTCAATGGGCTACCGCTAAGGGCACTGAAGAGTCCATGGTTCTTCAACAATACCACGTCTTCCCCACGCGCAATTCCCCGCTACAGGCACCCGCCATCGCATCCGCGCTGCAGAGTGGAGCATACGAGGTCACCAACATCACAAAGGAAATCTTCCAAACAGGAGGTCTCGCAGCCCTGATCGGTTTCCCCGACTGGTTCGACGCGCTGCAGGCAATAGCGTCCAATCTGAACAAGGCGTGGGGCGGCGGTCTGACGCCAGCTGCTGCTCTAAACGCTGCACAGACTCAGATCGAGTCGTTGGGGACTCTGACATTTTGAGGCCTCCCTTTTGACTTCCTCGAAGACAGTGAGGATGGTCACCGTCCGAGCTCTCGTCTTGTTCACAGCTGTCCTGATCCTTTCCGTCATTCCTCCTCTCACTTCTGGGCAGACCGAAGGGGGGAGTGCCGCGATGGCTACCTACGGCGCGCATGGCAACAACTATTTCACGCTGCAATACCACTACAGCGAAAACGTCAAGACTGGATCAGATCTGGTCATGGCCCTGACCCTCTTCGTGAACAACATCACAGGCCAGGAGTCGTACATCATCAACTACGAACTCGTCGTCACGGTGTACGTCGACCTCACGCACGTGGTTGAAGCGAGTGTAGGCTCCACGACAGGCTTGGGGAACACTTCGGGGAGACCCCTCTATCCTGGGTCTCACTGGGGACCGTTGAACGTGACCCTCCCGATTTCCGAATCGAACTCGGGTGTGAGTGCTGGCCAGTCAAGGAACGCGAGCATCGGCGTGGCGCTAAACTACGAAGTTTGGCTGGAGCTCCCTTACAACTATGACCTCACGGAGGGCACTCAGGCCTCGGCTGGAAGCGTAATCGTTCAGGGGCCTTCATCAACGACGGTAAACTACTTGGGTTACGCGTTGGTAGTGGGAGGAATAGCCGTTGTCGCGGCAGCCCTCATATTGCTTCGGGACAATAGGGATGACGATTCTATGGCCAACGAGAAGCCATCGCCGAATCCTTGACACAGCCCAGAAAACCATTATAAGATTGACCAAGTCGAAACCCGGGCAGTTGCTGGGCAGTCCATCCACAGCTTCGCCACCCATTTTGAGCGTGGAGAACGTGACCAAGAGGTACGGCAAGTTTCTGGCCCTCGAGAACATCTCGCTGAATCTCGCTCAGGGGAATCACGTCCTGATCCTAGGCCCCAACGGTGCGGGCAAGACAACTCTCATTCGTTGCATCATGGACCTGGTCTCCTTCGATGGCCGCATTTCGGTAGACGGAGTGAACGTGAAAAGAGACTCGAGCGCTGCGAAGGACCACATCGGCTATGTCCCCCAAAACTATGCCTTCTACGAAGGCATCACGGTGAAGGATCATGCCATACTCAGCACCAGATTGAAGAATACAGCGAGGAGCGAGGCCGAGGAGAAGCTGAAGTACGTTGACCTGTGGAACGTGAAGGACAAGAAGGTGAGGGCGCTGTCCGACGGCATGAAGCAGCGACTCGGGATCGCTCTGGCGATGATCGGAAATCCGCCTCTCCTGCTCTTGGACGAACCGACTAGCAACGTGGACCTCAGGGGGCAGTTGGAGTTCCAATCGCTTCTGAAGACTCTCTTGAAGTCTGGAAAGTCGCTTCTGACGACGACGCACCTCACGGGTCTTGGTGAACTCGCGACCCAAGTCGTGATTCTCGACCGCGGGAAGGTGATAGGACAGGGTGCCCCTGACATCCTGCTGAAGAACATGGGGGTCAACGACACGCTCTACATGAGGGTCAAGCAAGAGAACTCGCAGGCGAACGTGATTCGCTTGCTTGAGGCCGAGGGAGCAATTGAGGTGAGTTCGGACGGAGAGTGGATTACCGCTTCAGTGCCAAGCTCGATCAAACTGAAACTGGTGAAGGACCTCCTGAATTCTTCCGAGGAGATTGATGACCTCCTGGTCGAGCGCAGCAAGATAGAGGCCGAGTACGTTAAGCTAATTCAGAGGAGCAGGAATAATTGAATCTCTCTGGCGTGTGGGGAGTACTCTCCCTGACTTTCAAGGAGTCGATCAGGGCGAAGTGGCTCATTCTGTTCACAATCGTCTTCTTCCTTCTGGCGATAGACATACCCGACCTCGTCGAGCTGCAAGGTCACATACTCCCGGCGAACTACCTAGAGAACTTCCTTACGGTGCTTGTCGGATTCTCGCTTCCCATCATACCCCTTCTCGCACTTCCCATGTCTTCCACTTCAATAGTCGACGAGAAGGAGTCGGGTACCCTCCAGTACATTCTCTCGAACCCGATCTCGAAGACCGAGTTCTTCTTGGGCAGGACAGCGGGCCTGCTGATTTCGACCTCGCTCGCGGTCATTATCGGCTTTGGAGCGGCGGCGGTCGTGTCGTACACGACCAACCTCTCGGCGTATTCTGGAATGGGAGTCCTGATTCTCTTTTCGGTCATGCTGAACATCAGCATGCTCGCGCTCGGATTCATAATCTCAGACCTCTCGAAGCGTAAGGTGACGGCCCTCGTTGTCGCGCTCTTCACGTGGTTACTGTTCACGGCCCTCTCAAACGTCACAAACCTAGCCATTATCTTGAACTTGGAGTTCGGAGAGTTGGCTGCGGTTTCTCTCGTCCTGATAGACCCCATCGAACTAGCCATAATACTTACAACGATTCTCCTTGGAGAGCCCGACACTGCCTGGAGCAGTCTGGGTCTTATCGCCTACGACTACTTCCAGAAGAACACGGTCTTGGCGCTCTCCGCCGCGTTCGTCGCTTGGATAGCGATAGCCTTCGCGATAGGATTCATAATCTTCAAGCGCCAAGACTTGAGTTAGTTCCTGCAATCTATATAGGAGTCCAAGTAATTTCCGGCAGCGCCGACCTCGTTGTCAAAGTCAAGTCTAGTCCTGTTCGCAATTGCAGTTCTAGCAGCGTCGTTCTTGGTCTATCCTCAGGCAGTGCCCGTCGGCAGGGCACAGGCCTCGTTGCAGTACGCTAACTGGCCCAGTTCAGCATACAACGGGTTCAACACCAACAACGATCCTCAGAGCGTCATAAACGTGAACAACGTGCAGAACTTGCAGGTGAAGTGGATCTATCAGGTCCCGGAGAACCCATACGACATCCCCGGCGCCGCTCCGAGCCTTGGAATCGAGACTCAGCCTCTGATCATCAGCGGTATCCTGTACTTTGCCACTCCCTACAACCGCGTGATAGCGCTCAACGCTGGTTCAGGGGACGTGATATGGTCCTATCAGGTCAACATGTCAGAGTTTGTGAACGACACCTGGTGGTCGTATGCATACAACATAAGCAGCATCGCGTACTACGACGGAGTAGTTTACTTCACGGCATCCGACACCACTGTCTACGGGCTCAACGCCACAACGGGCGCAGTCGAGCTCACCATACCTGATACGGGCGCCAACATCCCTGGGAACACGGGCACTTACTTCGGCGAAAAGGCACCCCTGCTGTACGGCGACACGCTCGTCGTTAGGGCATCGACCACCGATTACGGAGGCAGGGGCTACGTCCGAGCCTACAACGTCAAGACCAAGCAGCTACTCTGGCAATGGTTCTCCGTACCTCCAGCGGGCGGTCAAGCCGACTGGGACGCTAACGCGAGCCTGGGGAACATCGCTGCTTACTCCGGGGACTGGGGCAATTCTACTCTGATTGGAGGAGGCGCAGCCTGGGGGCTGATGACGCTCGACAACAGGACCGGGCTCCTCTACTTCTCGACCGGGCATCCCTCGGACGTCTATGACGCCTCCTTGAGGCCGGGCCCCAACCTCTACACTGACTGTGTCATCGCTCTCAACGTCACAGACGGGAGGCTCGTCTGGTACTACCAGATCAACCCGCATGACCTGACAGAACACGAGGGGGGCTGGAGCATCACTCTGGCAAACCTGACGATTAACGGTCAGGCACAGGAGGTCGTGATCCAGGCGGCGAAGAACAACTACGTCTACGTGCTGAGCGCCGCGAAGGGTGCCTTGGTCGTTCCTCCGATATACCTGGGCTCACCCGAAGAGAACGTCCCGAACGACAACGCGGGGAGCGGCGCAAACCTGACCGAGAATCAAGCGGGGATGGTCGGCAGGCCAATCTGTCCTGGCACCGACGGAGGGGTAGAAATGGCACCGGCTCTCGACGGAGACAATTTGTTCGTCGCGAGCCAGAACGCCTGCGGGCAGATGACGAAGGGTCCACTGTCGTACAAGGGCCAGATAATCAACGGCTACATCTACCAAGGCGACCCCGCCACGAGCCAGAACTCTACTCTGTACTCGATAGACTTGGCCGACGGAAAGATAAACTGGGAGTTTCTCATGCCCGACAGATATCAGGGTTCTTCCGCGGTGGTCAGCGGTGGCGTCGTCTACGCAGTTGACAGAGACGGTGTGCTCTATGCTCTCAACGAGCAGACTGGCCAGCTGCTCAGGAGCATCCAGCTCGGAGGGCTCGGGGCCTCGGGCGTGTCTATCGGTCGCGACTTCCAGGGCGACATGATGGTCTTCGTTCCAGCCGGGGGAGGCGACCTTCCCACGTCGACGCCGGGTCTGGTGCTCGGCCTACAGTTGGTCACTCAGTCTACATCTTCGACGAATCCGCTCTACTCGGAGATCCCTGTGATAGCGCTCGGAGTCATCGTGGTGTTCTTGGGTGTCTACATCCTCTCGACAAGGAGCAAACGCAGGATGACGGCTACTGCAAGTCCAGAGGGGTCAGAAAAGTCCTCAGATCAGTCTCTTCCAAAGTAGGCGAAGGCGATTCCCACCACAGCTATCACGGCTCCCACGACAAAGTAGATGTCGAGGGCTCCTGCAGCCTGACCGGGCGTGTACGTACAACCCTTGCCGAAGCACTGTCCTAGGAGGAAGTCGCCAGCCAGATAGGAGCCAATCGCTATACTGAGGCTCTGCCCGGTGAACCTCATCATCCCGAGGACTCCATTTGCCATGCCTCTGTCCGAGGGCGGGACGGAGCCCAGGTTTGCGTTGGTGTTGCCAGGAGCGAAGATACCTACACCAATACCCAGGACGGCCAGCAAGAAGGCGAGGTACAGGACACCCGAGGTCGTAGATATAGTCGCCAGAGAGAGGAGAGCCACTGCTGCGATGCCCATTCCTACGATGGTCGGGTCCCTGCTGCCGGTCCGAGAGGCCACCAAACCCCCTACCACTGCCGTGCAGGCGACCGCGACCGGCTCGACTAGCAGTAAGAGCCCGCTCGCCAGAATTGAAAGGTGTCTCACTTCTTCCAAGTAGAATGACAGGGTGATCAATGTCCCCCAGTGGGCCGTGTACAGTGCGAACGCCGATGCGTTCGTCGAAAGGAACATCCTGTTCCTCCTGAAGAGCCCGAAGTCGATGATTGGAGACTGAACCCTCAGTTCCGTCACAACGAATAGAATGCCCGAAGCCAAGGACAAGAGTCCGACGAGCTCCAGCGGTATCGTCACTTCCGCGTTGAGATAGTAGTAGATGTTGAGGAAGGGTAACCGAAAGTCCTGCACGTACACGCTGAAGTTGCCCCATCCGTACTGAGGCACCTGTGTCAGGACGAAGAGTGTTCCCCCGAGCGCTGCGACCAGGAAGAAGGCTCCGAGCCAGTCTGTCCTCTTTCCCTGTGTCTTCGGGCTCTCTTTGATGAAGACGACCGAAAGAGGTATCGAGGCGGCGGCTATCGTCCCGCTCACGTAGAAGATGTACCTCCATCCCACGAGAGCCGTTATGCTCACGATGGAAGTGGTGAGGAAGACGCCGAGAGCCGTAGCCACGTAGAGCGTTGAAACGTGAAGCCCGAGGGCCAGTCCCCTTCTCTTGGGTGAGAACGTGTCCGCGATGAGGGCCCGCCCGTTCGCCAGAATGAAGGCGGCTCCGAGCGCCTGGACCACCCGGAACACGAGAAGCTCCACGACCGTCGACGATTGACCCGAAAGGAATGCGCCGAGTGAGAAGAAACAAAGCCCGATCACGAACCACCTCTTCCTTCCGTGCGCGTCGGAGAATCTCCCGAAGACGGGCATGAACGCAGCCTCGATCAGAAGAGACTCAAGGGGGATGAGGAGCACAAGCCGTGCATACTGGAGCCCCCCTAGGTCTGCTGCAATCGTCGGCAGCACTACGGTCATGATGCCCGTGTCCAGGGGCGTGACGAAGTTTCCGAGATTCACCGCAGCTAGGGCAAGCCATTCGCGCGCTGCCCTCACATCGGCCATCCGCTCGTCGAGCTCGCTCGCTCTTATCTTAGTTTTCCCCCGATGGTCAGCTAAGGCTAACCTTTTCAAGGCGGGCGAGGCTTGCGCCCTTCGCGTTTGGGAGTGAGCTCTACACACATACTGGGTAGACTCGCAGGGGTCGTCTCCGTTGGATTCATGACCTACTTCGCGGAGTACAGCGCCTTCATCGTCGTTCTTGCCTGGATCTCGCAGGCTCTGACGGTGACGTACAATCTGGGAGTGAGCGGCTACCTCCTGGTCGGCACGATTTCCGCGCTCTACCTCGTGCTCTCTGGGCTGATTGCGATACCGATGGGCCACCTGACCGACAAGTTTGGCCGCAGAGCCCTCTCCCTCACCGGTTGCTTGCTCGGCTGCGCTTCGATGCTGACGCTTCTTGCGGTCGGTGGGTCGGGCAGTCTCACCGGATTCCTGGTGGGCGTGGCCTTCTCGCTCACGTTCCTCGGCCTCGGACACGGCACCTACACATCGAGCACGCTCGCCTACGTGGGGGACGTCTCGGAGAGCGCAGACATGGGGAAGTCCTACGGCATAATCGAGGACGCGGAGTTTGCCTCATACGTCTTTGGTCCCGGGGCTGGAGGAGTGATTGCCGTGTTGGTGGGGAGGGAGCAGACCTTCGTCGTCTCCGCAGTCATCTTCCTGCTAGCCGCGGCGATAGCATCGAAGTCTATGAGCGGAAGTCCACAGTCCATGGGAGGGAGCGTCCGTCCAGACATGATGGCAATGGGCGGTGTGGAGTCATCCAAGGCAGTGCAGCCCGAGACAAACCAAGGAGTCAGTTGGGCGGCTTACTTCGGAGTTCTGAAGGACTCGACGGTAGCGGTCACGATAGGCACTACGGTGGCCGTCTCTCTCGCGTTTACTTCGTACCTGTTGTACGTGTCAGTGTATGCCCAGGATCTGAGCTCAGTCTCTCTCGTGAGAGATATAGGGGCGGCATCCGGGACGATCATGGCGACCACTTGCATTCTCACGATGATACCGATTGGCCTCTATGAAGACAGGAGCGGTCGACGCATGATACTGCTGGTCGTGGGGATGGTCTTGGGCTCACTCGCGCTCGCGCTCGTCTTCTCGAACCCATCAGTCTGGACCTTCCTGGGGTCATCGTTGATCTTCGGAACCGCATTGGCGATGGCGCGAATAAGTCAGTACGTTATCCTTAGCGAAAGGTCAAACGACAGCACCAGGGCCGCAATAATGGGGACAAACCACGCCTTTGAGCATGCGGGTTACGGCCTCGGAGCTCTCGCTGGGGGAGTGATGACTGCCGTCCTAGGGGACGCGGCTACGTTCAGGTATCTGGCAGTCGCATTGCTGCTGTCAGCTCTGTTTTTCTTTTTCTACGCGTCGAGCAGGAAGATGAAATGATGCCAGCTGCCCACAGACTCCAAGCATCACTTTCACATGAAGACGAGCGCACAGACTCAAGGAGAGGCTTGTAACGAAGACCTCAAGAAGAGACAGTCTCAAACTATTCGTCTACGTCGCATTGGCGCTCTCCATGGTCTCGAGCGCCGTGGCAATCTCCGCTTTCCTTCGAGTGGAGAACCTGGCCGATCAGCTCAACCTTGGGTCCTCGCAACTGACCCAATCCGTGACGGGCCCGCTCTACACTCCTCCGACTTCACTGTCCGACGCCCCGATAGTGACCGCCTCTGCCCCCTTCGGCACAAGGCTGACGGGGATTAACTCACCCTTCTCAACAACCGAGCTCTCGATTATCAACAACGCCTCTACGAGTTACTTCGAAGCCGCGGGAGAGATGCTCCTCAACGGCACCATCAAGCTGCCCGTCTCGACCACCGCAACGCCGTCTTACTCCCTAAAGGCAAACGGTAAGCTCTCCGTGATCTACCTTGGAGCCATTTCTTGTATCTTTTGCGGCGAGAATAGGTGGGCGATGGCGCTCGCGCTCAGCAGGTTCGGTAACTTCAGCCAACTCTTCAAGGGCTACAGCTCCTTCGGGGACGGGGACGTGCCGACCATATACTGGAGGCCTGACGAGTACGACTCCAATTCGAGCGTAGACATAGGAAACTTCTACAACAGCGACGTCATCAACTTCATTTCGATCGAGTACGCATCACCCATCACCGCCGGATTCCAGATGCAGACGGTCGAGTACATCTCACAATATCTAGAGGGCTCGGGGAGTGCTGTCTATTACGCTGCCATGGAGGTGATAACAGCCAACAACAACTTTGCGGGTACGCCCTACACCATTTGGGGGAAGCTCTCAGTGTCGGGAGCGGACGCCCAAGTCCTCGGGAACGAGACTGGCGTGCTCAGCATAGAGAACATGACTCACGACCAGATCCTCGACCAGCTATCAAAGCCCGCGGACCAATTCGCATGGGGAGAGTATGCTGCCGCGGACGTCTATGTTGCGCTGACCTGCGTCAGCCTCAAGAACGTGCCCAGCGTCTGCTCGCTCAGCAGCATAAAGGCGATTGAGACGGGCGCAGGCTATTGAGCGGGTGCCTGACGCATTCCACTTAGGACGTTCCGCTCGTCCTTCGAAACAAGAAAGTTCAGGAAACCAGCAGCGTTTGAGGATAACACAAGGAAGATCCCTATGGCCGATGGTATGACGGAGAATTCCATGTCGATCCCCACCACCACCGGGCCGAAGCCTATGTAGTTCTGATAGGCACCGACGTACCCCCCCAAGAACATGGCAATCGCCATCCCGAAAATCCCGACCTCCCCTCCCACTAGCTGCAGCAGGAAAAGGCTCCTGTAGACCGTCGTGCCCTTGCCCATGCTCGGAAGGCTTCTGAAGACGCTGGACCACGCGAGATTGCCCAGTATCCCTACTACAAGGAAAGCGACGTAGGCTATGACCATGTATATCCCCGGCCACTGAGTTATTAGGATAGGGAATCTGAAACTCGGTATGAGCACCGGGGCGGCAAAGGCGATGGCGGCGATCCCATTGACTACGGCGATGTACGTCAGCGCGTTGGCAGCCCTGCTGGCATCGAGCCTGAGAGCCGAAGAGGGCTTGACGATGAGACCTACTAGGAGCAACCCGGCTCCGAGCGCTAGAATTACGTATGAACAGATGACCCAAGGAGGCAGGTAGGCCCTAAAGTACGCGGACTTCAGGTCGGAAAGCAGGTAGTTCATGGCCGCCCCCACGACTAGGCCGGCCCCACCGGCCAGCACGACCTGCGTCCTCATGGCTCACGACGACTCCCCGTCTCTATAAATGCCTAGTCCGGATGATGGGCCGCAGTTCCTGAAAACAATTAACTACTGGCGGGCAGCGCTCTCTGAAGGGTTGGAGGCAACCGCAATGGCTGAAAAAAGCGGCTCTAAAACCGGGCCGATTGTGATCGTTGTTGTTGTCGTTCTCGTAGTAGCTGCGCTTGGCGGCTACCTCCTCGTCGCAAAGCCTGGCGCAAGCTCGACGGCCTCAGTGACATGCACCCCCTCTGCAGGCATCGAGCAGACCATCTCTCTGAGCAACGCCTCATCGCCCGTGGCCATACAGGGAGGCACCGACCTGGTCTTCCCTCTTCCCGTCCCTGCGGGTCGCCTCAACCCACAGGTCGACAACAGCTTCAACGTTACCGAAGGGGGGCAGATCGAGGTCAGCATCTACAACGCCTCCAACTACGCGGCCTTTCAGTCGGCTTTCAATGCGAAGGACAACGCTTCTTCCGGCACCGACACGGGTGGGTCCTCAGTGGCGACACTCTACTCCTCCAACGGGGCTCGCTCCGCGTCTACCGACTTCAGTCTGCCAAACGACGACGAAACCTTCGACCTGGTCTACACGAACGCAGTCTTAGGCTCGTCGGCAACTGTGGCCATACAAGCCGAGCTCATGTGGGCTCTGCCAACCTGCGGCCCATGACGATTGGTGAGTCTATCTTCGTAGCTCGACTCGAATCTATCGTGTCTGAACACTCTTGATAAGCGCCGCTTGCCGACCCTACGTGGTCTCTGAGGCTATCGAAGCCCCCGGGAGGTAACTTACCTGAAGCTGAAAGCTGCAATCGGGATCGGAATCGTGTTGGCGCTCCTGTCATTGACAACCATGGTCGGAGCTCCGTCCGAAGCGGCGCAACCCTCAGTCAACTGGACTTACCCGTCCGCCAACATGTTCGGGACTGGGACCGTCAGCCAGACGCAGGTCACGCCCGCGACAGTCGGCTCCTTACAGCTGGCTTGGATTCTCCCCTTCGCCGCCTCGGGGCCAGTGCGGGGGCTCACGTTTCTCGGCGAGGGTGCCATCGCTCCTCCCCTGGTCGTCTCTGGAGTTGTCTACGTCATGACGAACGACCTCACTATAATGGCGTTGAACGCCGAAGACGGGTCAACGATATGGAGCTACCAGCCCCAGCTGAACACAACAGGCTTGCCGCTCAGCGACCTCGCCGGGCACGTCCACGGAATCACGTACTACGAGGGCAACATCTGGGCGAACCTACCAGACTGCTCAGCCCTCAGCCTGAATGCCCTCACCGGCGCGGTGGTCGAACACATCACGAGGATATGCTCGGGCATCCCGGGGAACGACGGCAAGTACAACTACTCCGGAACGCCTCCCGTCTTCTACAAGGACATATTCATCTGGTCTGGCAGCGACGACTCGAGCGGAACCGACTCGGGCCGGGGCTTCATTGCCGGCTACAACATCACCACTGGTTCTCTCCTCTGGCGCTGGTACGTTTCGCCCCCGGCAGGGGGGGAAATTGACTGGGACACCGACGAATGTCCTCCGCAGACCTGCCATGGGAACGTCGCCCCCTATCCAGGAGACTGGGGGACCTTGGGATACACGAACGGTACCACTCGTGCTGGCGGAGGACCCGACTGGGACCAGATGGCCGTTGACCCTACCGACGGGCTCGTCTTCGCGGGGACGGCGAACCCTGCACCGGAAGGCAACGCGACCTACCGACCGGGTCCTGACCTCTTCTCAGACTCCATAGTTGCTCTCAACGCAACCGACGGCCACATGCTCTGGTACTTCCAGTCCACCCCGCACGACCTCTACGACTTCGACTGCGGTTGGAACGTCGCTCTCGCCAACATCACTGTCTCAGGCCAGAACGAGACGGCAGTCATCAAGCAATGCAAGAACGGCTACGTCTACGCCCTCGATGCACAGACAGGGAAACTCATCTGGCAGTTCGACCCTCCGACGGTGGCGCGCCTGAACACGCCGAACGCTGACTTCACGTCAACGGGTACCTACAACGCTACCGAGAAGTGGAACGACTATCCCAAGGCCGGCACCATCGAGCAGTGCCCGGGGATCGAGGGTGGAATCGAGTCTGACATCGCGATTGCGTACGGGCGGGTCTTCGTCGCGACACACAACTACTGCACCTTCGTGACCGTGGGACCAGTCAGCGAGATCGGTCCCAGTTACGTCGGGTTCTCCTCTGCCGTGCCCGACCAGGAGTCCGCCAACACGACTATCTACGCGCTAGACGCCTCCTCAGGCAACGTCGACTGGAAGTACAGCGTACCAGGCGTTCCCTACCGGGGATGGCTGACCGCGACGGGGGGAATGGTGTTTGCGAGCAGCTTGGACGGTTACATCATAGCGCTGGACGCCAAGAGCGGGGCGGTGGACGGTTCGTTCTACGTTGGCGCTGGCCTCTACGAAGGGGTCACGGTGGGGACCTCCTCGGCCGGGAACGTCATGCTCTTCCAACTTCTGAGCTCCCCTTCGTATTCGAATTCAACCCAGGGGGTGCCGGGAGCTCTGCTCGCTCTAGACCTCCCCCAAAGCTCGACTTCAAGCCTCGAAGTGTACCTCCCTTGGGTCCTTGCGGCCGTGTTCGGAGCGGGATTCACTGTTTTGGTGGCGGCTCGATTCCTGCAACCTAGGAAGCCGTCTGGTGTCGACCCTTCTCACGCTCGGGGGAGGCCAGCGACTGCGAGAATGCATCCATGTAGATCGCATCATTGATCGACCAGTTCACGTCGCTCGCGAAGACAGCCGAGCTCACCGCCCGGTTCTGTGCTTTTCTCGTGATGCAGTACTTCATGACTATCCCGAGTGCGACCTCATTCGATTCGTCTACGGCGGCGAGCCGCGACATGAAGAACTTGAGCCCAGAAGGAGCGACCCAGGAATAGTGACGCTTGAAGGCGTCGATACGGGCCAAGAGCTCTTCCTTCG
>DASPVO010000028.1:0-2263 GCA_035622335.1 Nitrososphaerales archaeon
GGATTTGAACCCGAGATCGCCAGCGCCCCAGGCTCACCGTGAACGCCTTCACTCTGGTATGCTGGACCAAGCTACACTACGGCCCCGTAGGTCGACCCCGCTAACCTTTCCTTAATCTCGGTTTTGGATGTGACATCGGAAGAGGCGCTCTCTCTCTTCAGAGCTCCTCCACTTCCTCAAGGCGGCACGATTTCGATAGAAGAGAGGAGCGAATTGCTTGGGGTGATTGACCCATCGTAAGTAACCCACAACGGATTTATCGAGAGGCTGCGCGAATCTCTTGCAGCAGAAATTGTCTCAGGGGCAGCGAAGATTGGCCGCTATAATGTTCACGGACATGGTCGGGTACACCGCCCTGGGACAGAAAAATGAGTCGCTGTCGCTGGCCATGGTAGAAGAACAGAGAAGGGTGGTCAGACTCGTTCTGGGGCGGCACAACGGCAGGGAGGTCAAAACAATCGGGGACGCTTTTCTCGTCGAGTTTCAGAGCGCCCTCGACGCGGTGAGGTGTGCGTACGACATCCAGAGATCTGTGAGGGACCTGAACCTTTCACTGCCGGACGACAAAAGGGTGCACCTGCGGATCGGAGTGCACCTCGGGGACGTTGTGGAGTCTGGTGGCGACATCACCGGCGACGCAGTCAACGTCGCGTCGAGAATCGAGTCAATAGCAGAAGACGGGGGAGTTTGTCTCACCCGCCAGGTCTTCGACCACGTCCAGAACAAGTTCGAGGTATCTCTTTCGAGCATGGGGGCAAAGTCGCTAAAGAACGTCAGCGCACCGTTGGAGATCTACAGAATGGAGATGCCTTGGGACAAACAAGTCACCGAAGCAGGTTCACCGCTGGACCCCAAGCGAATCGCAGTGTTACCCTTCGTAAGCATGAGCCCTCAACCGGATGACGAATACTTTGCCGATGGGCTCACTGAAGAGCTGATCACGAAGGTATCGATGATTGTAGGTCTGGAGGTCATCGCTCGGACTTCGGTTATGGGTTTCAAGAAGAAGGACAAGAAGGCTTCAGAGATCGCGAGGGAGTTGAAGGTCGGGACGCTTCTTGAGGGGAGCGTGAGAAAAGCAGGCAGCAGGATTCGCGTCACGGCTCAGCTCATAGATGCGAACACAGAAGGTCACCTCTGGGCCGAGAACTATGACAGGGAGCTCAGCGACATCTTCGAAGTACAAAGCTCTGTCGCGGAGAAGGTAGCCGAATCCTTGAGACTAAAGCTCGTAGACAAGGAAAGAAAACAAATCGAGGGTATTCGCGAGAGGAAACCTGAAGCCTACGACGAGTTCTTGAAGGGCGTTTACTTCGCTAGGAAATTTGACGAAGCGAGCAACAGGAAGGCGAATGCCCACTTCGAGAGAGCACTCGAGCTGGACCCCAACTACGCAGAGGCCATGGGACTCCTGGGAGGTCAGTACTATTACATGGGTTACGTGGGATACGACGCTAAAGAGCAGACCTACGAGAAGGGACGCGAACTAGTGAAGAGGGCTCTTCGGTTGAACGAGGGAATACCCGAAGCTCACTTTTCGTTAGCCCTCTTTCTGACCTATTCAGACTACGATTGGGCGCAGGCTGAAAGAGAATACAGGCGTGCCATAGAACTCAACCCAAACTATGCCGAAGCGCATTGCTTGTATGCGGATCTGCTTGCGTATATGGGCCGCACCGACGAGTCCACTTCCGAGGTCGAGAAGGCTCTGAGACTAGACCCGCTCTCGCCGTTTACCCACAACTTCGCGGGCCTCGTCTTCTACTATGCCGGCAGGCTCTCCGACGCTCTAGCTGAGTTCCAGACGGCGTCTCAGATGGACTCTGAGATTGGGCACGATGGGATAGGGATCGTCCTCTTGCTGATGGGAAGATACGAGGACGCAGTGAATGAACTACAGAAAGCGTCGGAAGTCGGTCAGACGTCCTCCCACTTAGGCGACCTGGGGTATGCCTATGCCGTGTCGGGGAGGAAGGAAGACGCCCTTAAGGCAATTGAAGAAATCAAGTCAAGACCGCGTGGCAATGCGAGTCGCGCACTAGCATCAATCTACGTAGGCCTGGGTGAAAATCAGATCGCGATGGACTGGCTCGAAAGAGCTTACAGAGAGCGTGCCTTGAACCCCGGCTTTAACGTAGACCCAGCTCTCGCCGGTCTGCGAGAGGAGCCTAGGTTCAGAGCTCTAGCAGCTAAGATGGGGCTGTGAAGCAAGGCTATAGCTCCTCAGGCGAGTGCTCTCAAGAATCCCAAGACGCAGTCCCTG
>DASPVO010000029.1:0-16583 GCA_035622335.1 Nitrososphaerales archaeon
CGCGATCTACACCTAGACTCTAGACCGTTTCTGCCTCTCTGTCGAGTTCGTCGAGGGCGTGTCCGAAGCCCCATTCTCTGGCGAGAGCGTCTGCCGCTACCTCCCTCTCCTTGGACTCCTCGGGCGAGACGTGCTCGTTGAGCCATGCGTGAGCGAGTTCGTGTCCGATCACCCCGAGGGCCGCGTCATCGGAGAGCTGTTCGAACAGCTCCTTGTAGAACGTTATCGTCTGTCTGGGATATGTTCTCCCTGATGGCGAAGTGGCCAACGAGCACTTCGTGAGCCCGACCATGTTGCCCTCTCTCTCTGGGGTCAGGCTTATCGCGACGACGTGCCGGATCTTGGAGGTCCTCGTCGGGGGGAGCGAGAGAGCCCTTGAGAGCAGGCGTACAAATCTCTCGTCGTCGGAGTCTATGCGGATTCTACCTGCGAGGATCCTGTTCTCTCTCCGCTGGCCCGTGCCGTCAGACATCCTACGCCCTCCTGGCCAGTCGTCGGCCTGCGACGGCTAGTAGCACCCCTATCCAGTAGGGCAGGTATGCCAGGGCAGAAGTCAGGCCTATCCTATAGACGGAGTATCCGAATGAGACCAAGAATCCGAGGAGACCGGCCCCTCCGCCAAGCATGATCAGGGTCCTCCCTATCGTTATTCTCCTCGCGAGGATCGCGAGGCCGCCGAGAATCACAGTCGTCCCTCCCAAGGCGATGAGGAAGCTCAAGACCAGTATCGTTGTCGTGGCCGAGTACCCGAGGACCCCGGTCAGGTAGTCCGGCACGCGACCGTTGGCGTAGTTGAGCACCGTAAGGAGAAGGCTGTGGCTGACGTATCCACTGAGAATCATGAGGAGACCACCCAGGATCGCGAGACTGGCGCTCGCGATGACGTACCTAGTGGCGTGCGGCATTCTCGATTGTCTGGTCCGGGCCAGGGACGAATTAAGCGAATCGCGCCTCACCGATTGGTTTATCCGTCTGTGAGGGTTCGCGCCGCGGAAGAATGTATCAGCATCGGGCTGACAGGTCGCTCGAAAGCACTCTCGACTGGGCTCTTGACCGGATGAGGAAGAACGGCTACGAGATTCGCTCCGAGGTTTCTCTGAGTGTGGATCCAAAGCTCTCGATAATGGGCTACGCGCGGAAGGACGGGGGAAAGCACACCATCGTGATATCGGAGTGGGCGTTGGATTCGGAGATGCTCGGGGGGCTCGTCCTCCACGAGCTCGCCCACATCTACTTCACGGAACGGGGTGCGGTCTCCCACGACACGGGCCTCCTGGAGGAGACGATGAGCGAGATGAGGACGAACGAGGGTCTGAGAGCCAACGAATCAGAGTACCTGATGGACGCCTTCAACCATCTCCAGAACATACTCGTCGACGACATAGTCTTCACACTGCTCCCGGACAGAGAACTCCAGATGACCACCCGTTTCTTCTCCGAGTGGGTCTCCAACAGGTCGTCGGGTGACCCCGTGTTGGACGCAGCCCTGCTCTGCAGGAACGCCTTCGCAATCGCATCTCTGAAGAGGCGGAGCCTGTTCGAAGACAAGGGCGAAATGTACTACAGAAACAAGGCATACGTCGCCTCTCTGGGGGACGGGGCCGAGGAGCACTTCGCCTGGCTCGAGGACTTTCTTGAGAAGTCGAAGTCTGACTGGAAGGAAGAAGAATTCAGGGAACAGCTCGAAGGATACTTCGACAGGGTGCTGACGGTGATGCGCTCCTTTGCGCGATTCGAGGACTTGAAGTGAGAGCTTGAGGAGGACGGCCATCGGCAGAGCCAAACTCGTGGTCATCCTCCTTGTGGTGGGGTCCGCCGTGTTCGGGCTCTTCCTGGGCTACCTCGCGTACGTCAACGACAGCTTTCCCGTGGCGCAGAGGCCCTTCGGCGCCTACGCGAGTGTCCTCTCGTCGGTCTTCAACGGCACTGAGGTGAACTACAAGATACAGTGGCTGTCCCCTGGCTACGTCCCAGAGTACGCTCAGATAACTTCTCCAAACTCCGACGAGGCGAACAGCCCCGTCTGTTCGATCGGAGTGAGCTCGGCGGCATCTGGCGAGACGTTCGAACTGCCGTTTTCTACCACGTCACCCACGACAGCTCTCAGCAGCGTCACCCTCTCCATCGCGGTGCAGTCCTCCAACAAGTCGGCTTCCTTCACGATCCAGTACACTTTGGACACCATGAACGCGGTCCCCGGCGATATCCAACCGTCTACGTACGCGTGCTACGAGTCCGCTGGCGCCGATATGTAGGTGCCCTCGCTTTCCTCTTGTCGGTCAAAGCCGAGATTGAATCTGAAGTCAGTCGGTAGGTTGACCATTCTTGGAGGCTCTTCGCCCCCAGTCTCTCATAGAATCCTATGGCCTTGCTGTTCCATCTGAGGACGGCCCACTCCATCCTGCCGCAGTCCAACCTGTCAGCTTCGTCGACGCACCGCCCGAAAAGGGCGGAGCCGACCCCCGAGCCCCTGTACCCTTCCTTCACGAATATGTCCTCCAAGTACAGAGTGGGTCTGGCGAGGAAGGAAGAGTAGGTGAAGAAGTACAGGGCATACCCGACGAGCATGTCGTCTCTCTCCGCGACAATGAGATGGACTCGCTTCTTCTCGAACACGTCCGAGACCAGTCTCCTCCTTGCTGCTCCATCGGGTGGGACGAGCTTCTCGAACTTTGCGAGCTCCAAGACGAGTTCGATGAAGCCCGACGAGTCACTCCTGAGAGCGCGTCTGATTACGGTTCTGGCAGCCAACGACAGTCTACCTTGAACGACTGTGTATTAATCGAGTGAGGGTAGCAAGCCTATTACGCTACTCGAATAGAAATCATCCGCCTTTTTGGACAGATTGGAGGACGCAATCCGCGTTATCGACGGCTGCAGATCGAAGAGAGGTCTTTTCGCGAGCACAGGGTACTACCGTGACCTGTGGCTCAGAGACGTCGTCTTCTCTCTGGAGTCCCTGATTGAAGCGGGTGAGGGAGAGGTGGTCAGAAGACACCTTGAGACCTTCCTAAGAGCGCAGAGAGAGGACGGTCGGGTACCCGCAGTTGTGGCTTCGGGATTCGGTGGTCTAGTCAACGAGAAGTATCAGCCATGGACCTCCGACAGCGAAGTTCTGTTGGTCTTGGGGGTTTCGAGGTATGCGAAGCTCACTGCGGACACCGCCTTCGCGAGAATCAATTCAGGGAGGATACGCCGCGCACTGGAATTTACCGGGAGAAGACTGCATATGAGTTTCGTTGTGGGATCCGACTGGCGTGACGCGGTGGTGGGTCTCGACGAGGAAGCCCTGCTGTCCAACCAGATGCTCCTTGTCGATGCCTACAAGGCGCTGGACATGGAGGACGAAGCGTCAGACTTGTCTGATTCTGTCGTAGAGAGATTCTCGGAGGGAGGTGGCCTACTGGTCGACTCGGTCTCTAGCAATGATGGGCGTCTCTCGAGAGTGAAGCGCTTCGACTGCCTCGGAAGTGCCCTGGCGGTCCTAAACGGCACGGCAGGAGTCTCAACTTACAGACGCACAGCGGAAGGGTTCCAGAAAGCGGCGACGCGCTTCGGATGGAGGAACCTCTATCCACCCTATCCGCCACGAAGTCTCAGGGCCCTTTCATCGCTCGAGAAAGCGCGTTCCTACTTGAGAAACGGGGCGTTTCTCAGGAACAGGCCTGAAAGCTATCAGAACTCAGCGGTCTGGCCATTCGTAGAGATCATGATCGGCCGAGCGTTTGCGGCTATGGGAATGAAGGAGGAAGCTACGGTGGTCTACAGAAAGGTGTACGAAAGAAAAGGTTTCAACGAGTGGTACGACCCACGCAACGGCAAGCCAAGGGGGAGCGAGGGGCAACTATGGACTGCGGCAGCAGTCCTCGAGGCCGGAAGGGCGTTAGGGAAGGTAGAATCTGGAGCGAGACCGGACTAGACTCCTCTTCGGAGAACGTCAGTGAGGAGCCCTGCCGAGCTCTTGGCGGTAGGGTCGGCAAGCTGAAGGTAGAACTTCTCTATTCCCCACTCGCGCCTCTCCTGCAACTCCGAAACGAACTCTTCAGGCGTTCCCAAGATAACGCCGAATCTCCTGAGCTCCCTTTTGAAGACAGAGACATCCTTCTCCACTCCACGACGGGCAGCCCACTTCCTCAGCTTCGCCTCAAGGTCTCTATTGTCCTCTCCCAGAATGAAGGGACCGGTCTGCGAAATGACAATCTTGCGAGAAGCGGCCTCGATGAATTTCCTGAGCGGCATGAACGTCTCCTTGGTTGGTCCGAAGAAGTTCCATTCATCCGCGAACTCGGAAGCCAGAGCTACCGTCCCTCGACTCCTGCCCCCAACGATTAGGTTCATCCTCGACTTGGGCTTCGGGAGGCACTCCGTGTGAGCTGAAAAGTACTTCCCGTCGAGGTCTACTTTCTTTCCCCGTACTAGAGAGCTAACGATGACCAGAGCCTCCCTCAGCTGCCTCTTCCGGGCGGCAAACCCGGGAAAGGGGATCCCATGCGCGTCGTACTCGTCCTTGTACCATCCCGCTCCGATACCCAATTGGAGCCTTCCGTTGGAGATCGAATGCACAGTGCAAGCCATCCGGGCAAGGACGGCCGGGTTCCTGAATCCAACGGGCGTCACCATAGGCCCGAACTTCACTTTCTTGGTCCTAACCGAAAGCGTGGCCAAAGTCGTCCAGCATTCCGTCGAGTCGATTCCTCTTGTCCCTGAGGTTGGCAGGAGGTGATCAGAACGGAAGAGGTAGCCATACCCGGCTCTGTCTGCGAAGTTTCCCCACCGGAAGAGTTCACTGACGGTCATTCCTTCCTGCGGCTCGAGCATGAGCCCGAAGCGGGATAGGGACGCCACGGCCTAAGGACAGAGTCGCCTGGAATTGAGGCTTGCGCAGAGCGAGGCCGAAAGATGACTATTCCAGGCTCAGGTACAGGAATAGGATGTATGCGCCGACTTCGAGGATGTCCGCAAACGGCAGAAAGCTCCCTGGTCCCAGTCCTATCGGACCGGCGAGAATCAACACGAGGGGATACGAAAGAATCGTGTTCAGCAGCAGCGCGAGCAGGACGCAGACGAGGCCAAGGCTGAACCGGGCACGCGTGTCGGCGTACACCTTCACGTACACGGTGACGAGCGCGACCAGAAACACAACCTCCATGGTCGTGAGAAAGGTGTGGAACTGGAGCAGCGGGCGAGCCGAGAACTGAAATGGAGGGAACCTTCTTCCCGGGGGTTCCTCCGGCGTGACCGATGCCAGAGTTGAAAGGGCGCCCAGCCCGAGGGCAACGAGCAAGACGATCAAGAACCAGAGCTTTCCCCTCTTCTTATCAGGGGTCGAAGTCTGCGGAGAGCTCACCTGCTGCGCACCCCCTCTCTCGCATGAGACCGCTTCAAGATCTCCTCGAGCTTACTCCAATGCGCTTCCATGGACTCTGTCACGAAATACAGCTTCCCGTACTTTTCGCCTTCCGAGATGATCAACTTGTTCTCCTGGAGCACCCTCAAGTGGTGCCTGACCGTCGTGTAGTCTAGGTTGAGAGCTTCCGACAGCTTTTGGGCGTTTCTCGGCTCTTCTCGTATCGCCTTCACTATCGCTCCACGAGTTGACGAGCCGGAGCTCCCCGCGAAGAGCCACCAGAGGATCCGCTCGAAGGAATCCATCTAGGTCGGTGCCCATAATCCCATCCATAATCCTATCGAGCGCGGTAGGATTGGAATTCAACTCTGAAGACCTTCCAACGCCCACACGAGACCGATTCCGTGCTAAATATCGGATTTCCGAAATCATTCCATAATCTTTAGCGAATCTCGCTCGCTGCGAGCTAACCAGCCTGGGCAGCTATGAAGTTGGTCAGATGCCCCAGCTCACTGCCTTTGCAGGCTCGACCACCAATATCGGCGCCTCTCCCTCGTCCCAAGGGTTTTTCCTGTAATACTCGAACCTGTCGAAGAGCACCTTCAACAGCCTCAAGTACTCACTCCCCCTCTCCTGGACCTTGCAGGCGCCCTCAACGAGAACTGCCCGGTTCGGCTTGAAGTCGTCGACCAAGACGGCCGCTACGGGGTTCTCATTCAGGTCCCTCAACTTCCTGGTCTTGTAGTCGGATGCTATGACGATGCTTTGACGGTCCATCGCGTATATCACCGGGACCACATGAGGGACAGCGAGTTTGGAGGCTGTCGCAAGCCTGCAAAGCTCGTGCGATTCGAGGAACCTCAGTTGTTTCTTTGTGAGGACTCCCAAGATTCTTCCCGATTACCTGAGGAGAACGACGTGCGATGGGAACCTCGCGGAATCGTCCAGTCTTGCTCTGTTGAGCATCTGCGAAGAGCCGTCAACGGCCATAAGTTGAAATCTCCTCTCCGAGTATTTATCGATGCCGTAGACAACGCCAAGCCGAGCCGATCCATTGCCGTTGATCCATTCGAACTGCACCGCAGCGTTCTCTTGTAAAACTTGGAAATGTAAGAACTAGGAAGGCATATTAGTTCGCAAAATTGCTCGTACCATTGAGAAACATGGTTTTCGGTTTCGGAAAGAAGTACAAGTGTGACGCCTGCGGAGCAAAGTTCTCCACAGAGGCGGAGTTAAAGGAGCACGCAAAGGTGCACGCGGTGCCGTCAGGCGGGAGCGGAGGACAGACGCAAGCTATGGCATTCAAGTGCTCCCAGTGCAGCGCGAGCTTCGCGACCCAGGCAGAGCTTACTGAGCACGCAAAGGTCCATCAGAAGACGTAGACTGGCTCTCTTTCTTCACACGACAGTGAAGTATAGGAAGACCATAGACCCCCACTCGTCTGCGGCAACGACGGTGTATTGCCCTAACGGGAGAGGCTGTGCTTGGAGTCCAGGAGAACCGTAGACGCCGCTCACGGTGACGTTCCCGTCCATGGGCGAGACTCCGCTGGAGCCAGGAAGCACGGCCGCCAGGTCGCTCTCGGGTTGGAATACGAAACCGGTCACGAGGCGAATGAACAGGGGACAAGGGACAACTGGATAGATCGTTAGCCGGTTCGCCTGCGAGATATTTTGCGACTCGACGTGTCCAGCGTAGACCGCGACTCCGAAGGGTTGGACGTAGACGTTTGCGCAAGGTCCGATAGAGGCAGAGATGGACCAGGCGTGCGACGCGGAGACGTTGTTAGAGTTGTTCAGGGTGTTGAACTCGCTGACCTGCAGTCCGAGGGACTGTCCGAATGACACGACCGACGAGTTGGCCGTGAGACGAAGTTGGAGGCCGTCGACAGAGGGGGAGGTGGCCTGCTGCCTGTCCCCTGGCGAGGTGCTGGTGGAGGAGGTGGTGGAAGTGCCCCCCAGAACTTCGAAGTGGACGAACGCTAGCTGTCCCCAATCGTCCCCTCCGACCACTGTGTAGAGTCCAGGTGAAAAGCTTGTGAAGACACCGCTTTCACTCAAGCCATTGCCCTGCGATGTCCAGTAACCGGTGACGCTTTCAGAGAATGAGTCCGGCAAGGACCACCTGTACGAGTAATTTGTCTGACCCGCAGATGCCTGGTCGGAGCTGTAAAGCGACAGGTTGTCGCTCCCCGAGGAGAAAGTGTAGTAAGAGACGCTAAACTCGGCCGGACAGTTGTAGACTCCCGGCTCGAACAGCTGCAGTGGAGTAGCCTGAGATACGTTGTTCGCCCCATAGTCGCCTTGGTAAACACCCACTCCAAGCGGGAGATCGGTGCAAGGCCCCAAGTTCAAAGTCTTGCCGCCTGCTTGAGGCAATCCCAATGGTGTCAGCTTGTTGGGAGTCGCCAGAAGGTTGTAATCGGAGATGCTGATGTTTAACATCCCTCCCGAAGAAACGGCCCCAGGTGCCACGGAGAGGCTCAGCCTTAGACCATCAGAAGAAGTGGAAGTCCGCTCTCCGGTTGGCGCCATGGTAACCGTCGACTGGGTCATTGAGGCGGACAACCCTACGCCAGCGGCTACGATCAAGCCTATGACCAAGAACGTCGCGACTCCAGACGAGAGCCCCGTATTGCGCATAGGCAGATGGTACCCATCGCTGTGGATATAATTCCAATCAAGCGAACGGCTGGGGCGGCGAGCCGTCGAACCGTTCTAGTGTCTAGGACAAGGGTCTTTGGGTGCGAGGCTTCAGATATGGTTGCATCTTCGCCTCGTATCCAAGGATTTCCCCTTCGTAGTTGGAGAGCGTCAGAGAGATGTCATCCGCGCCGCTCATGAGACGCTCCCTGATGTGCGGCTCGAGCTGGAATCTGTGGATGACGCCGTTGCAGGACAGGGTCAGGTCGGCGAGAGAGACAGTTGCGTGGAGGCGCCCTCCCGAGGCCGAGGACCTCACCTCACTCAGGACTGCCTGGTCCAGCCTCACGCACAGGAGGCCGTTCCTCGAAGCATTGCTGTAGAAGATGTCGCCGAAAGATGTCGCCAGTACGCACTTAACACCCGCGTCAAGGAGCGCCCAGACCGCGTTCTCTCTGGACGACCCGATCCCAAAGTTTCTACCCGCGGCGAGAATCGCGCTTCCGGAGAACTCCGGCCTGTCAAGGACGAATCTAGAAGTGAGCTCGCCATTATCGTCGTACCTCCATCGGTAGAAGAGATACCTGCTCAACCCCTTCTTTTCGGTCACCTTCAGATACTGCGCGGGAATGATCTGGTCGGTGTCGACGTCATCGGCGTCGAGCGGCGCCACCCTTCCTGTTATCACAAGCACCCTTTCAGTCACTCCTGCCACCCCTCAAACCAAGTTCATCTACAGCCAGAATCTCCATCTCCCGGACGTCCGCCAGCCTGCCTTCGATAGCCGTCGCTGCGGCTGTCATGGGACTCATGAGGTGGGTCCTGCCTCCTGGACCCTGCCTATTCTCGAAGTTCCTGTTCGAGGTGCTGGCACAGCGCTCGCCCTCGCCGAGCTTGTCCTCGTTCATGCCAATGCAGAGGCTGCAGCCGGAATTCCTCCACTCGAAGCCTGCGTTTCTGAAGATGGCGTCCAGGCCCGATGCCTCCGCCAGCCTCTTCACGCGCTGGGATCCAGGTACGACCATCGCCCTCACCCCGCTCGCGGCCCTTCTGCCCTTCAGGACTCTCGCTGCCTGGACCAGGTCTGAAAGTCTGGCGTTCGTGCACGACCCTATGAAGACCCTGTCGACCATTATGCTCGTCATTCGCTGCCCTTCGACCAGACCCATGTACTTCAGAGCCCTCTCGACCCCCGATCGTTCTGCAGGCGCGCAATCGCTCAGGATGGGCGTTGTCTCAGAAATGCCCACAGTCATCGCCGGGTTGGTCCCCCACGAGACCTGGGGCTCGAGTGCGCCGACGTCGAAGCGGCGCGAGGCGTCGAGATGCGCACCAGGGTCGGTGTACAGGGTCTTCCAAAACGGCATCGCCTCCTCCCAGTCTTCGCCCGCAGGAGCGTACGGGGTCCCTTTGATGTACTGGTGCACCTTTTGGTCGGGCTCGATTATCGCGGTCCTTGCTCCCCCTTCTATCGCCATGTTCGTTACGGACATTCTTTCCTCCAAGGTCATGTTCTTGACGGCGACGCCACCGAACTGAACCGCGTGGCCCAGAGCCCCCCCGGTGCCCATCTTCCTGATCATCCAAAGGATGGCGTCTTTGGGACCTACTCCTCTTTCGAACTCACCATCGACCGTGACCAACATCTCGCTTGGCCTCCTTAGCCAGAGAGACTGGGTGGCGAAGACCTGCTCCCCTTCGCTCGTCCCGATCCCCAGTGCGAGAGCGCCTAGCGCGCCGTGTGTCGATGTGTGGCTGTCCCCGCAGACGAGCGTCGCACCAGGAACGGTGAGCCCGATCTCCGGAGCGACGACGTGGCTTATGCCTTGGTTTTCGCTCGCGTATCCGAAACACGTGATGCCGTATTCCCTGGTGTTGCGGTCTAGAGTCTCCATCTGCCTAGCCGACATAACGTCGGCGACTGGAAGGGACCTGTCGCCGGTTGGCACGTTGTGGTCCATCACCGCGAAGGTCAGGTCGGGACGCCGCACCCTCCTCCCCGAAGCCCGCAGAGACTCGAATGCTAGCGGTGAAGTCACTTCGTGCGTGATGTGCCGGTCTATGTAGAGGAGGGACTGGCCCTCTCTCGTGGCGAGTTCGTGGGCGTCCCATATCTTGGAGAAGAGCGTCCTTGCCAACCGTCAGTTCTCCATGACCAGTACCTGGACGCTCTGAATCGCCGAAGGAAAGGCCTGCCTGAGCGCGGCCACTGGGTTGCCCGACCCCGGCTCAGACCTCATCCTGACCACCATGTCAGCCTCCCCGTACACCTCGTCCACGGCGTCAACGCTCTCCCAGCTCGAAAGCTCGTCGAGAATCTCTTGCGCATCATAATGAGGCCAGAGCCTCAACAGCACGTAAAACCTCTGACCTCCAAAGTACCTTGAAAGCTCCTCCCGGGTCACCTCGATGCCAGTCTCACTGGACATGATCTCCATCAAAGCATCGAGGCTCGAAGCCCCGTTGGCCGCGGCAGTTGCTACGCGCTCAGCCACACGCCGCGACGCTTCGTCAGTCACAGGGCCGTGATGAGAGAGTATGGCGCGTATGAGGTTGTGACTGATGTACTCGCTGACTCCGAAACGCGGCTCGCCAAAGTCGTTAGCCAGCTTCTGAGAAGGTATGTATCCGTCGCCCCTTCTCACCGTCATGGATTGGTGGACGCCCGCCCTCACAGTCCTAGCTGACTCCGAGAGCGGGTGGCGCCAGGGGAGCTCGACACCAGCCACCCTTGAGAAGTAGTTGTAGAGGGGTTTCAGAGATCTTCGTTCAATCCCCGTGTCGATGCCGTGCACGTCTTCTAGAGCAGCAACGACCTCGTACGCGTCCGCGATACCGTTTCTATCGCCCACGCCCATGATCGTCGTGTGAAGTTCGTCCGCCCCCTCGAGTGCCGCACCAACCGTGTTTGCCGAAGCGAAGCCGTAGTCGTTGTGAAAGTGCGCGGAGAGCGAGGACCGCGAACCCCGGCGTAGAGACTTGAAGAGTTCGGAAGCTCCATTTGGAGTGAGCAGGCCGGAGGTGTCGGGTATACTGACAATCGTCGCTCCGGCAGAGACAACCCTCGCTATTGACTCTCGCAGAGTATTGAGGCCATCCTCCCCTCCTTCGACAAAGATTCTCGAGGCGTCTTCGAGAGTCCCCCTCACGTACTTGAACCCGAGCGAACGTGCCTTCTCGACCCCATCGCAGAGCCTTCCGAGCGCCTCATCTTCTGAGATGCCGCGAAGCTTGTATTCCCTGTGCAGCCTGCTGACCGCGATGTAGAGTGCGCAGCCCTCCACGTCGTAGGCCGACATGGAATCCAAGTCTTCCTTAACTGCCCTACCGTGCATCACGACTTCCACTCCCCTGTCCTTAAGGGCGGACACCACCGGCCGGACCTCGTCCCGCAGCGTTCTTGGTGGGTAGTCCACCGTCAACTCAACCCTGCCAAAACCTGCGTCGCCCAATCTGCTGGCCAGCTTGACTCGGGCGACTGGATTTAGGACCTTGAACAGCTCGCCTTCTCGTAGGGTGGAGTCAAGGACCTGCACCTGCATCACTGAGCGAATTTCGTATTAAAAAGTTGCTTTCCGTCCAGGAGACAAGAGGTATTCGTCGTATTCCGCGAAATATGAGCCGAGAAGGACAGATGTCGAGACATCTAGGACCGCTAATCGATAGTGAAGCACTCGGAAAGAGCTGACCACCGGGCACTCAAGAAAGACTAATCTGCTCGGCGAAGCGGATATTCTTCACTGGTCGAGGACGCGTGAACAAAAAGCTCCTGCTCCCCATGGCGCTCTTGGCAGCATCGGTAGTCTTCTTGTTCCTGGCATGGTCAAACCCTGTCAAGTCAGTTCCATCCTCGATTGTGGGGAACCCGATGCTGCGTGCGGATTACGACACCAAGGAGTACACCGACGCTTACCCACTCTGGCTTTACATCTCCTACGCAGAAATCGCGGAAGGATTCCTCGCAGCCGGGCTCATTTCTATCCTGGCGGCATTTGGCCGCCCGAAGCTGCTCTCTCCGCTTCGAACGTCCAGGGTGAACCGCAGGATGAGGATTCTAGGAGTCTCCTTGGCAGCAGGAGGTGGGTTAAGCTGGGTGGCCATCGCCCTTGCCTCTTGGCTGTTTCCCAATCCGAGGTACGCTACCGATTACGTCCTGGGCAGCCCAACCTTCGTCGCCAGGGAGACAGGCGAGCTCATCGTCTACTCCGGACCAGGAAGTATCTTGCAGCTGGCCACCCTAATGCTCGGCTTCTGCGGGTTCGTTCTCCTCAGGTACCATGCCGGAGGGATGCGAGCCGCGAGAGAAGCTGTTCTGAAATACGTGGCGCCTCTGTCGGTTTACTATGAGGCTGGATTGCTTTACTTTCTCCCGTTGTCGATGGACGACCACGTCATGAGCTCTCTCAAACTCTACGAAGGAGGCATCCAGCCCATCAGCAATTGGTTTGTGCTCGTAGTCGCCTGCTTTCTTGCGGTTCTGGGGGTCTGGGAGTCGTTCGGGGAGTTCCGACGTTCTAAGGGTGCAAGGGCCGATCCGCTGCACCAGTGATCGGGAGCCTCCAGACGGCCATCTCTTCGACTCTTCTGTAACGAATCTCCTTGGACGTGTCGACCCTTGACCTCACTCTTTCGACCAGTTCGTGAAAAATCTCATCAGAGACGACCGGGTCATACCCGAACGCCCTCTTTTCCAGGAGCGATAGGCGTTCACCGAGGTTGGTCACGATTTGCACGTCCTCGAGGGTTATCACTTCATCGGGATGGGAGGCAGACACGAACTCGCTCTCCTTCGCGATCGACCCGCGCCAGTCAGGCCGGGGCGGGATGCTCTGGTTCATCTCGCGAGCTGCGTTTCTGAACTCTTCCCTGAGCTCTCCTCCGACGTCCCAGGACATCTCACCCTCTTCACCTCTCTCCCTCTTCCTCACAAGCACGACCATCTCATTGCGTGCGATGCGCCCGAGCTTTCGGAAAGTGACGCCAGGGTCGTCGAGCAGATGGATTACGTGGGCTAGAATGACCCCGTCGAACGACATCTCCAAGAAGGGGAGCCCATTTGCATCCCCCATCACAAGGTTCCTCAGTCCTTTCTGTTTGGCTCTTGCCATCATTCTTCGGGATAGATCTGCACCGGTGATGTCGAAACCCCTCTGGAGCAGGGGCTTCGCGATTCGTCCCGTGCCGACTCCTACTTCAAGCAGGGATGCGCATCCGTCATTCCTCAGGGAACCGGCCAACTTGTCCAGTGCCTCGTCGCTTAGCGGATCCCTCGTCTCGTCGTAGACCTCCGAGATCCTGTCGAAACGCGCCGCGACATCCACAGACTGACCCAAACCGAAGATTCATCGAGGACGTTCCACCAATAAACTCTCCGCATCTGATTGCCAGATCAGAGTGACCCTGACTTGGATTCTAGCTAACTTGAAATAGCTAAGCTAATTCGTGTTGCACTAGGTTCCAAGTGAAGGTCGGAAGTCATTCTTCAGCTTTAGTGAGCTTTGTGTCCGCTATCATCCTGTTCGCGTTCGCTCTTGGCATCTTCGCTCCTGTTACTCGCGCGCAAGCGGTGGTAGCCACCGTCGGTGTAGGAAACAGGCCGTACGGAGTCGCGTACGACTCGGTCCTCGGGGAAGCGTTCGTGGTAAACTACGGCTCGGGAAGCGTCTCCGTCATCTCTGACAGCAGCGACAAGGTGGTCGCGACGGTCAGCGTCGGTGACAGCCCGGCGGACATCGCATACGATTCATCCAAAGGAGAGATGTTCGTTTCCAACTCGGGCTCTTCAACAGTCTCCGTGATCTCAGACTCCACAAACTCTGTTGTCGCCACTATACAGGTAGGGGTGGAACCACGTGGCGTGGCATACGACCAGGCACAAGGTGAGGTCTTTGTAGCAAGCTCTGAGGGAACGGGAGAGGTTTCGGTCATTTCGGACTCGACTAACCAAGTGGTGGCCACGGTCTCGCTGTCAGCGTACGGGACCGGGGTCGCATACGACTCGGCAAAGGGGGAGGTCTTCGTCTCGACGGGAGTGGGAAACGTCACGATAATATCTGCTGCGACCAATTCGGTGGTTGGCACGGTGGCCGTGGGTGCTTCGCCCCGGGGCATCACGTACGACCCGGCCAACGGGGAGCTCTTCGTAGCCGACTGGGGGACTGACACGGTCACCGTCCTGTCTGACTCGAGCAACACTGTCGTAGGAACGATAACCGTGGAAGCCGACCCGTTCTACTCGGCTCTCGTCCCGAGCCTAAATCAGATTTTTGTAGCCAACGCGGGAACCGACATCGTCTCAATAATCTCGGGGAGCACCAACTCAGTAGTGGGCAAGGTCACGGTCGGAGAGTATCCCGACGGGGCCGCCTTCGATTCAGGGACCAATCAGGTGTTCGTGGCAGACTACGGCGCGGCCGAGGTTTCAGTCTTGTCAATTGGAGCACAGACGAGCAGCAGCGTGACGACGAGCACCACTAGTACCTCCGAGACGGTCGTCTCTAGTACCACGACGCAAAGTCCAACAGCGAATGCAACGTCTACGTCCTTCTCAACCTCTACGACGAGCAGCGCGTCAGCTACGACAAGCGCGCAAACACAGACTCCGACTTCGACCACAATGGTGCAGCCGATAACGACGTCATCTCTGTCGTCATCGACCAATAGTCCGGTAGCATCGACCTCATCTTCCAGCAGCAGTTCTCCAGGCTCGACTTCATTGTCTACCACCTATCTCCTGGTCCTGACGGCCAACGTCGTGGCTACGGTGTGCGTACTCAGCTTGGCAGCGCTCAAGAGACGAAAGAACAGCTAGCCGGGTAATGTCCACGCGGGCATAGAGGAGACTCGCGCAGTGTCTGGAAATGAACAGCTCTGTCGCTTAGTTGAACTGTGAGCGACGGACCGTGAGAGCCGAGAGCTACCTAGGTTCCCGTAATCGGCTGAATCGGTATAGGCTCGCCGTTCTCGCCGGCAGAGCAGCCGCACCCCGCGACGTGGCCGCCGCGTCTGAGGGTGCCCTTGTAGAGTCCGTCTTCCAGCTTTCTTCCAGTCTTCGCCTCCCAAGCCTCGATAGGCATGCCGTACTTCTGCTGAATCCTGTCCCTGTACCACTCAGGAATCACGTTGAAGCTGCAGAAGGGAATTATCCTGAGGTCGGGCGTCAGATAGTGGATGTCGCACCTCTGAAGTCTCTCCTCGTCCTGGTTGTACTTGTCCTGGAAGTGCATCATCCCCAAGAACATGGACCTAAGGTGGAATTGACCCACCGCCGCGTAGTCGTGCTTGATGAGCGCGTCCGTCAGCAGCTTCGCGAACGACAGCCCCTTCGGTTGCTTGCTCCTGTCCACGAACGATGAAATCTGCGTGAGGACCTTCGCGGCCACGATGTAGCGGTTCTGCCCGCTGTAGATCTCGTCGGACTTCTCCTCTAGGTACTCGATGAGCCCCTTGATGTCGACGAACTTCGTGATCTGGACGAGCTTCTTGTTGTCATCCTGGAAGACGTAGGTTCCAGCTCCGCACGCGAAGTGGATCGAGAGCTCGTACTGCTCCCTCTTGGTGAACGCCTCGATGAAGCCAGTGACCGGAGAGCACGACGGCACTGGGAACCAGCCGTCAGACGTAACCTCGCCGTTCGTCTGCTCTTCGATGCGCTCTATGCAGTCAGGTATCGTGATTCTGTACTTCAGCCTCTCCGTCTTGGTGAGCCTGCCCGTCAGCGAGACCGGCTGGAAGTTGACGGCGTGGACGGTCCCGAGGTTCTTCTGCCCGAACTTTATGATGGAACCAAGCTCGTGGTCGTTGATCGACTTGATGACGGTCGGGACTAGGACGATACCGATGCCGGCCCTCCTGCACGCTTCGATGGCGTAGGGAGCCTCCCAGTGGTTCTTCGGGTTCGTCTTGGGAGTGGTCCCGTCGAAACTCATGTACAGGTTGGACACGCCCGCATCCCTCAGCCTTCCCGCGAGCTCGGGCTGCAGGGCGAGGTTGATACCGTTCGTGTTGAGCTGGATGTGGTCCACGCCCTCTTCCTTGAGAATCTTGATTATCGTCGGGAGGTCTTCGCGTATCGTCGGCTCGCCGCCCGTAATCTGGACCGAGTTACCCGCGACTGGTCGCTCCGACTTCAGCGACCTGCCCATCTCCCGGATCTGGTCGAGCGTGGGCTCGTAGACGTAGGCGCCTTCGAGGCCTTTCTTGACGTAGAAGAAGCAGTACCAGCACGTTAGATCGCAGCGGTTCGTGACTATGATGTTTGACAGACCTGTGTGAGACAGGTGGTTCGAGCAGAGCCCGCAGTTAGCCGGGCAGGAGCAGACGTCGAGCGGCACGTTCGCCGCGTGGGTGCCCTTGCCGTCCTTCCAGTAGCGAGAGAACTGCGCGTACATCTTGTACGAGCCGAAGTACAGCTCCTCCGTTTCGCCGTGCTCGGGGCACGTCTTTGTCATGAAAACTTTGTCGTCCCTTTCGAAGACAATCGCTGGAAGAATCCTGTTGCACTCCGGACAAATCGATTGAGTCTGTCGGATGAACTTGCCCTTCCCAGACTCCCTACGGAGTTCTAGGGAGACATCTGAAATCTGGGCCATTTC
>DASPVO010000030.1:0-17122 GCA_035622335.1 Nitrososphaerales archaeon
CAGCATCTCGGGGTCATGAACGAGCGCCTTGGCTATGTGGAGCCTCTGCTTCATTCCCCTGGAGTACTTCTCGACCCGCTCGTTCTCCCTTCCCTTGAGTCCCACTAGTTGTATGAGCTCTGGTATCCTCTTCCTTGCGGACTCCGGTTCGACGCCGTACAGGTCAGAGAAGTACCGAAGGTTATCAACGGCGGACACCCTGTTGTAGAGTCCCCGCTCTCCGCCGTAGACGATGCCTATCCTCCTTCTTATCTCGAAGATCTCCTTCGTTACGTCGAGGCCGAGCACCGTCGCCCTTCCCGAAGTGGGAGACAGGAGGGTGGTCAGTATCTTGATGGTCGTGGTCTTCCCGGCTCCATTCGGCCCAATCAGACCGAAGAGCTCGCCCTTGGATATCGAGAATGAGACTCCGTCCAGCGCCTTCGTCGTCCCGCTCACCGTGCCGAAGAAAGAGCGGGTGAGGTAGACGCGCGTTAGGTCCTCCACTTCGACCGCGTAACTCGCCGACATTTTGAGAGGCCAGCGTCCCGGATGGAGCGATATGAATGTAGTCCGAAAAGCTGCTGAAATCGAAGACACGTCAGTGAATCACATACAGACGACTTTACGCAAGTTGCTGACATCACTGGACAGTTAGCTGCTGTTGACCAATGAATGTCAAATGTCGTGTATGCTCCGAAAGCCTGACTACCGAGATGCACCCGTTCGCAAGGCATATATCGATTCCAACAGCTTCCATAGACCGTTGACCTATTCGATCGTCGCGCGGGACGAGAAGACTGGGCAAATGGGAGTTGCAGTCCAATCACACTACTTCTCTGTCGGGTCGACCGTGACTTGGGCGAGAGCGGGGGTAGGCGCCGTTGCGACGCAGTCAATCGTCGACAAGCGTTATGGTCCGTTAGGACTAGAGCTGATGAGCGCTGGCAAATCGGCGAGCGAGTCCTTGGAGGGACTGCTGAGGTCCGACGAGGGTAGGGAGATGCGACAGGTGGCATTCGTCGATTCGAAGGGGAACGTCGCCACACACACGGGTTCGAAGTGCATCCCATACGCGGGTCACGTCACAGGCGACGGTTTCAGCTGTCAGGGGAACATAATGAGGAGCGAGCGCGTTTGGGAATCGATGCGCGAGTCTTATCAGAAGAACGGACACCTGCCGCTCCCAGAAAGGCTCGTCGAAGCACTGCAGGCGGGTGAGGACGCAGGAGGCGACATACGCGGAAAGCAGTCCGCGGCGATACTAGTCGTGGAGAAGGAGACTTCGCCCACCTACTGGGGAGGGCGGGTCGTGGAGTTGAGGGTCGAAGACCATCCAGAGCCCGTCGTCGAGCTTCGAAGGCTGCTCAGGTACTTCAGAGGTTACGAGTGCGCGTCTAGGGGAGACGATCTTCTCGGGGAGGAGAAGTTCGCTGAAGCTCTTGCGTCGTTCGAAAAGGCTCACGAGCTTGCGCCTGAGATAGACGAGCTGAAGTACTGGGTGGGCGTCAGCCTGCTCTCCACGCCAGAGAAGGAGAGGGGTATGAGCATGCTCCGCGAGCTCTTCGCGAAGGACAAGAATTGGGTGCAGGTGACGAGAGGCATACTCCAGACCAGGATCCCGCCCATCGACCCCGAAGTCGCTGAAGAATTGATGCGCTAAACGAGCTCGAGTAAATCCCTGTACTCCGGGATGGAGTCGACGAAGCTGCGAAGAGTGTGAACGGGCACTACAGCCGCCCCGTCTACGAAGCGCGAACCAGACTCTGTCAGGGTGAGAATCACCGCGACCATGGGGGCAAAGTCCCCACCGTTCTTTCGCAGACGCCTGGCTCTGCTCAGCTGGGCGTCGGCGCATCTTGCCAATGCAGAGAGTCCCATCCCCCTCCGCCAGTGCTTGCAGTCCACCACGAGGGTGTAGGACGAGCCGCTCGCGACGAGGTCTATCTGTGCCCGCGGCCTCTTGAGAAGGACGTTCTCCTCGACGACGAGACCGCACGCGCGGAGGACCGCGGCAACGAACGACTCGAACTCCTTCCAGTCAAGCAGCCTTCCGACCATCTCTGGGGGGAACCCAGCCCTGCACGCTGCCAATGCCCTGACCGGCCGGCTATCGCTCTCCGATTGGCCGAGCATTAGCCCCTCCCTCACCTCGTTCAGCGACACCTCCATCAGGCGTGTCGTCGACCTGCCATCCAGGTATGCGGAGAGTCTGTCGTCTGTGGAAATCAAGCAGAGAGTTACCCTAGACCGCACTCTTAGGCGTCATTGCGCGGCGCCGACCGAGGCCTTCTGTTGTGGCTTCCATGCTTCCAACAAGAACGCGACGTTCACGACTATGAGAGCGGCGATGGCGACCTGAACCCAGTCGAGCGTCGGTGGGCTGCGCAGAACCTGGCCCGAGGCCGTGACTATCTGAAGGCGCTTGGTGAGAATTCCGTACCCGGTGGTGGCGCTCCCCACGTGCGCGCTCGCGTAAGCGTTCCGCCACTGGACGTCGAGCTCCACCTCGTAGGCGAAGAGCAAGACGACCGCGTCGAAGATCATGAGCTTCAGTAAACCCCAGCGCAACTGAGAAGGGCGGCGGGCTGGTTGGCTTAAAGGCTTGGTCCCGCGAATCCTTAACTGTGGATGGTTTCAGCGCGACTCCTCATGAAAGAGTCCCAGGCCAGGGGACTGGCGCTGCTCATCTTGACCATCGTGGTTCTCGCCATCTTCGCGTACGGAGTGCTCACTGACACGAGAAGGGTGGCCGGCGTCAGCATGCTCCCGACCCTTGAGGACGGAGACCTCGTCGTACTCCAGAAGGTTCCCTTCTCCTCAATCTCTGCGGGCGACATTATCGTCTACACACCGCCTTGTTCGGCCACGGGCTTCTCGGTGATACACCGGGTAGTACAGGTGACGCAGGGAGGGCTCATCACGCAGGGAGATGACCGTCTTACGAACCCCCAGACGGACCAGTCAGCGGGGATAGCAACCGGGCCAATCACCGCCAATTGCGTCGCCGGGGAGGTGGTCTTCGTCGTCCCCTATCTCGAGCGCATCGCCGACCTGCCCTACGGTGCGAACTATGCGATCGCATTCTTGATAGTCGTCGTGATCGTCCTGATGGAGCTGGCTCCGAGAAGGGAGACTGACGAGAAGTCGAATGGCCAGGACGCGACGACCCACGAAACCGGGGTGCCCGAGAATCGGCAAGAAAGTTCAGGATAGCCAGTGCTGGCAAGAAGGGACGGGGAGTCTTTGCTCTTACAGCGATGGCAGAAGGCGAACTCGTTACGAAGTACAGCGGGGTGGCGCGTTGGGTCTGGGACATCCCGGCACATCTCTGGCAGCACTGTTTTCAGGTCGGGTTCGACCGCTACGTCCTGCCTAGGAGGGGCTCGCCCGGATGGTACGTCAACCACTCCTGCGACCCTAACTGCCTCATTAGGGGAGCACGCGAGGTCGTGACTCGGAGGCCGATAAGAAGAGGCGAGGAACTGACGATAGACTATTCAACAAACGTCGGATGGGAGGGGTATAGCTTGAGTTGCGCTTGCGGAGCTCGAAATTGTAGGCGAATCGTCACTAGTTACGGGCACCTGAACGCCAAGCTCAAGAGAGAATACGGAAACAAAGTCTCAAGATTCCTACTGAAGGGTTAATCGCGGGTGGATGAATGAGCGGTTCCGCCAGTAACCTGACGCCTGACGGCGTCAAGTGCTGGTTAGTATAAATACCCTTTATATAGTAACTAGAGATGCGCCAGGCTGATGCCTCAGACAAAGGCAATCGTCAGCATAGAGAACGTCGTAGCATCAGCATCTATCAACCAAACAGTCGACCTGAACCTCATCACCAAGAACTTCGTCGACGTGGAGTATCATCCGGATCAGTTCCCTGGCTTGGTCTTCAGGCTCAAGAACCCGAAGACAGCGACTCTGATCTTCAGCTCCGGAAAGATGGTGTGCACGGGCGCGAAGTCTGAAGAGCAGGCGAGGAAGGCCGTGGAGGAGGTCGTGAGGAGGCTGAAGAAGGGGAACATACCCATCAAGAACGAGGCCGAGGTGGAAATCCAGAACATAGTAGCGTCTGCGAGCCTCGGAGGCAAGGTGCACCTTGAGGAAGCGGCGCGTGTGCTCCCGAAGTCGATGTACGAGCCCGAGCAGTTCCCAGGCCTGATACACAGGATGGCCGACCCGAAGACCGTGATACTGCTCTTCGCGTCAGGAAAGCTCGTCTGCACGGGCGCGAAGAAGGAAAGCGAGGTCTACAGAGCCGTGAACAACCTGCACGTGACTCTAGAAGAGAAGAACCTCATGGTCTACTGAGAGGTCCTTCCCTCCCTCCTATTTTCTCCGAACCTGGCCTGCTCTTCCTACAGACCTGGTGATCGCCTTGATATCGGACTCTGAGATCAAGTCCATCGAGAGAAGGGCGTCGCCGAGTTCGATCACATCGACCACCGCGTGCAGGGCGATCCCCTTCTTGTGGAGCTTCTCCCTCGCCCCTTCGAGCCTGTCGATGAGGACCACCGCGTCGCGCAGCTCGCCGCCTTCGTCAGTGACAGCCTCGGCAGCGGCCAGTATCGACTCGCCCGACTCTGCGAGGTCGTTCACCGCGACGACCCTCCAGTCCGGACGGACCTCTCCTTCGACCGACTTTCCCCCCGGTTCCCTGATCCCCTTGGTGTAGAGGAGCGGCCTCTTCAGCGCGATCGCAACCGGAGCGGCGAAGAAGAGCCCCTGGAAGCTCACGGCGCATACCGCACCGGCTTTCGGGACCTTCTGCCTTATCACTCCGGCCAGAGCGTCGACCACCGCAGAGTAAGCGCCCGGAAAGCTCGGAAGGGCGTGCAGGTTGATGTAGTAAGGGGTGTCTCTGCCGTCTGGAAGCGTGAAGGTGCCGAACTGGAGCGCTCCGGTCTTGAGCAGGCCCTCCGCGAGGTTCTTGACCATGGCGTCTCTCCGCCTCCAAGCCATGGCGGCCCGTCGCCCGATTCTAACTTATAAAACAACGCAGCGCCGAGATGGCGTTTGCCGGAAATCTGGTTGCCATACGGCCAGGTGGAGACTCTCCTGACAATCCAGGCTGAGAACCTCGGCGCCGTCGTCGACCCAACGGTGGAGGCGGCCACGATAGACATAGAGAGACTCTCGACGGACGTGAAGAGAGCGACCCGCGTCTTCGTCTGCGACTCGAAGCCGCCCACACTACAGCTGCTGGGGCAGCTCGCCGAGCCCATGGCCTCGACTGAGGGCCTCGCGATAATCGTGAGCGAAGGCGCTAAGACGGACGCTCACTTGCAGAAGCTGAAGGAGAAGATCTCCCGCGTGGGGAGGCCGGCGGAGTCGGGCGGGGAGGAGACCCAATACGAGACTTCTCTGCTTTCTCCTGGCAGCAAGATGTTCATAGGGACAGCAGAGCCGGACCCCCTCTTCGGTCTCTGGGACAGCCGGGTCAGCGCTTGCCTCGACTGGATAGGGAACGCCCGGAGGGCAGCGACCCTCGCCGCTCGCGAGTACGAACCTTCTCCCTTCGAGAAGACCGAGTCATACAAGGCCGTGGAGGAGATGGCCAAGCGCTTCCCAGAGGCGTCGTTCGTCGACGTCGTCCCCAGAGGAGGTAAGATCCGGTCCGTGCTTCAGGACGCCCCCTTCGACGCGGTCAGGAACGGTTTCCTCACCGCAAGCCTGTCCCAGGCGAGGGCATCGGTAGTGGGGGCCGGGGGGGCGGGATACGACGACACGCTCTCGGGCTCGCTGAGGTCCGCCTGGAGCAGCGTCGGCTCGGCGAAGTCGGGTGGCGACCTGCTAATAGTCGGCGAGTGCGCCGACGGGCTCGGTTCGAAGGCGCTTGAGATGGTCGCCTCCGGGAGGATCGACCCTGCGAGGAAGGCGCCGACGGGATACGTGGAGGGGATTGAGGAGGTGGCGTATCTCGAGCAGCTGAAGTCGGAGTACGAGGTGATGCTGCTGTCGGGTCTCCCTGAGCTCTACGCCAAGTCGAGGATCGGATTCAGGACCGCCCGCGGGTCAGAGGAGGCGCTCGCAAAGCTGCTGTCGAAGCTGGGGAGGAACGCGAAGCTGAACGTCATCACGAGGTCCTCGGAGTCGAGGGTCTCCGGCTCATAGAGGGAAAGTGGCTATGTTCTTTGGGACGGGGAGACATAGGAAGGCCAAGGCGAGAAGCACGAAGAAGACCGCACGCTTCGAAGGGGACGCATCGGAGATCTCGTCCAAGCAGAGCGGGTTTGTCTTCCTCGGTGCGATCAACAGTATGACGATTGCGATGATCCAGTAGTTGTAGGTGTCTATCAGGATCAGCGCTGCAACGCTAAGGTAGGTACTCACCCTGATGGCCCTGTCGCCGTACGCCGAGACGAGAGCGTACCCTCCATCGAACTGCGTTATCGGGAGCAGGTTGAGGAAAGTGAGGAGAAAACCGACGAAGGCCGCGTCCGCGAGCGGAGAGAGCCGAAAGTATCCGGGTGTGATGCCCTTCACGAATGGTCCCACGATGCTGTCAATCAGGAGCTGTATCGCGCTCTCGTTGACCTGAGCGCTCGTCGTCGCGGAGAGGGGAATGGACGACTGGACCCACGCGAACTCGCCGACGAGGTAGAGGACGACGGTCACGATCAGCGCAGCGATGGGCCCGTACGCGTAGGTGTCGAAGAGCTTGTCCCGGTTGACCGCGGGCTCTCTTTGGGCCGAGACCACCCCTATGTTCGGCAGAAAGTACGTGAGGACAGGGACGCCGGGGATGAAGTAAGAAGTGGGCGGAGCCGTCTTCGACGACTCGGCGGCTCGCCTGTGTCCGTATTCGTGAGCGGCGAGGATGGCCAGGATGGCTCCGCCGAAAGTGACGACCACTTCCAGTGCGGGGACGCCGGGAGCGTATTGCGCGTAGCTCTCCGCCTCCAGCAGACAGAGGAAGACCACGGAGAGGAGAGTGAAGAAGAGCAGGATTGTGGGGACGAGCGACGCAGGCTGCTTGGGCGGCTGTTTCTTCCTTACGATTATTGCCGGGTCCTCCCTGCTGCCCACCAGGGCTGGTGTAAAACCCAGGGTTGAGAGCTCCGCGACCAGCCCGACGAAGCGCTCCTTCGATGTCTCGTCGTACGTCACCTTGTATTCCGCCTCACCCTCTGGCAGCACGAAGCTGTCCCTGACCTGGAACTTTGCCCTCACCGCCGCGTCCATGTCAGACTGTTGGGACAAGCTCCGCGGCCACACTTTCGTCGGGGAGATAAAGTATACCGAGGACAAAGTATTAACGCGGCTGGAGAACAGCAGGGCGGGAGCTTGCAGAAGGCAGCGATCACGCGGGTCGGAGATTATGCGATAAGGAGGTGCGACAACGAAGACGTCCCGAAGGTGATCGACATAAACACGAAGACACTGCCCGAACACTACTCGGACTACTTCTACTATGAGATCCTTGCGGAGTCGCCCGAGACTTTCCTTCTCGCTGAGACGGAGGGGGCGCTGGTAGGATACATCATGTGCAGGGTGGAGTACGGCTTCTCGCAGCTCAAGAGGCTCGGGCTAGCGAGGAAGGGACACGTGGTCTCGATAGCAGTGCTGGATGAACACAGGGGCAGGGGGCTGGGCACCGCCCTCATGACGACGGCGCAGCAGGAGCTCGTGAAGAAGGGCTGTTCCGAGTGCTACCTAGAAGTGAGGGTCTCGAACGAAGGGGCGATCGAGCTCTACAAGCGTCTCGACTACAAGGTGATGGGGACGCTTGACGCATACTACAGGGACGGGGAGCCGGCCTTCATGATGGCGACGCGCCTGGGCTCATGAGCTCTGGGTCAGACTTTCGAGCGCTCGCGGATACCCTCGAGAAGGTGAAGGCCACTAGCAAGAAGAACGAGAAGGTGGCCATCGTGGCCTCCTACATCTCCGGCCTGAGTCCAGATGACGCGGAGTTCGCGGCGAGAGTGGCGACGGGTCGTGCGTCGAAGAGGGGGAGCAGGGACGAGGCGCAGGTCGGCTACTCTACCCTTCTCTCGCTGCTCGAGGAGGTCTGCAACGTGACGGAATCAGAGGTCTCACGAATCTACCTCCGTCACGGCGACCTGGGCGAGGTGGCTGAAGAGGTTCTTTCCAAGAAAAGGGAGACGCCCCTCTTCGAGGGACCCCTGACCCTCGGGGAAGTGGCGCGGGTCTTCGAACGGGTCAGAGAGGCGAAGGGGAAAGGTTCCCTCCAGGTCAGGAAAAGTGCGGTGAAGTCTCTCCTCCTCAGGGCAACTCCACTCGAAGGAAAGTACCTCGTCAAGGTGTTCACGGGGGAGATGAGGACGGGGCTCGTCTCCGGGCTGATGGAGGACTCGATTGCCAAGGCATACTCGCTGCCCAGGGAGGAGGTCGCCCAAGCTCACATGCTCACGGGGGACGTCGGCCTGCTCGCTGCCGCGGCTGCCACGGGGGAGCTCGCCAAATTGAAGATCGACGTGTTCAGGCCGGTAAACTTCATGCTCGCTGAGCCTCTGTCGAGCCCCGAAGAGGTCGTCGAACGCTTTGGCAAGCGAGTCTACGCCGAGTACAAGTACGACGGAGTGCGCGCTCAGGTTCACAAGAAGGGTTCGGAGGTCAGGGTCTATTCTAGAAGGCTCGAAGAGGTCACCGAGTTCTTCCCCGAAGTCATCGAGATCGCGGGCCGATTGGAGCACGACGCCATCCTAGACGGCGAGATCGTCCCCTTCTCCGGGGGAAGGCCTCTGCCATTCCAGCTCCTTCAGAGGAGGCTCAGGAGGATCAAGGACTTCGAGGAAGCCGCAAGCCAGGCCCCCGTCGTCTATTTCGTCTTCGACCTGTTGTACCTCGATGGGGACGAGGTCTACAGGCGCCCCCTGTCCGAGAGGAGCAGGCTCCTGAACAGAGCGGTCGAAGGGACACAGATGTCTCGGGCGGAGCGGTACACCGTCTCCTCCGCGCGAGAGCTGGGAGAGCTCTTCAGAAAGAGCAGAGAGCTCGGATACGAAGGCCTAGTGGTCAAGGACCCCGACAGCACCTACACGATGGGGAAGAGAGGGATCGAGTGGGCAAAGCTGAAGGAGGAACTGGACACGATCGACGCCGTCATAGTCTCGGCGGAGTACGGCCACGGAAAGAGGGTCGGAGTCATCAGCGACTACACCTTCGCAGTCCGGGACGGGCCCGAGCTCAAGACGATAGGCAAGGCGTACTCCGGCCTCACCGACGAGGAGATCGAAGAGATGACAGCCACGCTCAAGAGGATAACGACGAGGGACCACGGGTTCTGGAGAGAGGTGCGCCCCGAGGTCGTGATAGAGGTCGCCTTCGACAGCATCCAAAAGAGCGAAAGGCACGACAGCGGATACGCGCTGCGGTTTCCAAGGATAAAGAGAGTCAGGGGGGACAAGGGTCTCAAGGACATAGACGACTTGTCAAAGGTCGAGGGCATCTTCAAGGCTCAGAGGGTCAAGCTGGACGAAAGGTAGAACTGTCGCAGCGCCTTCGAGACCTGCCGGTAGTCCGAGGTCCCCTTGCCCACCATCTCACCGATGAAGTCGACCCTCCTCTTCAACTCGGACTCGACCTTCCGAGCTGACTGTCCGAGCCCCGCGGCCCTCGCCTCGATCCTCCTCGACCCTTCCCAGGTCCCCCTCCATCCACCTGAGGCTGCCTCGTAGACGGGGGAGGGGTCTCCAGTCTCGATGACCCTCTCCACCCGACGGGTCGCGCTTTCCGGGCTCTTCACCATGAAGACCAACGCATCGATCAGCTCCAAGACCGAAGTCGAGACCGAGAGGGGTGGTTGAGTCAGTCGGGCGACCATCGAATCGACGTTGGGCGAGTGGAATGTTGTTATGCACCCTGAGCCCGAAGCCGCGCTCTGGAACAGTGCCTGGACCTCGGATCCCCGTGCCTCCCCGAGTATGACGAAGTCGGGCCTCTCCCTGAGGCTCAGCTTGACGAGGTCGAAGAGCGAGATCCCGCCCCCGACGCCCCCGCGGGTGTGGAGCGGCTTCCACCCGGTGTGAGGGAGGCTGATCTCCCTCGTGTCCTCGATGGATACGATCTTCCAAGCGGGATTGAGCAGAGTGGCAAGGGCGTTCAGCGTGGTCGTCTTGCCCGAGGCGTTTGCGCCCGAGATAACCACGAACCCCTTCAAGTCAAGCAACATCCAGAGGTATGCGGCGACCTCGGGGCTGAGGGACCCCGACTTCACCAGGTCGGTGACCGAGAAGGGTTCCGCCCTCTGCTTCCTTATCGTGAAGCTGCTCCCCCTGCTCGTGACCTCCTTCCCCCAAGTCGCAGCGAGCCTGTAGCCCTCTGGGAGCACGGAATCGACGATCGGGAAGTAGTTGGAAATCGAGCGGCCCGACCTGTGCACGAGCCTGGAGACGATGGCGTCCATCCTGCCTTCGTCGGCGAACGTCACGTTCGTCTCCAGCCAGCCGGTCGAGTTGAACCTCCTATGCCAGACCTTCGCGGGCCTGTCCGCGCCGTCGCAGGATATGTCCTCTATCTCAGGGTCGCGTATGAGTGGGTCCAGCGGTCCGTAGCCCAGTATGTCCCTCGCCAGGAAGTAGGTGGCGCCGCTCATCTCTTCTCTCGTGAGTGATGCCAGCAGTCCCGCCCTTTCCATCTCTGCGACCAGATACCCGATCGGGTCGAGGTCGATGATAGGAGATGGCGCCAACCAGGTGGTGAGCGTCTCGACGGCCGTGGAGACTGCTCGCCTTATCCTTGGCTCGAGGTATGGCTCCTTCACGTGGTACGTCCAACTCGCATCCGAGTCATAGACGTAGACAGAGTAGGCGCACTTGTAGGAGACTCCGCTTCTCACGGGCAGCTCGAACTCGACCAAATAGTTCGCGAGCACCTTCGCTCCCCTTGGCGCCTCAAACGCTATCGCCTCAATCGAGTCTGGCTCGTTTGCCTCCGCCGACCTCCCGCGCTCAAACAGCCGCGACGACCGAGACTCCCCCCACTAGAATCGTGATCTCCCCGCTGGCCGCCGGAATCACGACGGTGCAGACCGAACCGATCCAGTCAGACGGGCAGTGTGATGACCAAGAGACGGGACTCCCTCCCACGTAGACTCCGCGGACGGGAGGGCTCACCCAGCCGTAGTCGAAGAGGAGCACGAATGTTCCCGAGCTGTTGGTCTGAACGGAGAGCACCGACACCAAAGTGCCAGCGTCGTCCTGTTCGAGTCGGGCCGACTCCTGAGCGAGCCTCGCTGACTCCCCGATCGAGAAAGCTGCGAGGCCCGAGGCCCCCGCCAGCAGAGCGATGGTTATGGCGAGAGTCGTGACCGACCCGACGACCTCCCCTGTCCCCTTCCTAGAACGCAATCTGCTCTATCGCACCGGCCAGCGTCGCTGTGAGCGTGTGCCCTCCAGTCGTGCAGGGTACGACGATGAGGATCGAGTTCGCTCCCTGCTCCGAGATTGGGATTGGTGAGAGGAGGGGAGAGGGATAAGAGACTACCTCCCCTCCGGGGAGCGTGAGGGAGCACCCGGATGCGCCTGCGATCACAATTTCATTCCATCCGCTCGGGACCGTCGCAGAGCCGCCCTCGGTTCCGTCTATCCAGGCCCGGCCGTTCGAGTTGACGGAGAGGACGCCGGCGGGAGAGTCCACTGAGAAGAAGGTCGTCGCGTTGAGCGAGCAGAGTGTACGAAGCGCCATGTATCCGCCGGAGTCGAGCGAGAGTATCCCGTCGCTCGAAGATGCCCGGTCGATCTGCACCTCATCAAGGACGGGAGCGGCAGAAGAATTGATCCTGACGTAGACGAACGATGGCGACCCGTACACGGAATATGACTGAATCGAATAGGGCGGCTCCTCGTCCAGACTCACGTGGACCACCGTGTACACGATCCCCGACAGCGCGAGCGTGATGGCCACGATCAGGACGGCTCCGAACGACTCAGAGGTCGCCCTACGCCTGCAGGCTGAAGCTCTTTGCAATCTGGTCAGTCACCACGGTCAGGGTATACGCGGAGAACTCTGGAAGGGTCGTTCCCGTGACCGTGAACTGTACGGACAGCAGACTCCCCGGAGCCATCGTGGTCGACCCGGCGAGGACAGTCGCGTTAGTGCCGGAGAGGAAATATTCGGTCAGGTTGGAGTAAGAGAAGACGAGCCTGGAAAAGGAGTACTGGACGTTGCCGTCGTTCTTGACCTCGAGCGTGATGGTCCGACCATCCGCCGCGACGTTGGAGGCCACCAGAGCCATCGAAGGGTCCCTCACCTCAGCCGTGATTATGTTACTGAACTCGGTGTACAGTACGCCACCTATCGCAACCGTGATCGCCACCAGTATTACCGTCGCGATGAATGGGCTGACTCCGTTTCGAAGCTTCACGCACTTGAATCCTGCGGAATTATTTAATCTCCCACGCATCACAGGATGCCAAAGATCAAGAAGGATGCTGCGGCCGAGAGAAGTATCGGAGGGAGACCCTCCATGCTGCGCACGGAGAGTGAATATGCCTTGGAGACCATGGCTCCAGTCAGGAGGGAGGACAGGAGGATGGAGAAGGAGACCGTCCACGTGCCACCCCCTGTCGAGAACCCTGGGAGCAGCGAGTCGAAGACCTGCATCCCCCTCAGAAAGGTGTACGAAGCGACGGATATCACGGGAACCGACGCACCGAGCAGCGCAAACGGGAGCACCGACGACCGTGTTGAACTCCTCGCATCGTAGATGTTCTTGAACGAATTCGAGAGGCGCTCGAGCTGCCCGTAGCCAGCTCCCGTCTCAAACGAGACCGCGAGGACTGCGAAGGAGACGCGGACCAGCCACGAGGGATGCGCCACCCTCCTCGCCGCTTCGTGCGGGGAGGTCCCCAGCGAGACCATTCTCGAGAAGCCAACGATCTGGTCCTTGAGTGAGGGATATCCGCCGGACTCTTCCTGCAGCCTGCCGACCGCCTCTGGCAGACTCGCACCCGCGCGCGCCTGCTCCGCGAGGAAGTGAAGCATCGAGTAGGTCTCGCGCTCGCCCAACCGCAGGTTCCCAAAGAAGCGGCGCGAGCTAGCCACGTAAGCCGCGGAAACCGCGAGAGCGAGAGAAGCGGCCACGAAGGCGTCGAAGATACCGAGCGCGTAGAGCACAAGGAGGGATGCGAGGAGCGCTGCCCCAAGGGCAAGACGGCCAAGAGGGTACTTCGCGTCGTGGAGGCACGGTTGAGCGGAGTCCATCCAGAGGATCAGCCCCGCTGCTACCAGCGCGAGCATGAGCGCCGAAATGACGAGCAGTGTCCCAGCCTCGCTGCGCTCGAAGGCGCCCGCTATCATCTCCATCCCTAAGGGGAAGACGGCGAGAAGGATGAAGGCCACCTCGGTCATCGACCCGAGGTTCGTGGAGAAGGCGCGCCACCTGGCCTCCATGAGCTCGGCCAACCTTTCTGACTCCGACTCTACGAACAGGCGGACGTTCCCTCCGCTTCTCAGAGCCACCATGTAGCCGCGGACGAACTCGCGCAGCAGATCGCTCGGATGGGAGGCGAACGACCTCTCCAAAGTCACCGTCTCAGCCATCTTGCCGTACGCAAGGTTTCTGCGCAGCGACCTCTCCTCATCGGAGAACCCTGGGAAGACCTCATCTCCCAGTTCTCCCAGCCTAGCGAACGCGTCCGGAAGGTTCGGCTGTGCCACGTGAGATAGCACGGAGATGACCATGCTGGCGAAGGGCAGCTCCGCCTCCACGCGCCTCCTCCTCCTCACCGAACGGGCGTGGAGGTAGACGAAGGGCGCCAATTGCACCGGAAAGAGGGCGCAGACGATGGCGACGGAGACCGGTGCCTTCACCGCGAGCACGACAAAGGCCTGCAGGGCAGCCGAATACAGCAGGGCGGACATCTCTACCTTGGCGAAGACTTCGTCGGGAACGAAGACCATCGCGCTCTCTAGGGCGCGCCGAGACCTGGAGACCAAGAACGAAGGAGGCCGCGGAGGATAGAACCGCGAAACTGCGAGTAGCGCCCCTGCTGAAGATCTCACCGACCGAAAGCTCTTCGCTGCTTATAAGCGGACCCCGGATGTTCAAGCGGCGTGTATTCCGAGATTCTGATCTGCGCCTCTCTTGTCATCGCAGCCTGGCAGGACTTTCGGAAGCGCTCTGTGTACGACATAGTCTGGATTCCCGGCGCTGCGGGCGTCGCGTACGCCCTCTACGCATCGTACCCCTTCGTAGCAGGGATACTCCTGAAGGTAGGCCTCGTCGGAGTAATCTGCCTGGTCTTCACCTACTTCGGGGCAATCGGCGAGGCCGACGCCATCGCTCTAGTGCTCGTGGCCGCTGACCCTACCCCCTACTCTCCCGTCCTCCCGCTCATCGGGACCGGGCTGGTGGCCGGGGTCCACATCTCGTTCGAGTACATCAACGGGAACGCCCGCGGGAGGAAGACGATACCCCTTCAGCAGTTCAAGGATGAGCAGCGATGGATACCGAGGGCAATCATCGTCGGCGGCAACAGGACAGATGTGAGCAACGACGTGAACGAGGCTAGGGAGGAGGTGGAGGCGAAGGCTGGTCCCGAGTCCCTAGTCGAGGTCACCTACGGCGTCCCGACGGTCGCTTATCTCGGCGTTGGTTACGCTGCTTACCTCGTGGTCTTGGTTTTGACGAACCCCCACCTGTTCGCGTCGCTCCCCTAGAAATTCCATATCTATGCCCCGGAGTCGGGCGACGACGTGGTCTTCGCTGTCATAGAAGGATTCTCCGGGACGGGGAAGACGACGCTCGCAACCGCCCTCGAAGACCTGGGGTGGTTGAGGATCGCGGAGTCGGCCCACCTCGTTCAGAAGGAAGTCCCCGTCGCGGACAGGGCCGACACGCTCGCGGACTACAGCCTGGTGGGGGCAACGATGGCATGCTCGGCGGTCATCAGCGGAAGCAGAGCGAGCAGGAACATAGTCGCCGAAGGTTACTTCCTGTCAGACCTGGCTTACGCAAGGATCAGGTTCGACCTGGGTAAGAGCGCTGCCTTCCCGACCCTGTTCGACCTGGTTGAGAAGGTGCTCTCAGAGAAGGCTCTGCAGCCTGACGTCTACCTCCTGCTCAAGGCGAGGTCGGACACGATAAGCAAGAGGCAGCAGAACAAGGGGGACAGGGAGAAGAACCTGAGCGAGTTCTTCCAGACCAGGTACTATTCCGCGATAGAAGAGATTCATGAGAGGCTGGGACAGACGAACGTCGAGACGGTTGAGAGCGACACTGACAGGGGGGAGACGCTGGCGAACCTGCTCGCGGTCCTGAAGAAGAGACACCTGCTGGGGACGGAACCATGACGAACTGGAAGCGGAGGTTGCTGGAGACAGCCGCGCTCGTACAGGGCGTGTCTGACGAATCCGCGAATTCTGAATCCAGGTCGACGTACGTCGGTCGGGGGAAGGGCGGGGACAGGACTCTCGCCGTCGACAGGGACGCGGAGTCGTTGATAGTCCGTGAGCTCTCGAACGCGGGAGACCTTAGGTTCGTCAGCGAAGAGCGCGGAGAATTCGGAGACAAGAGTGCAGAGTTGACGGTCATCGTCGACCCCATCGACGGCTCTTCAAACTTTCAAAGAGGCATCCCGTTTTACTGCACGTCGATAGCCGTAGCCGACGGACCAAGGCTCGAGGACATGAAGTACGCCGTGGTGAGGAACTTGAACTCGGGGAACGCTTACTTCGCGGAGCGCGGCGGAGGTGCGACGAAGGACGGGCGGAGGATGCGGACGTCGTCCGTCTTTTCGCTCGGAGACGCCGTCGTCGGGGTGGACCTTTCGCGGGCGTCCGTGGAGCTTGACATCAAGCTCGCCGACTTGATCTCCCATGTCAAGCGGCAGGTACACTTCGGAGCGAACGCCCTCGAGCTCTGCTTCGTCGCGGAAGGGCTGACCGACAGCCTCGTGGACGTCAGAGGGAAGATGAGGATAACCGACTTCGCCGCGGGATACCTGATAGCCAAGGAGGCAGGTGCGATCCTGACCTCGCCAGATGGTTCGCCCCTCGCACCGGCGTTCAACCTCTCGGAGCGTTTCGACTTCGTCGCATCCGCGAACGGGCGAATTCATGCCCGAATCCTCGGTGCCATCAGAGGAGGGCGTCGCCGAGGTCCTTCAGGTTCGTGAACCTGAGCGGCGCGTCGACAGCGCGCCTGTCACCCACCATCACGAAGTCAACCCCTGCTCTTCGTGAGCAAACCGCGTCGTTCGCGCTGTCGCCGATGAAGAGGGTCGCCCTGGCGTCACCGCGAGTCAACCTCACCGCCTCGAGGAGCTGATCCTCTCTGTCCAAGGAGTCTTCTCGAGTGAGGACCGCGGCGAACCTCTCCTTCATCCCGCTGCTCCCCAGCAAGGCCTCGCAAGTAGCCCTACCCTGCATCGTGACGAGCGCCAGCTTCGCCCCGCGTGAGAGAGCGGTCACCAGCTCCACCGCGCCCTCGATGGGGGCGGCCCCGGGGACGGCTCCATTCTCGTACGAGTCTATGAGCGAGAAGACAGGAACCTTCATGTCTGGCCTGACGACCACGATCTCTTCGAGCTGATTGAAGAGGGGGCCCTCGTCGAGCCTCACCGCTGCGAGCTCTTCCAGCGCAGCACGGACGGCCCGCCAGTCGACGGGGATGGTGAACAGCGTCCCGTCGAGGTCGAATACGAACCTGGTGTACCTTCCCTTCAGAGAACGCGTTCCTTCCAGCCGTCCTCCCTCCAGAGGATCACTCCCGAGTCGATGTTTCTTATCATGTAGTACCCCGCCGGAAGAAGTCCGAATCGCGGGACGTCGGCAGGAGGTTCCTCTCCGAGGCCGATCCTGACGTACAGGTCCGCGAGGTTCGAGTACCAGGGGAGGCCGAAGTGCTTGAACGCCACGTACCCCCACAGCGGCATCGTCGTGTGGAACTTACCCGCGTCGACCTCGGTCACGCATGGTCTCCCCCTCGAGTCCTCCTTGATGTCCACTGAGAAAGCGCCTTCTGCCCTGCCAGCCACCGCCCTGACCGCGTCGACTCCCGCCTCGTCGACTCTCTTGTCGTGGACCGACCTCGCGACGGAGGGGGTCCCCGTTATGCCCGACGGCGAGACGTGCTTGAACGGGTACTCGAGCCTCTCCCTGCAGTAGGAGGTCACGAGCCGGCCGCGCCTCCAGATGCTGTCCCAGGCTATGTTCCTCCCTGGAAGGTA
>DASPVO010000031.1:0-46899 GCA_035622335.1 Nitrososphaerales archaeon
CCCGTTATGATGCACTTCGTGGGGGCGACCGCGACCGCGGCCTTCTTCACGAAGGCCGACTACTTTCCACGTCTTATATCCTTGCTAAGCTCTCCGCGTCTATAGGAACCTCACAGAGGGGTATCCGACCACCGAGGTGTAGTCTTTGGTGGTGTCTCCGGAGTTCGCGTACTTGAGGACCTCACCCTTCGTGAGCCCCAGAATCGCACACGCCCCCATCACGGAGGCGATCGCCCCGTATCCGCAGGCTGTCACTTCAAGGCGCTCCAGAGTGGAGTAGAACGACTTGACGTCGAGGGCCTTGACCTGTTCCAGCAGGGCCGAGTCCTTGCTTCGCGCAGCGTCGGACGGCTCGTAGTGGGTCAGGTCGGAGGAAGCGACGAGCAGGGTCCTCCTACCCGACGCAACCTTGGCTATCCCCTCTGCGAGAAGAGACGTCGTGCCTTCGTCCTGGAAGGAGATGCAGATTGGAAGGACCTTCAGTTGGTTGCCGAAGACCTGCTGCAGGAATGGGAGCTGGACCTCGACGGAGTGCTCCCAAGCGTGCGAGAGAGGGTCGAAGTCCACGATTCCGGTCGCTCTTCGAAGCTCCTCAGAGGCCTCGGAGTCGACCCTCATTCTCCCCAAGGGCGTCTCCCACTCCCCTTCGCGCCATGAAGAGACGCCGCCCCCGAGCCCGTGATGATTGGGCCCGATGACAATCGCCAACTCTGGAGACCTCAGTGATGACAGGTGCAGGTAGCTGTGTGCGGCCACCGGACCTGAGAAGACGTACCCTGCGTGGGGAGAGACCACAGCAGCGACCCGGTCCCCTCTGACTTCGGCGGGAGGCTGTCTTCCGGGCCCGAGCGCGTGATGATAGCAGTCCCTGATCAGAGCTTCGAGCTCAACGGGGTCGGACGGATAGAACGAGCCCGATACGGCGGGCTTCCTCAGGGGCATGCGCTCGCACGTTTCGATGAATGGATTTACGCTACTCGGTCTCTTCTTCGTCTTTGGGTTCTTCTTCGGCCTTCGTCTCGAAGTCCTCGATGCTGTACTTCATTGGCTGGTCTTCGGGCAGAAGTTTCGCGTGCACGAGGGTTGCCCTCGCGAGAAGCCAGAAGATCGCTGCCAGCGCCATCCTGCCTCTGTTGTTGCCCGGTATCACGAGGTCCACGTCGTCGGTAACGTTGTCCGTGTCGCATATCGCGATCACGGGGATGCTCAGCTTACCAGCTTCCACAATCGCCTGCGCGTCCGAAGTGGGGTCTGCGATGACGACAAGCTCGGCGTCGAGGTGCCCCGGGTAGAGAGGGTTCGTGAATGTCCCAGGCATGAACCTGCCGACCTTGGGAATCGCCCCTGTGAGCTCGCAGAACTTCTCCACGGCGACTGACCCGTGCTCTCTGCTCGTGTAGACGACGGTGTTCTGTGGGCCCGTGAAGGCGATGAACTTCCCTGCGGTGTCGATTCTTGAAAGTATCTTCGAGGTGTCTATCATCTGGAGGCCATCGGGCCTGGGGCGGGTCGTGAACTGCTCCATCGTCTTGGTCCTGATCGGTGTGCCTATCCTGATGCCCGTGGCTAAGAGAGCCTTCTCTGAGAGCTGTGGGATGACCATCTTGTCCTCGGAACCCGTCTCCTCGTCTTCGTACTGAGCCAAGCCCGAGCCCACTCTCCTCCGCTTTCCTAGAAGGTGTCGCCCTTCCTGCCGTAGAAGGGAAGGACCTGATCGATCACGTCTATCGACGATATGAGCATTCTTCTGCAGCAGTACCTCTTGACACCGAGATCGTCCAGGACCACCGCTGGGTCCTCACCCGCCTTGACCCTGGACGAAAATGCGCTGAACTTGTCTCCGACGAGGAAGCCGCACGTAAAGCACCTGATTGGTATCATCATGCCACGGTCACCTGTAGCTCTTCTGCCTCTTCCTTCTCGCTCCGGGTCCTCCGAACTTCTTGGGCTCCGCCTGTCGCGGGTCCCCCGAGAGAAGGTACTTGTTGTATGCATTGATCCTGTCCCTTACCTCGCTGCCTCTCACCTGGTCGACGTAGGCCCTCGAGAGCGCCATCGCGGCTGCGTCGGCCTGTCCCATGAAGCCCCCGCCAGAGACGCTTATGTCGACGTCGTACTTCTCCCTCAGGTCTCCCACCACCATCGCAGCCCCGAGCATGTGGAGGCGCGCGATCTCAGGCTCGTACACTTCCACCGGAGTCCCGTTGACCTTGATACGTCCCTTGCCCGGCACGAGGGCGGCCGTAGCCTTCGCAGTCTTCCTCGCTCCGGAGTAGAGCTTGATCTTGGGTTGGGTTTTGCTCTCCTTTGGCAAATCTATCCACTCCATCCCAGATTTCTGGAGAGCTCGGCCATCGTGACGTAGACCGGCACTGGTCTAGTGGCCGTGGTGTCCGGGAACTGCAAGAGCTTTGTCTCCTTGGCCTCAGGCGGAACGCCGATGTAGACCCTGAGCCGCTTCATGGCGGTGTCTCCCTTTGACTTCTTTCTTGGGACCATCCCTCTTATCATTCTCCTGAGGATGTTGTCCGGTCTCCTAGGGTGTATCGGTCCGTACAGGGGGTTGACCTTGCTAGCTATCTCGAGACGCAGCTTCCACTGGTTGACCACGGACGTCTTCTCCCCCGAGATGAGCGACCTCTCGGCGTTTACAACGACCACGCGTTTCCCAGACAAAAGGAGCTTGGCGACCCTCGAAGAGAGCCTTCCGGCTATCTGGTTGGTAGCGTCCACGTACACAGTCGCGCCCTCACTTGACAATCTTTACGTTCCTCCCATCGCGGTACTTCTTCACGAAATCGCCGATGGTGATCGCGCTCCCTCCGGCAGCCGTTATCTTCTGCTTCGCGGAGGAGGAGAAGGAAAACGCTCCTACCGTGACCTTCTTGTCGAGGTTGCCCCAACCGAGCACCTTGCCCGGCACGAGAAGTTTCGCCCCACCCTCAGAGAGTCTTGATATCCTGCCCACGTTAACTTCGACCTTCGTCAAGGCCGGGCTCGACAGCAACTGCGATGCGCTCCGCCACACAGCCGCATCCTTGCCTGCCCTCTCGAGCAGAACCACCGTCTGCCGTAGGAGCGGGTTGGTGGAACTCACTCGGCCACGACCCCCACCGAGGATTGTATCTCTTTCAGCTTCTCTTGTAGCAGTTCTATCGCCTTCAGGACGATTTTCTTCGCCGGGAGCCCTCCCGCGGACTCGACCATCAGGTTGAAGGTGCCTTCCGTCTTGCCGTCCGAAAGCACCGCGACCGTCGCCGGCTGCCACTTCGCGTGCTCTCTTCCCCGGCCCAGCCTAGCGTACGCTTCGAGCTTTACAGACTGCCCGTTGGCCAGCTTCACTATTGGTATCTGTTCGCTTATCGGCCTTATCTCCCTGTCTTCGGAGACTAAGTCTCCCGAATATACTGTCGAGACCTTCTCCTTGCCCACCGCGTCGAGAACGAAGAGCACTCTGCACTTGGCGCAGCCGAGCGGGCTGCCGCAGTCGCACTTCTCGGGGAGGACGTATCTGTCGAGGTCCGTCTTTATCGGGACCATGCCCAACCGATGAGCAAGGATCTCGTCGTAGAGTACTGAGGAGTTCTCGAGGATCACCACGTCGTCGATGGCCATCGACGGGACTTCGGCGATGCAGAATCGCCTCACCGCGTTGGCGTAGCTCCTGTCTATTCCCTCAAGCTGTAAGCTGACCGAGTTTCCAGTGTCCTGTAGCAGCTTGGTCCTAATCAATCGTAAAGCACCCTAAGGCGAGTGCCATCCCGAAGGCAACTTTCACGCCACCGCCCTCGCTGATGTTAAAAGGTTTTGGTGCTCTCTTCTCTACTTTGCAGTCCTCTTGCGCTTTTATAGGAAATTGAAGAGCCGCATGGTCGATGTCCGAGGAAACGACGATGGAAGCAGTGATGAAGAAACTCCGCAGGCTCGAGATCCTCTCGTACGTGACGGTAGTCCTGTTAGTGATCTTCATACTTCTTTTGCTGTGACCTGATGGAGACCTTCTTCTCTTGACGCAGCACAAGCCGGCAAGAAGAAAGAAGGTGGCGAGAAGAGAACCCGGTTTTTCCGGCGAGACCATACCGAGCCCGGAGACGTTCAAGAAAGTCATTCAGTACAACAAGGTTGTACTCTACGAGTACATCGGCGCGCTGGAGAAGCTGCCTTGGAAGACAGTATCTCAGAACATGGAAGCTTCGCACTCTTCCATGAAGGACACAGTAGTCCACATCATCACGGTGTACAACGGCTGGTTGAACTACATAGCAAGGGGAAGAGCTTCCGAGATCCCTTATGACACTGGCAACCCGGAGAGATATCGCTCGATGAAGGATGTCCGGGCCTTCGCAGACAAGGTATGGGCGGGGGTCGACTCCCTCGTCTTGGGGCTGGACGAGGCGGACCTGCGAAGAAGGGTGAAGGCTCCTTGGTTTGCGGTCTCGAACACTCTCGCCGACGCACTGATGCAAGTTACATTGGAGCAGGCGCACCACACCGGCGAGATCATCGCCCTCCTCTGGCAGTTGAACATCGAGCCGCCCGAGATGACCTGGATCATGAAGACGAGAGGCTAAAGCGGATTAGATTCTTCCCGTCAAAACTTATAACCGGACGGGGATGGCCTGCTCAAGTTTGTCCAGCAGCGGAGAGTACAGGCACCTGGTCAGGATGTCGGGCAAGGACCTCGATGGGAGCAAGAAGCTTGTGGTCGCCCTCGCTGACCTTCGAGGCGTCGGGGACAATTTCGCTCGGAGCATCGTCGCCAGGCTAGAGCTGGACCCCAGGGTCAGGTTGGGGACGCTCAGCGAAGAGCAGGTCAAGGAGATCGAGAAGGCAGTTCAGGCGACATCGGCCTCAGACCTTCCCGGCTGGTATTACAACAGACGCAAGGACCCAGAGACGGGTTCGACGGGTCAGCTAATCGGCACCGACTTGGAGATAGCGAACAAGAACGACGTTCAGAAGGAGAAGGACGCCCAGAGTTGGAAGGGCGTCAGACACAGCCTCGGGCTGAAGGTTCGCGGCCAGAGGACGAGGACGACTGGACGAAAGGGGAGGACGGTTGGCGTGAGGAAGGCGGTACTCCAAGCGGCTGCGAAGGCTGCGGCGACAGAAAAGAAGGAGGAGTAGAGCTCTGGGAGACCCCAAGAAGTCGAGGAAGCGCTACAACAGGCCCAGGAGCCCTTGGAGGTCTGACCAGCTCGCGCAGGAGCTCTACCTGCTCGGGACCTACGGTCTGAGAAACAAGAGGGAGCTATGGAAGTCGCAGACCCAGTTGAGCACGATCAGGAAGCAGGCTAGGACTCTTCTTGCAGCGACCAAGGAAGTGAGGGAGAGGGAGGAGAAGAAGCTGCTGGACAGCCTCAGGAGGAGGGGACTCGCCAGCGACGCGGCAACGCTCGACGACATTCTCAACCTGACGGTCGAAGACACCCTCAACAGAAGGCTACAGACCGTGGTGTTCAAGAGAGGGATGGCAACCTCACCGCTCAGCGCGAGGCAGCTCGTCGTCCACGGGCACATCGCGGTCGGGGCGAGAAGGATCAGAGTCCCGGGTTACCTGGTCGGTAGAACAGAGGAAGGCTCGGTTGCAATCTATGGCGGAAAGCAAGTGGAGGCGCCGCAACCGGCACCTTCGGCGAGTTGATCCTAGATGTCTGAAGAAGACGTTCTCTCAAACAAGTGGGGCGTTGTCCACATCTATTCCAGCTACAACAACACGATAGTTCACATCACCGACCTGACCGGTGCAGAGACCATCTCCTTCTCTTCCGGAGGGAGGCACGTCAAGGCGGACAGGTTCGAGTCATCTCCCTACGCCGCGATGAGAAGCGCTTCGGCGGCGGCCGACGTAGCAAAGTCGAAGGGTATCAACGCGGTCCACATCAAGGTGAGGGCGGTCGGAGGGACTGGGCCTAGGACACCCGGCCCCGGGGCTCAGGCCGCGATCAGGGCGATCGCGCGTGCTGGTTTCAGAATCGGACGAATCGAGGACGTGACACCCATCCCGCACGACACGACGAGAAAGAAGGGTGGACGCAGAGGAAGAAGGGCGTAACCTAGCCGGCCCTCAGTACATCAACGCCGTCGACCTTGCCGTCCCCGTCCCGGTCTACTCCCCTAAGGACGCAGTAGAACTCTCCCGCTCTGTAGTCCTTCAGAACGGAGTGCGACTGGTTGGTCACGCCTATTATCCCCGCCTTCGTCCCGGCGCCCGTGAGACCGGCGATCATCACGCACCACTTTCCGCTCGCCCACGGGTTCTTCACCTTCACTACCATGCAGTCTGTCTCTGAGGCGTAAGAGTTCCCCTCCTCGTCTGCTATCGAGCCCCAGAAGCCGGTTTGCGTGAACTTGGTTTGGAGATGGGAGTTAAGCTCCTCTGAGATCAAGTTCGTTCTCGGGCCTCCGACCATGACTAGATTGGAACCCTCGAGCTTCTCGGCCTTGATGTCGACGTCGAGCTTCACCGGGAAGATGCTCGGAATCGGGACGAACTGGCCCAGCGCGAAACCAAGCTGCACCGCGTAGTGGCCGTCCCTCGCCTGCGTGCTGCTTTTGCCGTGGGGGACGGGCGAACCAACGACGATCCACCCCTCGAGCAACCCTCCCGCGATGAATTCCGAGAAGAACCTTCCGACCTCCTTGGGCCTCGACGCCGACTGGATGGAGGGAAGCTGCTCACCCTCGACGGGAAATTCGACGGCGTAGCCGTCGGACGACAGGGTGAATCTCGTGGCCTCCCCTCCTCTTACGACTTCGCTCCCCGCCCTCACAATCAGCCCTGCTCGTTCGAGCCTCTTCATATGATAGTACACGGTCTGGTGCCTCGCCCCAATGGTCCTCGAAATTTCGGCGGGATATCTCGGGCCTTCTGCGAGGATCCGCAGAATCTTCTGGCCGACCCTGCCGTATGCAGGTGAGAATTGGTCAGGTGTTTCCGAGACGACTACTCGCTTTGCCCTTGACGAGGATGACTTCGTGTCAACAAGGAGCTTCTCCTTGGCCAACGCCATAGGTCCCTCGACCATTCATAAATGGATTGGCATGGTGGACAGGCTTCAGGACACGGACTCCGCCTACCTTGCAGAACTGGCCTTGCATGGTAGAGCTCGCGGGGCTACGGTCGTTATAACCGCCCCGCCCGACCCTTCATTCGTGTGCGGGATAATCGGATGCGTCTCTGACGAGCCGGTGACCAAGACGATACTGGACGGACTCAGAAGAGTGGAGTACAGAGGATACGACTCGGCTGGCCTGGCGACCATCGACGGGGGAGAGATGGAGGTGAGGAAGGGCGTGGGCAGGCTGCAGGAGATCGAAGCGAAAGTGAAGTTGTCTGAGCTGACTGGGAGTGTGGGAATGGGTCACACGAGATGGGCGACGCACGGGGGAGTCACAGTGCCCAACGCTCATCCCCAGGAGTCATGCGGTGAGCAGGTGGCGCTGGTGCACAACGGCATCATTGAGAACTATTCGCAGCTGAAGAAGAAGCTCTTGGCCGGCGGGCACGTCTTCAAGAGCGAAACGGACACCGAGGTGATAGTCCACCTCATAGAGCAGGCCTATCGCAGGACCAAAGACCCCGTGAAGGCCACGAGCTCTGCGGTCAAGAAGCTCAAGGGTCAGTACGCCATAGTCGTGCTCTTCAGAGACAGACCAGACGTACTGGTGGGCGCCAGAAAGGACGCACCCCTGATGATCGGTGTCGGAGACGGACAGATGTTCATCGCCAGCGATGTGCTCGCCTTCATCGAGCACACAGACCAGACGATCTTCCTCGACAACCTAGAAGTCGTCAAACTGAACAAGGAGGGTGCCGAGATCTACAACTCGGCTGGGCGGAGAGTAAATCGGAAAGCCACTCAGGTCGCATGGGAGCTCTCCGAGATATCGAAGGAGGACTACGCCCACTACACGCGCAAGGAGATCGACGAGCAGCCCAGGACGGTGGCGAGTGCGGCGCTGCAGGATGACACTCTTGTAGCAGAGTTCGCCCGAAGAATAAGGAGCGCAGAGTCGATATTCGTGGTGGCGGCGGGAAGCAGCTTCCACGCTGGCCTGCTCCTCAAGCACAGGCTGTACAGGGAGGCGAAGATTCGCTGCGACGCCACCCTCGCCGGAGAGTTCCGGGAGAACCAGGATTGGGTTGGACGAGATTCGGTCATGGTCGTCATCTCGCAGAGCGGCGAGACTGCCGACGTTCTCGACGCCGTGAAGCTCGCAAAGAAGAAGGGGGCGAAGATACTCTCGATCGTCAACGCCGCCGGTTCGGCACTCGCGAGAGAGAGCGACACTGTCCTGCTGCTAAATTGCGGTCCGGAGGTGGGGGTCGCAGCGACCAAGAGCTTCACGGCTCAGGTGATGGTCGTGAACAGGGTCGTGGATGCGGTGCTCGGTAAGAAGAGAACCGACGGGATAAAGGAACTGTCCAGAGCTGTGCAGGGTGCCCTCTCCACGGAGAGTCAGGTGGTGGAGCTTGCAAAGAAGTACAAGGACAGGCCTGACTTCTACTTCGTGGCGAAGGGGTTCCACTACCCCGTTGCTCTCGAGGGCGCGCTGAAGTTGAAGGAACTCTCCTACGTCCACGCGGAGGGGATGCCCGCGAGCGAACTCAAGCACGGTACGCTCGCACTGATCGAGAGGGGCACCCCCGTCGTCGTGATCAACCCCTCGGGAGAGAATCACGATGACACCCTTTCCAGCGCCGAGGAGCTGAAGGCGAGGGGCGCCCGCGTGATAGGAATCTCTGACGTCGAAGACGCGGTCTACACTCACTTCATCAAGGTCCCCAAGGTCGAACCTCAGATGATGCCCATAGTCGAGGCCATACCCCTTCAGCTGATCGCCTATCACTTCGCCGTGGCTAGGAAAAACGACCCAGACTATCCGAGGAACCTAGCGAAGTCGGTCACCGTCAAGTAGGATTGAGTGCGCAGTCCAGCAGGAGCGAGCCGCGCGCTCTTGCACAAAGGAATTAAACAGATTTTGCAGGCATGAAGCCGTGGTAACAAAGAAGGCGGTTCTTTCGAGGCCCGTCCGGACAATCGAGGTCAAGGAGAGGTCTGTCTCCCAGCTTCTTAGGGAGATGGCGAACACGGGGTTCCAGGGGAAGAAGCTGGGCGAGGTCGCCGACGTCTGGACCGCGATGGCGAAGGCGAAGGGTCTCACCGTCTTCCTGGGTCTCACGGGCTCTCTGAGCACCACGGGACAGTGGAAGATAATCAGGTGGCTGGTGGAGAAGAGGTTCGTCGACGTGATAGTCAGTACGGGGGCGAACATCTCGGAGGACCTTCTGGAAGCCCTGGGCTACCACTACTACCAGGGGACACAGCTCGCGGACGACACGGAGCTGCTAAGAATGAAGATCGACCGTTTCTACGACGTTTACGCAGACGAAATGGAGTACAGGAGATTGGAGAACACGATCAAGAAGTACGCGAGCGGGCTCGACCCCAGCAGGCCCTACTCCACCCGCGAGTTTCTGCACGGCTTCGGGGGGTTTCTCAACAAGAGAGGGGTCAAGAGCATCGTCGAAGCGGCGTTTCGTAACGGCGTCCCGATCTACTCGCCCGGTCTCATAGACAGCGGGTACGGCGTCGCGCTCAGCCTTCTGAAGAGGGAGCAGGGCAAGCTGATCGCGCTGGACCAGACCAAGGACATGGAGGAGTTGGCTCGGATCGCCGAGAAGACCAGGCGGACCGGCGTGGTCTATCTAGGGGGCGGGGTGCCGAAGGACACGATCCAGCTCGCGACAATAATCAAATCCCTGTCAAGGGGTGGGGAAGAGCCGACGCCGCACGAGTTCGCCATACAGATAACCGCGGACAGCCCTCAGTGGGGAGGTCTCTCGGGTTGCACGCTGGAAGAGGCGATAAGCTGGGGGAAGATAGCCGCCGACTCGAAGAAGTCAGTGCTCTACGCCGACGTGACGCTGGCTTTGCCCATAATCGTTCACGCGCTCCACGAGCGCGTTCAAAAGAGGGTCGATCCTCCCGACCTCAGTTGGGTCTTCCAGTAGCGGGGACCGGCCCGCCCGCGAACGCGTGCGTCCTCGACCTCTCCTCCCCCCAAGAGACCATGCTGACCCGCACCTTCAGGTAGCCCTCCAGATACGAAACCAGTCTCTTTACTTGGGGGGAAGCGGGCCTGGTCAAGTCCGCCTTGTAGAGGCTGAAGGGTGACTCGTAAACCGGTTCGACGGAGCCGAGATTGGCTATACAACTCTGGAAGTCTGTCGTCTCGGACCCATCCATCCTGTACGCCACGCAGACCTTGATGTCCCGAAAGGCGGTCAAGACGTCCACCTTTGAAACGGCTATCGAGTCGCAACCGTTCACCCGCACAGCGTACTTCAGCGAGACCAGGTCAAGCCAGCCGATCCTCCTCGGGCGACCCGTCGTCGCCCCGTATTCCTTCCCGACTTCTCTGACCCTCTCCGCGACTTTCGGACCCATCTCGGTAGGCATTGGTCCGCCACCGACTCGGGTGGTGTAGCACTTCGCGACGCCGACCACAGTGCCGACCGCAGAGGAAGACACTCCTATGCTCGCAGGGACGAAGCCGGCCAGAACCTGGGAGCTTGTCACGTAAGGGTATGTTCCGTGAACCACGTCGAGCAGAGCTCCCTGAGACCCTTCGAAGAGCACGCCCCCGCCGCTCTCGTTGATCCGCGAGACTTCGACTCCGACGTCGCCCAGCTTGCCGCCGAGGATCTTGGCTGATTCCTTGAGCCACTCTCGCAGCTCTCTCGTTTCTATCCCAATCGACTCGTAGAACCTACGCGCAGACCTGTCGTCGTACCCCGAGAAGAGGTCAGCCGCCCTGGGCGACAGCCTGAACGCCCGCATCGCGTACGCGGGGCCTATCCCTCGGCCCGTGGTTCCAAGCGCCCTGCTGCCCCTGATCCTCTCGATCAGGACGTCCATTTCTCTTTCGAGAGGTGACACGAGCGTGCACCGGCCGTCAACCAGAAGATCGGCCCTGTAACCTTTGACCTTCAGCTGCTCTATCTCCTCTGCCAATATCAGAGGGTCCACCGCGACTCCGGCTCCGACCAAGAGCCTCTTGCGTCTGAGCGCGCCAGAAGGGATCAGATGGAACGTGCTCTTCTTCCCTCGTATCACCACCGTGTGGCCGGTGTTGCTTCCGCCGTTGAACCTCGCGACGGCATCGAATCCCTCTGCTAGGTAATCGACCAGTTTTCCCTTGCCCTCGTCGCCCCACTGGAGCCCCACTACCGTTAGGTTTCTCACGTCAGACGACCTTCTCTATGTCGTGTGGTCCGCTCTCCCTTCGCCCCGCTTCGGTCACGATCATGAACTCCGCGTTCCTCCTCAGTCCGGCCAGAGACTTGGCCCCACAGTAGCTCATGCCAGACCTGAGCCCTCCCACGAGCTGCCTTACGACCTCGCTGACGTTGCCTTTGTACGGTATCAACCCTTCAACTCCTTCCGGGACCGCGCCTTCGAGAGCGTCTTCCACGGCCTCGGTCACTGAGGGCCTGCCCTCCTCCCTCATGCTTCTCCCGAGCGTGGCTGCGAAGGACGCCATCCCTCGCGTGAGTTTGTAGCGTACCCCGTCCCTGAGAATCGTCGGGCCAGGGCTTTCCTCGGTGCCCGCGAAGAGGCTTCCGACCATGACCGTCGAGGCTCCAGCTGCAATCGCCTTTGTCACGTCCCCCGGATTCCTGATCCCTCCGTCTCCGATGATCGGGACGCCCTCGTCTTCTGCAGGACCGGCGCTGTCCATTATGGCAGTGAGCTGAGCCACACCGAACCCGCTGACGAGCCTGGTGATGCAGATGCTCCCCGAGCCCACTCCGACCTTCACCGAGTCTGCACCCGCTCTGATGAGGTCATGGGCTCCCGCGGCCGTGGCTACGTTCCCGGCCACAACTTCAGCGTCTTTGAACTCCTTCTTTATCCTCTTGAGAGTCGAGATGGCGTTCGCGGAGTGACCGTGGGCAATGTCCACGACCAGCGCATCGGCACCAGCTTCGAGAAGGCGCCCCGCCCTGGTGATGACGTCCCCCTTTACTCCCACGGCCGCTGCGACCCTGAGCCTACCCTTGTCGTCCTTCGTCGCCGCAGGATACTGTCTCCTCTTCAGAATGTCCTTAGAGGTTATCAGACCCACAAGCCTGCCCTTCCCGTCCAAGAGCGGCAGCTTCTCGATGCGATGCTCGTGAAGGGTCCGCTTTGCTCTATCCATCGACACGCCCGGGTGAGCGGTCACGAGGTCTTTCCTTGGGGTCATGGCCCGACTCACCTTCATGTCTTGGTCATCCTCCAGAGCTATGTCCCTTCTAGTCAGTATCCCCTGCACTCGCCCGTCCCTCCCCACCACTACTATCCCTCCCACGTCTCTTTCGTCGAGAAGAGCTCTAGCCTCCCTAACACTCTTCTCGGGTGTCATTGTAATCGGATTCTCTATGATCACGCCCTCCGACCGCTTCACCTTCTCGACTTCCGCGGCCTCCTCGTCCACGGACATGAAGCGGTGGATGACTCCGATCCCTCCTTCCCTCGCGAGCGCTATCGCCATGGACGACTCGGTCACTGTGTCCATGTTTGCGCTGACGATGGGAATCGAGAGCTTAATCCTGCGTGAGAAGTTCGTCCCAGTCCCCACGGACTTTCGTGACGCTATCTCAGAATATTTCGGGACCAGAAGGACGTCGTCAAAAGTGAGGCCGACCCTCCTCGGGTTATTGCGAGCCTTCACTTGACGACGCACGGCTTCCATAGTTTAAAGAGGTTTCCAGAACGAGACCAAATCAACCAAGTTGCACGGATGGCAGCTGAGCATCCACGTTCGCAGACCACCCCGGGAGATGACTTCGCCGGGGGAGGGATTTGAACCCTCGACCCGCTTGCGCGAGACAGGCTGACAAGCGAAGGGATTCCAGGCCTGCGCCCTTCCAGGCTAGGCGACCCCGGCGTTCGCGTTCAGCCTGATAAGCACCTTAAGGTTAACGGTCATGACTGGACGTCTCTGCAGGCGAGGGCTTGGACTTGCTCTTCCACATCTTCGGGTAGGTGCCCGAGTCCATTATGACCCGCTGCACCGAAACTGCGAGCCCTCTCTTGCTGGACTCTATCTCACTGGAACTCATAAGCGCCTTGCCCAGGGCGACGAGCTCCCCCTTGGCAGAGGTGACGACTGTGATGTCTCCGTGCGACAGCTCGGCGGAGACCGCGAGGATCCCTGGGACCGCCAACTTTGCGCCATGGCAGACGGCGTCGACGGCAGAGTCCCGCACCATCACCTTCTTGAACGGGCCGAGAATGCGCTCGACAGGCATGACGCAGGCTCGGAACCCAGTCTCGTCTGACTCTGCCTTCATGCGGTAGACCGCATCGCTCAGTTCGTGAAGAGTGACGAAACCATCCTCCTCTTTGATGGGGCCGACCTTCGTTCTCCTCAGCTCGACCATCGTCGCCCCGACGCCGAGGACTTCACCGATGTCGTAGATCAGCTTTCGGACGTAGGTGCCTGACTGACAGAGACACCTCATCAGAAAGAGGTTCCCTTCGGCCTCCGCGAGCTCTAGCTCGTAGACAGACCTCGTCCTGACGTCCCGCTTGACCGACGACCTCTGTGGAGGACGTTGGTAGATCTCGCCTGTGAACTCGCCGATGACCCTTTCCACCAATGGTCTCGGCACGGAAGAGTGTATCCTCATCACCGCCCAGTACTCCTTGGGCAGCAGGAGGAGGAGGCTCAGCGCCTTCGTCGAGTTCCCCAAGCCTATCGGGAGGAGTCCAGACACGGGAGGGTCCAAAGTGCCGCTGTGACCCGCCCTCTCGACCCCCAGAATCCTCCTGACCCAGGCGACGACCTCGTGGCTAGAAGGCCCTCTCGGTTTATCGAGGGCGATCAGCCCGTACTTCAACAGCTGGGGGATAGAGCGCGATTCGGGAAGACTGCCGTAGCTGGGGTCGGTGGGCTCTTCGTCAATCGTGATCAGCTGCGCTCGCTGGGAGGTCAGCCGCGCGCCCTACTCCTTACGTACCTCATGACCACCGAAGCGACCTTGTCTTCGTCGATCGAGTCCGTGTCAACGACGAGGTCGAACGGAGCCAGGTCCTTCCCAAAATCGACGTCGTACAGTTTCTTGTAGAGCTTCCTGTTCTCCACGTCTCGCACCCTGAGAACCTCGCGGCACTTCCCCACTTCAGAGTGGTCCCTCCTCGCCATTCTCCTTGCCCTGCTCGCCACGCTTCCAGACAGCCAGACCTTCGCACCGAACTCGGAGAGCCAAGGGAGCGTGTAGCTTGTTATGACGACACCCCCCTTCTTCGCCTTTGCGAGCAGACGCTCGTCCACCTCCTTGTCGAATGTCGCGGACTTCTTCCTCTCCTGGAGGAATTTCATCCCCTCCTCCGTGTCCCACCAGTCGTCCCCACCCGGCGAGTATCCCTCCTCAACGGCCATCTCCTTCAGGACGTCGCCGCCTCCGAGCACCCTCAACTCCAGCTCTCTCCCCACTATCCTAGAGACGGTCGTCTTCCCGACCGCGGGCATCCCTGAGATTATGATCGCTTCCAAGTGGAACGCCCTACGGCTGCGTCTTCAGGAGCCTAGTCAGCAGTCCGCTGAAGGAGAGCGACGAAATGAAGTACCAACCGAAGGTCGTGACCTCGTACCCCGAGTGACCCGCTATCTTGACCGTCGTCATGAGGTAGGGCACGTAGAATGGAGAGTAGGCTCCGGGGACGGCCCCGAGCAGCTTGAGGAGAAGGTAGTAGAAAGCTATGAAGGGCACGAACGTGATGAGGGTCACCTTCATCCTCCCCCCCGACATCTTCAGCCTCATCTGGGCTATCGTCTGCTCCTTCTTCTTGAGCTTCTCCTCTGTCTTCTTGTCTCCGGCCTTCTGCGCCGCCCTCAGGTCTTTGGTCCACGCGTCTATCTCCGCCTTCATCCTCCTCTCTGCCTTCAGGTCCACGAATCTCAGTATCAGGAGGTTGGAGATCAGCGCGAACGTGACGGCGACCAGAGTCAGGGTGAAAGTAGAGTCCGGCGGCTTGAACGCGGACGGCGAAAGAGTGGTCGTCGACCCAGTTGACGTGGAGGTGGTAACCGAAGTCGAGGTGCTGGAGGTGGTCTGAGCCTGGGCGACGTGAATCGGAGCCCCCAGAGCCACAAAGAGCATGACCGCTATCGTGGCGAGCAGTCCGAGCAGGGGGGCGTCGACTTTGAGCTTCGTGCTACCTCGACACCTCGCTAATCGTCGCGGCTAGCCTCTCGGCGACTTCCTCCGAGCGGTCGGTCTCGTTCCTGATGATCAGCATCGGGGCTCCCGTCAGGGTGGAAGACACCGTCAGGAAGCTTCTCGCGAGGTCGAGCTCGTCCTGCACCTCGTCCTCGGACATGACGTCCCTGTAGCGAGTGCTGTCCTTCTTCCTTCTCTCCAGCACTTCGCGGCTTCGAGCCTCGATCAGGACCAGGTGAGTGGGGCTCAGAGCGCGGACGACTTCGAAGGGCAGTCCCGGCCAGAAGCCCTCCTTCGTCCTGATGAAGAGGTGCGTGTCCACTATGAGGACCCTCTCCTCGGTGTTGGCGATCGCGGTGCCCGCGATCGTCTGGAGCTGCTTCTGCTTCTCGACCGGGAGGCTCCGCAACTCGTCCCTGTGTTTTATCCATCCGAGCCTGATTCCCTCCTCCAGCATCACCGTCCCGAACGTCACGAGCTTCGAGCCCGCGACCAGGGAATGGACTCGGTCGACGACCGTGGTCTTGCCCACTCCCGGGATCCCGACCACTACCATCCTTACCTTCATCCGACTACGTGGCCCCCAGCAGGCCCGCAAGGCCAGGCGAGAGCTCTTCCACCTGCTCCTTCAACAGCATCTGGTAGTACTGGAGCACGATGTCCACCATCAGCAAGATGCCTATGCCGGTCCCGAAGACTCCGAAGAGGTCCGCTACGCCTGCGATCAGCCCGATCAATATGCCTCCGATTATCGTCAGGGCGGGGATGTACCTGTTCAGGACCTGCTCGATGGAGAGCCCGCTCCTCCTGAAACCTGGGACCTGGACGTCCGCGTCCATGAGGTTCTTGGCGACGGCCTTCGGGTTCAGACCGCCAATCTCGACCCACAGCCTCGCGAAGAGCACTGACATGCCAACGAGAAAGAGGATGAAGATCACAGAGTGGACCGGGTCCGCTACCGTCTCGTTGATGCCCGTGGGCGCGGTCATGTAGTAGACCAGACCTCCGGTCGGCGTCGTGGAGTTGGCGCTGAACGTCCCGAGGAAGTGCCAGGGTGAGTTCGGATTGTTGCCCACCGCGTCCTCGATGAACTTGCTGAAGAAGGTGATGTTAGCAGCGAGAGCCGAGACGAGTATGACGGGAATGTTGGAGACGTAGAGGAGCTTTATCGGATACACTCCCTGGAAGCCTCTGTACTTCGTTGAGGTTATCGGGAGCTCTATCCTGATCCCTTCCACGTAGACGAGGACGAGAAGCATCACCAGCGTCAGCACGAAGGTCAGAAGACTAGGATAGTCGTAGTTGCGAATTACGATGCTCGACACCGAATTCGTGAAGAAGGAGCTGACGAGCGCGGGGATGAAGCCGAAGATCTGAGCCGGCTGCCCCTGCACCGCCACGAATGTGAAGGGGGAGAAGGTGTACCAGAGTATCGTCTGGGCCACACCAGCGAGGATGAAGAGGCTGACTCCGCTGCCCAGCCCCCAACCCTTCTGTATCATCTCGTCGAGCAAGAGCACGATGATGCTCGCGAGGAACAGCTGGACGAAGATCACCACCCCCTGACTCTGCGTCACGACCCCGAAGGTCTGCGCGATGAGGTACGCGGACGCCTCCCCGCAGATGACTATCAGCGTCAGGAACTTCGTCGCGGAACCGAAGATGGCTCTGTCGTCCGAGTCCGCCATGTCCAGCTTGATGATGTCGCTGCCCACGAGGAGCTGGAGGATCAGGCCCGCGGTGACGATCGGGCCTATACCTAGCGAGGTGAGCGTTCCTATGTTCGACGCGAAGACCACCCTGGTGAAGGCGAGCTGATTGTTGCTGTTCGCGGCGGCACCCCCCAGGCCGAAGAGGGGGACGACACCCATCACCAGATAGATTATGAGCGCTAGGCCCGTCCAGACGAAGCGCTCGTTGAGCGAAGGCTTCTTCTCGGGCTTCGGTATTCCCGGGAGAATCGTCCCTACGTTCTTGATGAAGTCTCGAAGCGAAGCCATAGACTACGCCGCTATTCTGCGCCCAGTATCTTTCCGCCTGCGGCCTCTATTTTAGCCTGAGCCTTCTTCGTGAAGATGCCCACCCTTACTTGCAGCGGCGAAGCGACGCTGCCAGAGCCGAGAAGCTTCTCGACTCCCATCGCCGTCAGGTCGACCTCCTTCTGACCCGATGCAACGGAGTCCAGGTCCCCCACGTTGATCCACCTCGTGGGCCGAGGGTGGTTGGGTGGCCTGAAGGGGTCCCTTCCGAAGTGGTCCGGGTCGTTGATGACCAGCCACGACCACTTGTGCTTGTGGAGGCCAGCCTGGCCGTGCCCTCCGCTCTTGCCCGAGTGTCTGTGCTGCCCTACCTGCCCGTACCCGTTGGTCCTCGAACCCCTGAGCCTCCTGACCTTCCTGATACGAGTGGGCGTCTAAATCATCCTCCTGACTATATCGGTGAGGCCCGGGTTGGCACCGAGGGTACCCCTCTCGGTCGCCTGGCGCCGCAGAGAGGACTTGAACCCACCCCTCGGGGGGCTCAGCCTGAAGAAGGGCCTGATCCCCCGGACCGAGGCCAGCCTCTTCTGCTCCTTGATCATCATTTCCGCGACCTCCGAGTGCTTGCCAAAGCCCAGCTTGGAGAGCGCGGGGCCGTCGAGCCTCTTGCTTTCAGTGAGCATGCCCCGCTTTTCGAGCAGCGAGGAGAGTAGCTCTCCGTCGATGGGCGTCCAGGCTATGAAGTCCTTACACGACTTCAGCATTCCTAACGTGGATGGCTCGTCGGTCACAACGGTCGCAGTGAACTTCCTTTCGACCCTCATCTCTGAGAGGGCCCTCCTCACACCCTGGCTTGAGTTTATCTTCCCTCTGAGGTTGACAACGAGCAAGAGCGCCATTCTCTCTGCCTCCTATCCACTCAGTCCGTGCGACATGACGATGGCGTCGTAGACCGCGTTCGCAAGAGACGACATGGTGTTCGTGGAGCCGAACGTCCTGATCCAAGCGTCCTTCACCCCGGCGAGCTGAAGCAGGTTTTTCAGAGCGGGCCCTGCGACGAGCCCGAGAGACCTGGGGCCGGGTATGATCTCGACGGTCACGCTCCCAGCCTTGCCCCTGATCTTGTAGGGGACGGAGTGCCTCGTGCCGCACCTGCACTCCCAGCTTCCGCATCCGAGCTTCACAGGTATTATGTTCAGCAACGACGCGTTGGTCGCCTTGTCTATGGCTTCCCTCATCTGCATCGCCTTTCCCTTCCCGACGCCGAACCATCCCGCACCGTTCCCCACGGCCACGACCGCGGAGAACCTCGTGAGCTCTCCCGCGTCGGTCTGCTTCTGCACTATCCCAACGCCGACGACTTCTGTCCTCAGGTCTGGCAGCAGCTTCTTCACTATCTCGGCCTCCCTGATTCTAAGCCCAGACTGGAATATCTCATCCAGGGACGTGATCTTTCCCTCAGCGACTAGCTTACCGAGCTTCGTTCGGGGAACCCATACTGCCTCTTCATCGTCGCCCCTTCGCGATGCCATCATGGTCACTTCTTCCCGCTCCCCATGATTGCTGACCTGGTCGCCTCGAAGTTCAACGGGTACTCTTCCGGCTTGAAGCCTCGTTTCGTCAGCGTGGAGAAGGCCTTGGAGTAGAGGTCCTTGTCCTCCGATGCGAGCTTCGATGCGTAGTCGGCGATCGGCTTTCCAGAGACCCTCTCCTGCGATGGGAGAGCTTCTTCGCCCACCGGCACGCTCACGCCCGCGTCGACGACTCCCTTGACGAAGGCGGCGACCCTCGACCCCCGTACGAAGGGTTCGACCCCGTTGTAGAGGACTGCGGCCTTGACGCCCTTCTCCAAAGCCCTCTTGCCCGAGTAGAGCCCAAGCAGGTAGCAGGCCGGAGTCGACTTCAGCGAACCCTTCCATCCGAGCTTGAGGAGCTGCCTCGAGTGGGAAGATGAGAGAACCTCGTCCCCACCTTCCTTCGGCAACAGGAACTGCGAAGTCACGTTCTTGTCAGTGATCCGGACCGCGAGGAGAGTGTGTCGGGATGTGACCGCCTTCTTCCTCGCTCCGTAGTCCGTCAGCCCTTCTCTGCGCCTGCGATAGATGGGCACGTACCCGTCTGTCATCTCTTGGCCTCCTTCATCAGGTCGAGGAGGTGTTTGACGTCTCTGACCTGGCCTCCTTTCACCTGTCTGTAGAGGAGCTTGTACTTCTCCTTGGAGATGGTCCCTCTCTCCTTTGCCACCTTGAGCCTCCAACGGAGAGCTCGCACCTTCTTCACCCATTTCTCCTTCCTCGCGGCCCTGGAGGTCTTCGTCCCCTTGAACGACCCCTGACCCCTTCCCCTCTTCAGCTTCCTTGACCTCTCCTTGAACCTCCCGCGCGAGGTGCCCTTCTCTGGAGCCTTCCTTATCGCCCCGAAGCCCACCAGACCACGGATTGTACTTCTGGTGATTGCGTCCTGTATCAGGTCCGTGTACTCCTCGTCGAAGATTACCCTGTCTACACCGACGTCCATGACGGACGCGGCCAGCCTTCTCTTACTTCTCAGATTCAACTGTCCTCAGCCCTGTCGGGTTGACCACGCGGATGCCCAGCTCGTTGGCCCTCTTCAGTATCAACGACCTCTTCCTCGCTCCAACTGTCTTGCCTATCCTGGCGACGTCGCGTCCGGGGACCAAGGGAGCTAGGTCCTCGGCTCTATGGACCAGTCTCTCATAGTGCCCGCTCGGATGGAGCCCCCTCGACTCGAGCGGACCGCGGTAGCCGATCCTGACCAGAGGCGGCCACCCCTTGTCCTGCCTCCTGACCTTGTTGTCCAGACCCTTCGGTTTCCGCCACTCCTCGCTCAGCCTGTCGTACCTCCAGCTCTCCGGCCGGACGAACCTTGGCCTTCTCTTCGAGAACTCGGCCCTCTTGGCGACGAGCATCTTGAGCCTCCCCGCCTCGGTCTTCTCGGGCATTTTACGTGCCCACCTCCTTTGCGTAGATATACACTCCGTCGAGAAAGATCCTCTGGTCCTTCCGCTTGATCTTGGTCGCCAGCTCGAGGTTCGCAGCAGTCTGGCCGACCTCCTCCAAGGAGACGCCCTTGACCACGACGTCGTCCCCGTCGACAGAGACCTTGCAGTCCCCGACTATGCGGGAGACCCTGGGAGACCTCTCCCCGACGAAGTTCTCGACCAGCACCTTGTCGTCCTTCGTCTTAACGGAGATGGGGAAGTGCGCGTAGGCCACCTTCAGCCTGTAGGTGTACCCCTTCGTCACGCCCGTCACCATGTTGGAGACGAGACTCAGAACCGTGTTGACCACGACGTTGTCCTTCTTCTTATGGGAGAATGGCGTGACGGTCAGCGTGCGGCCGCTCATAGCGATCCCGACCCCGACGCGCTCGAAGTCCTTCTTTACCGAGCCCAGTTTGCCCTTCACCGTCAGGGAACGGCCCTCCAGCGTCGCCTTGACGTCCTCTGGAAAGTCGTACGTGTGAGGAGAAGATTCAGTAGACGTACCCGATCAACCTCCCACCAACACCCCTTTCCTGAGCTTCAGAGTGAGACATCACACCCTCTGGCGTCGAGACTATCAGTATGCCGACACCCACCGCAGGGAGGTACCTGTGTTCCCAGTCCACCAATCGGGCGGACTTGACGGGAAACCTCGGCGATATCACCGAGCACTTGTTGATCCTGCCGAGTAGCTGTATCCTCAGCTTCCCCCCAACCCCGTCGTCGACGAACTCAAACTCGCCGATGTACCTCCTCTTCTGCAGAACCCTCAGCACCTCGCTCGCTAGACCCGACGCGGGGATGACCGTGCACTCCTTCTTGTTCCTCATCTCTGCGTTTTGGAGGCTGGCGAAAAGATTCGAGAGTATGTTTGTGGAGGGCATTCTAGTCATACTTCCTGAAGCCTAGCTTCAGCGCGACCTCCCGGAAGCACTGCCTGCAGAGTACGAGGTCGTACGCCCGTATCACGGCGCCGTACTGACCGCACCTCCGGCAGTAGTGCGTGGACTTGCCGTATCCCCTCTTCTTGGGATGCCTTTCCTTCATTCTATTACCGCCCCGAATCTGCTTCTGAAGTACTCCTTGGCGTCTTCCCCCGACACGTACTGCTTCTGACCCAGTCTGGACCTCCGCCTGGTCCGCCTTGAGACCCGGAAGCCTGCGCGTTCGAGGAGGATGGAGACGTTCATGCCGAAGATCCCCAAGGCGGGGTCGTACCTTATTCCCGGTATCTCGATGTGCTCCTTTATCCCGAACGAGACGCTCCCCCTCGAGTCGAAGCAGCTGGACTGGAGCTTCTTGTCGCGAGCAGCGAGGAGCTTGGATATGAGGTCGGTGGTCCCAGCGCCGCGGACGGTGACAACCACCCCTATCGGCTCTCCCTTGTGGACGCCGAAATCCCTTATCGACTTCTTTGCCCTCCTCTGGTTCGGCTTCTGGCCCGTAACCTGCTGCAGGACGGTCTTGCCCCTCTCGATCGCCTCGCCCGACTTGCCGACACCTATGTTGACCACGACCTTTCCGACCCGTATCACCCGCATCGGGTTCTCATGGACTGCCTGCTGGCTCATGGCTGGCTCACCACCACTGTGATCAGTGGCTTCTCGCTCCCGACGGGCAGGACGAGACGCGACGGAATCTCAGCATCGCCGCTCGGAAGGCTGATCTTGACCATTTTTTCCCTTGAGATTGTACCCTTCTTGACCTCGGAGATCTTGCCCGTCTGCCCCGCTCTTTCACCGCTCAATATCAGCCCGATCGACCCCGCTTCGAGCTTCACGTCCGAGATGACCTTCTGGCTCGGGACCTCGAGTAGAAGTGCATCCCCCGGTGCGACCTTGAGCGAGTCGTCCACGATTGAACGCCCGTCATGTAACCCGAACTGGATGTGACCACCCTTCGTCTTGACCTTTGACCTCACCGCGCAGAGCTTTACGCCCGCCTCGCTCTTGTCGACCTTCAAGAGGGCGAGCCCCTTTGGCGAAGGGACCATCCTGAAGTTTGCGTCTTCAGTCGGCACGGTAACGACGTCGAAGAGCCCGACCGGGAACCGCGCAGTCAGGACAGGCCTGCCGTCCACGTGCACCTTTCCGTTCCTAGTGATGCTCTTCAGCTCTCTGCCCGTTTCGGCAAGACCCGCCAAGTCGCGGATGACGACACCCAGAGGATACGAGCGAGCTATGGGATGTGAGCCGGGCACAGGCTTGTAGACGAACCTATTCTTCTTCCTGGCGATGTCCCAGTTCCTCGGGGCCGAAAGACGCTTCAGCTTGTTCCTTCCGCCCTTCTTCCCCATCTAAGCCTCGCCCTCCAGCGTCTTCTTTCGTTTCTTGTCGCTCAGAATGACCTCCGTGACGACCACGTTCGACGCGTGGACGGGCACCGGAGCGGTGCCCCCGGCCATCTTCTCCTTGTTCACTCCCTCGACGTTCAGCCTCCCGGTAGAAGGTATGACCTTGGTCACCTTCCCCTCGATCCCCTTGAACTCCCCTCTAACTATCATCACCTTGTCGTCCTTCCTCGCCGTAACGCTCCTCCTGTGGTACTTCTCTCGCAGTTCCTTTGATAGCGGTGAGTTTGTGTCCATGACTCGTTACACCACTATTGACGCCAGGTTGGCGATCCTGGGCCACTTCTCAGCCGCCTCGCTGGCGACCGGGCCCTTGATGTCGGTCCCCTTGAGTTCTCCCTCCGGCGTGATGATCACGGCCGCGTTGTCCTCGAAGACCACGCGCTGCCCGCTCACCCTTCGGACTGGGTACTTCTGCCTGATTATCACAGCCCCGAAGACTGTCTTCCTCAGCTCGGGCGGACCCCTCTTCACCACGCAGATCACGCTGTCTCCGACCGAGGCGGCGGGCAGCCTCGAGAGCCTCGTCTTCGCCTTCGTCACCTGAACCACCCTCAGGGTCTTCGCTCCGGTGTTGTCTGCGCAGTTGATCACCGCGTTGAGCGGGATGGCTCTGGTGATGTATGTCTTGAACTCCTCTACGCCCTTCGCAGAGACCGCACGGGACTTGGTGGACAATTATGCTCCGCTCCCGGCCTGGACCACGACGAAGGAGATCGTCTTTGAGAGCGGCCTGCACTCGGCGATGGTCACGACGTCGCCGTCGTTGACTGTTATGCATGGTGGGAGGTGTGCGCTGAGCCTGCTCCTCCGCCTCTCTCCACGGTTGTACTTCCCGACCCTGTGAAGGTACTCCATCTGGACTACCACGAAGCTCCTTCCCGCCGTGGAGGACGCCGTTCCGGTCAGCATCTTTCCTCTCACCTTCAGGCTGCCGTGGAAGGGACAACGGTCGTCTTCGCACGTCTTCTTCGGCGACTGAACTTCGAGCCCCGCAGAACTCAATTCTTCCTCGACCTCAGCCTGTCTTCCTGTCTTCCCATCAGGTCAAGACCGACGACGACGTCCCTGGTTCCCTGGACTTGCAAAACTGAACCCTTCTTCTCGACCGTGATCCTCCCGCCTTCAGACTCGATCAGAATGGTCTTTGCGCTGTCGATCAGGACCTCGCCTCTGACGCCCACCTTGGTCGGATCGGTGGAACCGACGACCGTCACTGTCGAGCCCACTATGTTCATTCCCTCACTCCCTTCTCCTTCATCACCGTCAGCATAATCGCAACGTCCCTCCGTGCTCGTCTGATTTTCCCCACTTCCTTCTGAGCCATGCCCCTGGCGGCGTTCCCCTGCAACTTCGAGAGCTCGGACCTGAGCTGGAAGAGCTGCTCTCTGAGCTTATCGTCATCTAGCTCTCTGAGGTTCTTCGCTTTTAGTTGTGCCATTGTTCATCTCTTCTTCCTTGACGTCTCCCTTGAACTGGAATTCCGGTGGGAGCGCGTCCCTCAGGGCTATCTTTACCTTGATGCCATAGAGGCCCAGCTTCAGGAGAACATCCGTCGTGGCCTCGCTGACGACTCTGTCTGCGGTGTCGCCGCTCTTCGGGACGATCCCCGCCCTGTACTTCTCGCCACGGGACCTGTCGCTCCTCAGCTTGCCGGCGACGGAGATCTCGCATCCCATCGCGCCCGCATTCATTATGTTGTTCAAGGTCCACGTCGCAGCCCGCCTGAACGCGGTCCCCCTCTCGACAATCTGGGCGACCCTCGCAGCCATTATCCTGGGGTTCAACGCCGGGTTCTCGACTTCTGATATCGCGATCTGCGGGTTTACCAGTGCAAACTGGGCGGCCACCTTCTCCGTGAGTTCCTTGATCCCGGTGCCCCTCCGACCTATCGCCAACCCAGGCCTCGCAACGTAGACCTTCAGAGTGAGCCCGGTGGGGGATCTCTGGATTTCCAGTCCTCCGTAACCAGCTTCCTTCAGCTGTTTTTCAAAGAACTCGTCGATGTCAGCGTAGGTCCGGCTCGCCACAAGCAGACTCTTCACCGAACTGCTCTGCGTGCCAGGCATTTCCTTAGACTTCCTTTCCTATTAGTTCGATGTGGACCAGCTGACGGAAGTTGGGCGAACTCCGACCGAAAGCCCTCGGAGTGAAATCCTTCAGGGTGCGTCCCGCGAACGCCGATGCGTGGACTATCTGCACGCGTTCGGGGTCTAGTCCCTTGAACTCGGAATTGCTCTGGAGGTTCTTCAGGACTTGAACGAAAGCCCCAGCCGCTTTGACGGGGTAAGAGCCGGACGGGAACCCTGAGAGCTCGCTCCTATGCCCTACCTTGAGCTTGTGCCTTCTGAAAGCAACAGCCATCTTCTTCTCCCTTACGAGTTCCAGACGGTCGATCGCCTTCGTGAGTGGCATCCCCTTGATTGTTAACGCGATTTCACGGGCGGCCTTGGGAGAAATGTTTACCTCGCGACCGCTAGCCCTTACATGCACCGCGGGGTCAAAACCCTCGTAACTGTAGCCGTATTGTGGCAACTAGGCCGTCTCGTAGCCTTCTGGCGATTCCTGATGCGTTTAAAAGCGTATCCTTGCTCAAATGGAGGCAACAATCCGAAAACGAACGTTTTCGGTCTCGCCTCCAGATTTCCACTTCATCGGCGCCGAGCAAAGGCTAAGAGAACTGAAAAGCGACTTGAGAAGGGCGGCTCTCGATGGTGGAGCAGATAAGGCATGACATTGTCATAGTTGGGTCAGGCATAGCCGGGCTGAGGGCGGCGATAGAGGCAGCTCGCGTCAGCGAAGGCAAAGCGGACATCGCGGTCGTGACGAAGGTCCAAGCGATGCGCTCGCACTCCGTCAGCGCTGAAGGTGGAACCGCCGCTGTGCTCTACCCCGAGCTGGGCGATTCTATCGAGTCCCACATCTTCGACACTGTGAAGGGCTCGGACTACCTCGCCGACCAAGACGCCGTGGAGAGGTTCGTAAACGCAATGCCTCAGGAAATCTACCAGCTCGACCACTGGGGTCTTCCGTGGTCGAGAAGGGACGACGGGAGAATAGCGCAGAGATGGTTCGGGGGGTACAGCTATCCTAGGGCTACATTCGCGGAGGACAAGGTCGGGTTCTTCGAGATGCAGACGCTCTACGACACGGCCACAAAGTATGACGACATCACGTTCTATCAGGAGTGGTTCGCGACTTCGATACTGGTCGACTCGGGCGAGTTTAGGGGTGTGACCGCGATCGAGATGGCGACGGGCGACTTCGCAGCGGTCCTGGGGAAGGCCGGGATAATCGCTACGGGCGGAGCGGGTAGGATCTACGGGTTCGCGACCTACGGATACAGCTCCACCCCAGACGGACTGAGCATGGCGTACCGCTCGGGGCTCCCCTTGAAGGACATGGAGTTCATACAGTTTCATCCTTCGGGCCTCATCCCCTCCGGCATTCTGATCTCCGAGGCTGCCAGGGGAGAAGGAGGAGTCCTTCTCAACAAGGACGGGGAGCGATTCATGAAAAAGTACGCACCAGAGAAGCTGGAGCTGGCCTCCAGAGACGTGGTCTCACGGGGAATCATGACAGAGATTGAGGGTGGGAGGGGTTTCAAGGACGAATCTTCGGGGTACGACTACGTCCACCTCGACCTGACGAAGGTCGGGGCTGAGAGGATCAAGGAGAAGATACCGGGGATAAGAGAGATCGCCCTCAAGTTCAGAGGCCTGGACATGATAGACGAACCCGTGCCCGTCAGACCCGTGCTGCACTACGTCATGGGCGGGGTCGATGTCGACATAGACGGTGCGACGAGGATCAAGGGGCTTTGGTCTGCGGGTGAGGCGGCTTGCGTCAGCATCAACGGAGCGAACAGACTGGGCGCGAATTCGACCGCGGAGTGCTTGGTGTGGGGGAAGATTACCGGGGCGGAGGCCGCCAAGTACTCGTCCTCCAAGACGGCAGGGAATACAATCTACGAGTCCGTGCTCTCTGAGGAGAGAAGGATCTTCGACACGATCTTTCACGGTAGAGGTGGAACGAACCCCTACGAAATCAGGGACAAGCTGCAGGCGGCCATGGATGCGGAAGCCTTCGTGTACAGGACGGAGGAGGGGCTGGCCTCTGCTCTCAGGACCATCAGAGAACTCAAGTCGACCGACTACCTTCACTGCGACGACAGCAGCAGAGTTTACAACACGAACTTGAGTGACGTACTGGAGGTCGAGGGGATGCTTCTCACTGCGGAGGTGGTGGTCGTCTCCGCCTTGGCAAGAAGAGAGTCGAGAGGAGCTCACGCGAGGAGGGACTATCCCAACAGAGACGATGTAAACTGGATGAAGCACACGCTCGCTTACGACGCAGAGGAGGGACCCAAGCTAGAATACTCGCCCGTCAAGATCACAAGGTACCAGCCCATGGAGAGGCACTACTAGGGGAGAGGGGATGACGGACTCCCGGGAGAACAGAAGAGGCCTAAGGGGGTGGCTGGACCCCTATCACTTCAACCTGGAGAGGTGGGCTTACGTCTTCCAGAGGGTGACCGGGCTGGGGATACTGGCGTATGTTCTAGGCCACATAGGCGACACGAGCTTCTTCATCGGTGGACCTTTCGGAAGCGGCCCTAGTCCAACGAGCTGGGCGGGGGACCTCTCCATCACGGAGAACCTAATCGGGCACACGATACTCGTCGCCGTCGTGTTGATAGTCGTCTACCACGGGGTCAACGGGATCAGGCTCATAATGGCGGAGTACGGGATCATATTTCAGAAGCCCTCTAGGCCAGAGTACCCGTACAAAGCGAAGGGTTTGCGCACCCTACAGCAACACATGATCTGGCTCGCGATAATCCTGGCGATAGTCGGTGCGCTTTGGGCGGGGACGATCCTCTTCTAGGTGTATGGAAAACGCGAGAGTCTAAACTGATGCAGCTGCAGTACGGCACCGCCGTCGTGGCCCTCGTGCTCGTAGCCCTGCACCTCCTCATGCAGGGTGTCCTCGTGCCCTACTCGACGGCAATCTCGTTTCAGCACGTCCTCTCTGTCTACAGAAGCTGGATCGACGGTTCGCTGCTCGAGGTACTCCTCGTGGTCGTCGTGGCGCACGGGTTCAACGGCTTCAGGATAATCCTCGTCGAGTGGAAGCAGGGCAAGTCATGGACCACCATGGCGAACTGGGGGACGATGCTCGCTGCGCTGCTCGCGATCGTCTACGGGACGCGGACGGTGATTCTGGCCGTCCTCGGGACTGGAGGTTAGAGCGAATTGGATACGGTCAGGGTTCGAGTCCAGCGGTACAGGCCAGGCGTCGACGGCAGGCCGACCTTCGAGAGCTTCATCGTGCCGTTCAGGAGGGGTACGACGGTGCTCGACTGCGTGCTACACGCTAGAGACTACGTGGACCACTCGATAGGAGTGAGGTTCTCGTGCAGGATGGCGTCGTGCGGGTCGTGCGGAATGAAGGTCAACGGGTTGCCGAGGCTCGCGTGCTCGACCCAGGTCTCTGAGCTAGGCACGGAGACGATCACCGTCCAGCCCATGGACAACTTCCCGATAATCAAAGACCTCGTTACGGACCTGGCCGGTTTCTTTTCGAAGCACGAACAGGTCTCTCCGCACCTGGTCAGGTCAGACGTCGAGGAGCAGGACAACCCTTCGTCTGAGTACTTGATGACGCCGAAAGAGCTCGAGTCGATCCTGCAGTTCACCTACTGCATAAAGTGCGGGCTCTGCACCTCCTCCTGTCCAACCGTTGCCACGGACAGGCTCTACCCCGGACCTCAAGCGCTCGCACAGGCCTACAGGTACAGCCTAGACGTCAGAGACGAAGGTGGAGCCCAGAGGTTCGCGGGGACGGACACCGAACACGGCGTCTGGCGGTGTCACTACGCAGGTTCGTGCTCTGCGGTCTGCCCCAAGGGGGTAGATCCCGCTCTTGGCATCCAGCTTCTGAAGAGGCACGTCATGTCCGGGAAAGCCCCGCGGAGAGGGGGCGAGGGCTCGAAGACGGCCACCACGAAGAGCTAGGCTTCGGAGTCTTCCAACTTCGCGCCCAGGTAGCCATAGACCCCTACCTTCAGCACCTTCATGCCCAAGAGAGCGCACTTGATCCTAGAAGGACCCAGCTCGGGATTCCCAAGCATCTGAAGGACGTCTTCCTTCGAGAGCGTCTTGACCCACTCCAGAGGCTTGCCCTTCGCCATCTCGGTGAGCATGGATGCGGACGCCTGACTGATGGCGCAGCCTTGCCCGAGGAACTTGATATCCTGGATGTCGTTGTCGATGCCGACTCTGACCTGCATCTCGATCTCGTCCCCGCAGAGAGGGTTCACGTCGTGCGACGATATCTGCGAACCCTCGAGCTTTCCGAAGTTCCTCGGGTTCCTGTAGTAGTCTAGGATTATCTCCTTGTAGATGTCAGCGGCACTCAAAGCTTGAAGAGCCTCCTGACCTTCTGAATCGCAGAGAGGAGAGCGTCCACGTCGTCGTACGAGTTGTACACGTAGAAGCTGGCCCTGCTCGTGGCTGGCACCCCCAGAGACCTGACCAACGGATGGGCGCAATGGCTCCCGGACCTGATCGCGACCCCCTCCTCGTCAAGTATGGTGGCCATGTCGTGTGGATGGACGTCTGCGAGGTTGAAGGACACCACCCCGCCTCTGGCGTCGGCTCTGGCAGGCCCGTAGACCTTCATGCCGGGAATCTCCGACAGGCGCTCCAGAGCGTACTTCGTTACCTTTGCCTCGTGGCTCCTGACGTTCGACATCCCGAGCGATGTGAGATAGTCCACCGCCGCTCCCAATCCGATTGTGTCGGCTATGTTGACAGTCCCAGCCTCGAACTTGTAGGGAACATCGTTCCATGTGGCTCGGTCCTCCCAGACGTCCTTGATCATCTCGCCCCCAGCCATGAAGGGATCCATCGCATCGAGCACTCCCTTGCGTCCGTAAAGGACGCCGATGCCTGTCGGACCAGCCATCTTGTGCCCGGAGAACGCCAGAAAGTCGCATCCGATGCGGGAAACGTCCACTGGCATGTGGGGCACTGACTGCGCCGCGTCGACGAGCGTCGTGGCACCGGCTCTCCTCGCCTTCTCGCAGAGCTTGGCGACATCGTTTATGGTCCCCAGGACGTTCGAGCAGTGCGTCACCGCGAACAGCTTGGGTGAGGCGCCCATCAGCTTCTCGAATTCGCCGAGGTCGAGCGTTCCGTCCGAGTTCACGCCCACGAGCCTCAGCCGCGCTCCCTTCTTCCTCGCGAGGAGCTGCCAGGGTACGAGGTTGCTGTGGTGCTCCATCAGGGTCGCGACGATGGTGTCCCCTCTCTTGACGAAGGGTTCGCCCCACGCGAACCGGACGAGGTTTATCGACTCAGTGGTTCCCCGAGTGAAGATCACCTCCGACGCGGAGCAGCCTATGAACTTGGAGACCTTGGTCCGGGCACCCTCGTAAGCCGCAGTGGCCTCCTCTCCGAGAGTGTGGACCGACCTGTGCACGTTCGAATTGTACCTGGTGTAGAAGTCCGAGATTGCGTCGATGACCTGCTTCGGCTTCTGGGTCGTCGCGGCGTTGTCAAGGTAGACCAGCCTCTTTCCGTGGACCTTTCTCTTGAGGATCGGAAAGTCGAGTCTGACGGCCTCTAGTTCGAGAGCCTGAGTCTTCTGCAAGTTTCTCCGCCTAAATCTCCACAAAAATCGTTCCGGCGTCTATTTTAACATTGAACCTCTTGAGCGGCTCGGTCGCGGGAGGATTCTGCACCTCCCCCGTCCTCAGGTCGAACTGGGACAGATGGAGCGGACAGACGACGCGCTCCTCGATCTTGAAGCCGATCCCGAGGTCGGTCGCTTCGTGGGTGCAAGTTGCAGATACGGCGTAGACCTCGCCGTCTATTCTGGAAAGGAGGATCGCTGTGCCATTGAGCTCCACTTCGACCATCGTCCCTTCGGCCAGGTCGCTGGACTTCATGGCCGCGACCAGCTCACTCGAACCTCTTCATCTCCGGTACTTGTAGTGTCTCTCGAAAATGTCTTCGGTCTGCTGGACCTCAGGGGTCGTCTCTCCGGTCAGCGCTATCAAGGTCTCCCTGTCAACGAGTCTTCTGCGCTCGCCCTCCCACTTCCCCTCGATCATGAACCTCGCACCCTCTCTGGTCTGTTCGATGGGGACGCGCGAGAGCACGGGTTCGAAGAAGCCCAGCACCACCATCCTCTTCGCTTCGTCTGCGTTGAGCCCGCGGGCCATGAGGTAGAAGAGCTGCTCTTCATCGATCTGAGCGACAGACGCGGAGTGCGTGGCCTTCACCTCGTTCGTCAGAATGTCGAGCCCAGGAATCCCGTCAGACTTTGCCCTCCTGTCGAGTATCATCGCGTGGTGCGCGAGGTAAGCTCTCGAATTCTTCGAAGATGGCCCAATCCTGATCATGCCCTTGAAGATCGACTGTGACTCGTCCTTCAGAACGCCCCTAGCCTGAGTCGAACCCGTCGAATCGGCGGAGTTGTGGAGGAGATTCGTCTCGAAGTCGTACCTCTGTTTTTCGTCGGTGAAGAATATCTCGAACCCCTCGGCTTCTGATCCCCTCCCATCCAAGAGGAAGTTGGTTCGCGACCGTGAGACGGAAGACCCGAGCGAGACCGAGCTAAAGGTTACCTTTGAGTCGTTCTTCGCCTGGAGCGCCCTGTTGCTCAGGTTGACCGACTCCTGGTCGAGGAGCTGGACTGAACTGAAATCGACCCTCGCTCCCGCATTCGCGCGCACTTCCACGGCGGAGGTGACTAGTGCAGGAGACTTCGTAGCGGAATAGAGCTCTTCGAGGAAAACCACCCTAGACCCCTCCTCGGCGTAGACCACCGTCTGCTCAACTATGCTCGTCGTTGGGTCCCTGAGGAGAAGCATCTTCCTCAACGGCTTCGGGACCCGGACTTCCTTGGGGACGTAGATGAATGTCCCGGAGTTGAAGAAAGCGTTCGTAAAGGCTGCGTACCTGTCGTCCTCGGACTTCACGAGCCTCTCCGAAAGGACCGTCTTGACCAACCGTTCGTTCCATTCCAGCGCCTCGCTGATTGTGAGCAGTTTGACCCCTGCGGCCGCCACTTCGGGTTCGAGTTCGGCGTGGACCTCGGTCTCGTTTCCCTGAAGAACTATGTTGTTCTCCCTTCCAGTCAGATAGTCCTTGAAGAAAGACCGCAGGTCGACGGACGACTTCTGTGCCACGACACCGAACCTTGACTCGTCAAAGCGGGAAATCTCCGCGTACTTCGTGTAGAGGGCGTTCTTCTCAGTGGGCAGGGCCGAGTAGAGCCCGAACGCCTTCAGCCTCAGGTTGGTCAGCCATCCCGGCTCTTTCAGGAACTCGGAGAGCGACCTCACAGCGTCTTCGCTGAACGCACCGGCTAGTCTCTGAGACAATCTTGTCCTCCCACCCGCGGTCTGAGTCGCTCAGCCTACCGTGTTCGTCATTTCTAGCGACATCATTCTGTTGAATTCGACCGCATACGCCATAGGGAGCTCCTTCGTGAAAGGCTCGAGGAACCCGTTGACGACCATGCTCAGCGCGTCGCTCTCCGTTATGCCCCTGGCCATCAGGTAGAAGAGCTGCTCTTCCCCGACCTTTCCGACGCTCGCCTCATGCGTGACGGTCGCGTCGTCTTCCTGGATCTCCATGTACGGATAGGTGGACGTCGTGCTCTTCTCGTCTATCAGGAGCGCGTCGCACCTGACCGAGCTCTTGACGTTCCTCGCTCCCTTGGCTATGTGCAGCAGACCCCTGTAAGCGGTGTGCCCGCCGTCCTTGGAGACAGACCTGGAGATGATCTTCGACGTCGTGTCCTTCGCTAGGTGGATCGCCTTTCCGCCCGTGTCCTGCACCTGTCCGGCCCCCGCGTATGCGACGGAGATGATGTCGGCCTTTGCCCGGGGTCCGAGCAGATAGATGGACGGATACTTCCTGGTGAGCTTTGACCCGCCGTTGAAGTCGACCCACGACACCGTCGCGTCCTCGTAGGCGTGGGCTCTCTTCGTCACTAGGTTGAGAACGTCCCGCGACCAGTTCTGTAGCGTGGTGTACTTCACGAGCGAGCCCTTCTTTGCGACTATCTCCACGATCGCTGAGTGGAGGGACTGTGAGGAGTAAACAGGAGCCGTGCAACCTTCCACGTAGTTTACCTCGCTGTAAGGCTCCCCGATGATCAGCGTCCTCTCGAACTGCCCCATGTTCCTCTCGTTTATCCTGAAGTATGCCTGGAGCGGGGTGGTCACCTTCACGCCCTCGGGGACGTAGACGAAGCTGCCAGCGCTCCACACGGCGGTCTGGAGGGCGGCGATGAAGTTGTCCTGGTAGGGGACCACCGTGCCGAAGTACTTCTTCATGACATCAGGGTATTCCTTCATCGCGGTGACCGTGTCGCTGAAGACAACCCCCTGCTTTGCGAGGTCGCTCTGAATGCTGTGGTACACAGCCTCGCTCTCGTAGATGGCCCCGACCCCGGCCAGGAATTTCTTCTCAGCTTCGGTTATACCGAGCTTGTCGTAGGTCCTCTTGATGTAGTCAGGCAGGTCCTCCCATGAGGAGGCGGACTTCGAGGTCGGACTCGCGTAGTAGTAAAAACTCTGATAGTCGATTTCTCCCAGCTCGGGTGCCCACTTCGGCACGGGCCTGTCGAGGAAGTGCTTGAGAGCCTTCAGTCGCAGCTGTTCCATCCAAGCAGGCTCGTCATGGAGCCTCGAGATCTCCTGGACGACTCTCTCGCTTAGACCCTTTATTCCCTTGACCGCGTAGGAGTCGACCGGGTCGCTGAACCCGTACTTCTCCTTGTAATCCTCAGTTACTATGTCGGTCTTGGTAGACATGTGTTCAGAGCGCCAGAATATAACATAGGTTATGGCCGTTTAAAGGTTTCCCACAACGCTGCGGCTACGCTGGATTGACCGGGGCCTCTTCGGGCTCGCCCTGGTAGCCGGTGATCCAAGCATACCCCTTCTCTTCCAGCAGCCTAGAGAGCTCCTCGCCCCCGGACTGGATTATCTTGCCCTGGTACATCACGTGGACGTGTTGAGGCTTGACGTACTTCAGTATCCTCTGATAGTGAGTTATCAAGAGAACCCCAGTCGTCGGTCCGGCCACCTTGTTGATGCCTTCCGCCACGATCCTGAGCGCGTCGATGTCCAGACCAGAGTCCGTCTCGTCCAGCACGGCGAATTTCGGCTCCATCAAAGCCATCTGAAGAATCTCCGCCCTCTTCTTCTCCCCTCCGGAGAACCCCTCGTTCAGGTATCTGTTGAGGAACGTGTCGTCCATGTTCAACATCTTCAGTTTGTCCTTCACTACCTCGCGGAACTCGAAGATCGTCGGAGGGTCCTTCCCATCCACCGTGTGGGCAGCGTTGTATGCAGCCCTCAGGAAGGAGAACATGCTAACTCCCTGCACGGAGACCGGGTACTGGAACGCGAGGAACAGGCCCTGTTTCACCCTCTTGTCCGCGGTCTTTCCCAAGATCGTGACACCGTCGATGGTAGCTTCGCCGCTCGTGACGACGTACTTGGGGTGCCCCATCAGGGTGTAGGCTAGGGTGCTCTTGCCGGACCCGTTCGGGCCCATCAGCGCGTGGACTTCACCCTGGCCAATCGTCAGATTGACTCCCTTGAGAATCTCCTTCCCCTCCACGGTGGCGTGCAGTTCCTTAATCTCGAGTTTCAACGGCTATCTTTCAGCGAAGCTGGACTGTATATAAATTTGATAACATACGTTATAATCTCCCTTTGAGACATCCAGGCATAGAGGCTACTTGTTAGGTTGTATCGTGCACAATTCTCCTAGGACCGCTCCGGCACTAGTCTCGGCTGAACGGTTCCCCCTCTAGAGGAAGATAGTGCAGCATCTACCTGACGACCCATCAGTTTGGACATCCTGCTCTTGGAAACGTAGTAAGCTCCAGCAACGAGCAGCAGCGCGACCGCCTGTCCCATGAAGGTCTGGACGTTCGGGAAGATGGAGAGCCACAGGCCCGCCCAAGGCGGGATGTTCTGGAGTGCGGGGATACCGGTCGTCCCGATCCAGCCTGCAAGCTGCATCTCGTTGACCTCTTCCCCAACCATGACGAAGAGTACGCCGGTCAGCAATGCTCCGGTTGCGACCATCATCCTCCTGTAAGGGAGGCGCCTGTGTCCCAGGAAGGTAAGATAGCCGGCCGCAACAGTCAGCACGAGGCCTGCCACGGCCCCGTAGTAAACAACGGTCGACCCCATGGAGATGTAGTAGCTCTGGAGGAAGAGCACGACCTCAACTGACTCGCGGTATACAGAGGCGAAGCCCAGTACCACGAGACCAAAAAGGACACGCCCCGTGCCCTTGCCCTTCCTCTCGGCGTCAGCGATGAGCGACCTCTTCGCCTTCGTCTGCATGTTGATCCATCCGGACCAGTAGACGCCGTGGAAGAACCAGTTCATCACAACCAAGAGAACAACAACTGCAAAGAGTCCGGTGGCCGCCTGCACCGCGAGCGCACCGTAGCTGAGAGTGAGATTGCCCACAACGGAAATTGCTGCGAACCATGTCAGCACCCCGGCGCAGAAGCCAAGCCCAGCCCCCAACTGTACCGGACGCTGGTACCCGTAGTTCTTCCCTTTGAGACCCGCGACCAGCGCCGCCAACACGAGGATTGATTCCAGGCCCTCGCGTGTTACGAGGACGGCTATGTCAAGGGCCGCAATTGGAAAAGAGGTCGCCGCCGTCGGGTTCGGGTTGCCCGCTGCGGTTATGCCCTGCCAGACGAGCACAGCAGCGATGACCACAGCGCCAACAACGATGGCGATCGTTCGACCCAGCTGCTTCAAGTCGACGCGACGCGATGCCTTGCCGACACTAGTGCTAGCGGTCGCTTGAATCATAGGAACCCCACGCTGGAGCGTACTCCAGATTTCACGAGGCAGTATAACGTATGTAATATTTAACAATCACGCTGTTAACTTTTCAGGTTAACAGTGTGATTCACAGGGGTGCTGCGATCAATACTAGATGCTCGGCCGATGTCGACTACGGCGTCAGCAGACTGGTCCTAGCTTGCCTGCTACCGCTTCGAGGAATTCCCCGTCGAGCGACGAGAAGGCGTCAACGCGGTCTCCATCGACGTCTATTTCCCCAATCACTTTCCCACCCTTGAAGACAGGGACCACGATCTCGGCCTTTGTCGAAATGAAGCATTGAAGGTACCTAGGATCCTTGCTGACGTCGGAGACGATCTCAGTCCTCCCAGTCTTTGCTGCGTATCCGCAGACTCCCTTCCCTATGGGTATTCTCGTGTGCTGCGTCGCTTCAGGCCCCGACCAGGCCGCCAGGACGAGGTCCTCCCCTTCGACCATGTAGATGCCGACCCAAGAGTAACCTGGCACTCTCGAGTTCAGAAACCTCACGACTGCATCCGTCGCTGACTTGCCCTTCTTGTGAGAGAGCATTGACTCTATCTCGGACAAGAACTCCCTTGCCTGAACTCTGTCGAGCCTGAAGACGTCTGACTTCAAATCGGGGTTCAGCGGCCGCTCATTGCCCTATATATCTGCGCTGCCACTACAGCTCCAAGTATCGGACCTAGAACGTAAATCCAATATTCAGCGAGAGGCTTTGTGCTGAATGCGAGGGATATAATGGCTGGTCCGAAGCTTCTAGCCGGATTGAGCGATGCGCCAGAGATCCCACCCACAGCCCAAATGACTGCAGCCAACGACATTCCGATGGCAGATGAGCCCCAGCCGAGAGACTCCTTATCGGTGCTACCTAGGACTGTCATCACAAGAATGCAGGTGCCGATTGTCTCTGCGATCACGGCCGCGAGTATTGGGTCTGGAAGCGAACCGTTCGGGAGCGTGCTCCCGAGGTCTGACGTCTTCGCTATCGCCACACCCACCAGCGCGAGCTGGCTGACGCCCGCCACGACGGCCCCAGCGAGTTGTGCTCCTATGTACGGCACTACCCGGCTTCGCGGGAACTTTCCGCCCAAGGTGAGACCGATGGTCACGGCGGGGTTGAAGTGGGCGCCCGAAACCTGCGCGACCGCAGCTATACCCACCAAGAGCGCGATTCCGTGGGCAAGGCCAATGAATCCCAGGCCGAGCGGCACTCCGCCGCTGAATATACCGGGATTCGTCGCCACAGTGATCGCGAGGGGCCCTATGAAGGTGAGCACGAAGGTCCCCCACGCCTCCGCGATCAGAGCTTGGGTGAGCGGTCGCTCCGCCATCGCACCCATCTCACCGGACACTCGACTTAAAAGCGTCGGAGCCGCGCTCCAGCAAAGCTTTTCGAGGCCGACGAGCCGGTTCCGACGTTGCAGTATTCAAAGTGGGTGGCCATAGGGATATGCATCGCCCTTGTGCTGGGTTCATATGAGGCATGGAACTATTCCACCTCTGCGTTCAACCCCAACCCCTCTGCGTCATCCCTCGCCGTCTCACAATGCTCCATGCTTCAATGCGGTAGATTCGGGATCCTATCGGCCAACCTCACCGTCATCAACAGTACAGAAGCAGACGTCCTCAGTCAATACATAGGACTGGAGGTGTTGCCGAGCGGAGCGGCGCCCCTAACAGAGTTACACGTGTACCTAGACAACATCTCAATAGGCACTGAGCCGGGCCCCTTCGCTCTAGGCAAAGCCTACGAGTTTGAACTAGGAGTCCCCACATCTATAGTTATCAATCCAGGCACACGTTATGCTCTCGAGGTCGAGGGAGTCTATGGCACCGAAGGAGATGTCCTCGTGTCTGTCGGTGTGATAGCGGCGGGCTGAGAATTCTTATATACAACACGCAGTTGTATACCCTGATTTACAAATGTCTGCAAGCGGACAACCAATAATAATTCTGAAGGAAGGCGCGGGAGAATCGAAGGGGCGGGAGGCACAGAGAAACAACATAACAGCTGCAAAGCTGATAGCTGAGCTGGTAAGGACCTCGCTCGGTCCGAGAGGCATGGACAAGATGCTCGTCGACTCCATGGGAGACGTGACCATAACCAACGATGGGGCGACCATGCTCAAGGAGATAGACGTGCAGCATCCCGCAGCGAAGATGATGGTCGAGATAAGCAAGGCGACAGACAACGAGGTCGGAGACGGCACCACCTCGGCGGTCGTCGTGGCCGGGGCCCTTCTCGAGAAGGCCGAAGACCTCGTGGACAAGGACGTCCATCCTGTCGTCATCGTGGAAGGCTACACCAGGGCCGCTGAGAAGGCGCAGGAGATTCTGGAGAAGATCGCGGAGAAGGTCGACCCCACCGACAAGAAAGACCTGGTCAGGGTCGCGACGACAAGCATGCTGACCAAGCTCGTCAACGAGGATGCGCCGCACCTAGCCAACGTCGTGGTCGACGCGATACTGATGGTCTCTGAATCCTCTGGCAACGGCTTCAAGGCTGACATAGACAACGTGAAGGTCGAGAAGAAGCCCGGAGGCGCCATCACTGACTCCCAACTGATCAAGGGCATGGTCCTGGACAAGGAGGTCGTGCACTCGGGGATGCCGAAGAGGGTCAGCGACGCCCAGATCGCCCTCGTCAACTCGCCCCTGGAGATAGAGAAGACAGAGTTCTCTGCCGAGATCAGGATAGACGACCCCAAGCAGATGCAGAAGTTCATGGACGAAGAAAGCAAGATCCTCAAGGACATGGTGGACAAGGTCACGGCGGCCGGCGCGAACGTGCTCATCTGCCAGAAGGGGATAGACGACCTCGCGCAGCACTACCTGGCAAAGGCGGGGGTGCTCGCCGTCAGAAGGGTCAAGGAGAGCGACATGGGCAAGCTCGCGAAGGCGACCGGAGCGAGGATGGTGACGAACCTCGACGACCTGAGCTCGAAGGACCTGGGATTCGCGAAACTCGTGGAGGAGAGGAAGCTGGAAGACGACAAGTGGGTCTTCATCGAGGGGTGCAAGAATCCAAAGGCGGTCACCGTGCTCGTGAGGGGTGGTACCCAGCGCATAGTTGACGAGGCGGAGCGGGCTCTGCACGACGCCCTGATGGTCACGAAGGACGTGGTGGAGAAGCCATTCATCGTCGCAGGAGGAGGCGCACCAGAAGAGGAGCTCTCCGTGCAGCTCAGGGCTTGGGCCCAGAAGCTGTCGGGAAGGGAGCAGCTCGCCGCGATAAAGTTCGCGGACGCCATGGAATCGATACCCCTTACCTTAGCCGAGAACGCCGGGATGGACCCGATCGACACTCAGGTCGACCTAAGGTCGAAGCACGGCAAGGAAGGAAAGTGGTACGGCGTCGATGCGATGAACGGAAAGGTCGCAGACATGTACGCGAAGTCGGTGGTCGAGCCGCTCGCGGTGAAGCTGCAGATACTCCGCTCTGCGACTGAGGCAGCATCCATGATCCTGCGAATCGACGACGTCATCGCCGCGAGCAAGATGAAGGCACCGCCGATGCCTCCTGGAGGGGGCGGTATGGGCGGCATGCCACCGATGTAAGAAAGCGCCTACTGCTCCACGTTCGACTCGCCCAATTCGGGTTTTCCCCACCGGCCGACCTTGGGTATGCCCTTGGTCCTGAAGAGGGACATTCCCTGCTGGTACCTGTGGAGCTCGCCTTCGATGAACTTGAGGTCCGACGTCGCCGAGGAGAGCTGTTTCTTCTTGCTCGGCTTCCCCTGAAGCTCGGCTATCTCTGCCTTCTTCTGGTCTATCAGACTGGCGAGGAGCTGCTCGTACTCGGTCGTCATCACGGTCGCGGCGGAGAAGTCTAAAGTATAAAGGGATTGGAGGCGGTCTAAGAACCGTGCGCTCTCAACTCTTCGCCGCGGGTTTGCTGACATTCGCGACGGGACTGGTGTTCTACGTCCTCGAGGTGCCATTGGTCTACTTCTGGAGCATACCCTTTGCGATCGTCGGTGGAATGATGGCGGTCGCGGCTCCCTTCATGAGCGAGAGCCACGGCCCGGTCGAGCCTCCCGAGGGTTATCGGTTCTGCCCGTACTGCTCCACGATCGTGCCAATAGGTCAGAAGAACTGCGGACACTGCGGCGGTGCTCAGCCGCTCGAGGGAGCTGGTTGAGCGGCACTGGTCTCGCTCAGCGGTCGGTTCCACTGAGCCGCGCATGCTCGGACGTAGTCCACTTCCATGGCCACCCCATGGTCAGGGCGACTCACCCCAGGACTCTTGAAGTGACCACAGACCCGCACCTGACATCGAGAGGAGACTGCATCATCGGAGTGGGCGCGGACAAGGGAGCATCGGGTCTCAGTCCCTCCCTGAAGGACTTGGTCGTTGCAAAGGGGTCCCGCGTGACGGTGATCATCAGAGTCGAAGGGTACACCTTCTCTCTAAGAGCCAATGGCGACCCTAGGCTCACCCTATCCCATCCCCAGGACATCGTTGTCAGGACCACGAACTTCCCTAGCGACAGAACTCTGGCCCTGAATTCAGACCTGGCCGCCCGCGACGTCCCCAGAGATATGGTGAGACTCTTGCGAAACGAGGAGACCGTCGGGTCCATGGAGATCACCGCGTTCGCATGACAAAGCACCGCGCGGTAGCTTACACGATGCAGGCGCTGGTGAAGTACCACGGGATGAAGAACCCGGCTCTCAGAATCCCATTCCACGACAGCATCTCCGTGAACACGACTTGCATGATGACTGAAGCGACCGTCTCCGACGAAGCGCGAGGGGGCGTGTTCATCGAAGGGAAGACGAGCGACTCGGCCAACGCGCGACTCGACACCGTGATGGCGAGCATCTCACATGGGTCGAGGTCCGCAGACTTCCGCTTCGACAGCAGGAACGTGCCGAAGGGGAGACCCAAGGGTATAGGGTATTCGTCATCCGCCGGCGCTGTTCTCACCCTTCTCGCCCACAGGATGCTCGCCGGTGACACCCCGGACCTGAGGGACCTTTCTCGCAAGGCGAGGCTCTTTGCAGCGTCAGCTTCCAGGTCGCTCGTAGGGGGGTTCTCCAGGCTCTACGCAGGCGATGACGACCACTCGACCTTCGCCGAGAGGTTCGCCGATTCCTCGACGATGGACCTCAGGATGGTCGTCGTTCCACTCCCTTCGAATGTGAGGACCGAGGATGCGCACAGGGAAGTCCTGACGTCGCCGTTCTTTGAAGCGAGGGTCAAGTCGGCCCAGAAGAGGTGCGACGAGATGGAAGCAGCGATTATGGGAAACGACCTGGAGAGGCTCGGGACGCTCGCGGAGAAGGACACGATGGAGCTTCACGCCCTCACGATGACCGGCGAGAACAGGCTGATCATAATGAACGAGGACTCCATCCGCATAATCAGGAAGGTGCGAGAGCTTCGGAGCGGCGGAGCGGACGCTTACTTCTCTCTCCAGACAGGTCCTTCGGTCTTCATCAACACCTCAGAAAAGGACCAGAGCAGGGTGCACAGGGCGATCTCAAGACTGGGTTACACGGCCTACCTCTCCGGCGTCGGCGGAGAAGCCCACATCCTCGAAGCGAGCAACGATTAATAGCGTTCGAGTCACAATCACATCGGATGACCGCAAAGGTCGGCAGCGTGAGAGAGTACCTGAAGGAGCTCGAGAAGAACAAGAAGGAGAAGCCCGAGCAGGTGAAGAGCGCACTGGAGACTTACATTGACCTCTGGAAGAGAGTCATAGAGAAGGGGCTTGTCTCTCCCGAGGACGGGATAGACACGGCACTCTCCAAGATAGACGAGAAGGGAGGACTCTACGCCGCAGCGGAGTAGCTAGTGCATAAGTTCGCCGCCGTCGATCACGATCGACTGGCCCGTCACGAAGCTGGAGTCGTCGCTCCCCAGGAATACCGCCAGGTTTGCGGCATCGGTCGGCCTCCCGAGCCTCTTCATCGGAATCGATGACCTATATCTGCTGAGCTGGGTGGAGTTGAGCCACTCGACCCATGTGGTCTCGAACGAGCCGAAGATCATGCAGTTGACCCTCACCCTCGGCGCGAGCTTCTGCGCCAGCATCTTCGTCATCGATATCACGGCACCCTTCCCAGAGGCGTAGACGAGCCCTTCGGTGTCCCCCGCGAGTGCTGGGGTCGAGCCTATGTTGATGATGGAAGCTCCCTGCCCCATAACACCGGAGGCGGCCTGTGAGCAGAGAAAGGTGCCGAAGACGTCGACCGAGAAGACGCGCTTCCACATCTCCAGCGTTATAGCCCCCAAGTCTGGATTCCAGATGGAGGGGTCGGAGAGCCCCGCGTTGTTGACCAGTATGTCCAGCCCTCCGACTCTCCTCGAGATGGTCCTGAACATCGCTGCGACGCTCTTCGGGTCTGACACGTCCCCACGGACCAAAACGGACTTTCCACCTTCGCTCGTTATGCTCCTCGCCACCGCTTCGGCCTCCTGCTTGGAGGAGCGGTAGTTCACCACGACCCGGGCCCCCTCCCTGGCAAAGACTCTCGCGATCTCGGCTCCGATGCCTCGGGAGGAGCCCGTCACGAGAGCGCGCTTGCCTGCGAGCCTCATCGGGCAGAGCTTCGGCGAGTCGCGACTTAAGCTCTAGGGCCTGGGCGCGCGGTCGCGTGCGGTCGCACCGACGGAGTAGTGCTTGAGGAAGTCGATGTTGAAGAGGGAGGCCTCCGCTGAGTTCCGAACTATGTCGTCCTTGTCGGCGAGCGCCTTCCTCAGGGTAGCTTCGGCAGACGCGTTCCCTATCGACCCCAGCGCTGCGGCCGACTCGTGCCTAACGATCGGGTCAGAGTCGGTCAAGACCGCCTTCTCCAGCGCCTTGTTAGCTTCGGACAGGCCTATCTGACCGAGAGAGAAGGCGGCCTCGTGCCTGACAAGAGGGTCGGGGTCGTGGAAGAGAACGTCGGCGAGGGTTTCGATGCACTTCTCCCCGCCGACCTCGGCCAGGATGCAGACCGCGTGGACTCTCAGAACCAGGCTGGGTTCCTCCTTTAGCACCTTGATGAAGCGATCCTCGTTCTTCTCGTTGAAGGCTTCCTCCATCTCCTTCATGACTTCGATGCAGTGAACTCGGTCGTCGATGACAACGCTGGTGTACAACGGTTTGCCGTGAGTCTCTGTGTCTATAAACTGAGCGCGGTCATCACGACAACGCCTTCCGCAGATCCTCGACGAGGTCTGATCCGTCTTCTATGCCAACGGAGAGCCGGATGAGCGTGTCTCCGATTCCAAGCTTCCTCCTCTCGCGCGGTGAGACACTCGCGTGTGTCATGCTCGCGGGATGGTCCGCGAGCGACTCGACACCGCCCAGGCTCTCCGCCAGCGAGAAGACGCTCAGCCTTCCCAGAAACTCTCTTGCGTCCTTGAGACCTCCCTTCATCTCGAAGGACAACATGCCGCCTGGCAGGCGCATCTGCCTCCGTGCAAGCGTTCGCTGCGGGTGACTCTTGAGGCCCGGATAGTTCACCGCAGCCACCCTGTCGTGACCCTCCAGGAATTTCGCAACCCTTTGCGCGTTCCTGCTGTGCCGCTCCATTCTGAGGTGGAGTGTCTTCGACCCCCTCAGGAGGAGAAAGCAATCGAAGGGCGAAGGCACGGCGCCCAAGGCGTTCTGGTTGAACCTTATCGATTCGTGCAACTCCGGGTCTGAAAGCATCAGAGAACCGCCCACGACGTCGCTGTGTCCACCGATGTACTTCGTGGTGCTGTGCACCACCACCGTTGCGCCCAAGTCGAGCGGATTCTGGATGAAGGGGCTCGCGAAGGTGTTGTCAACGACCGTAAGGAGGCCTCGGCTTCTTCCGAGCCTGGAGAGCGCTCTTATGTCGCAGAGCCGCATCAGCGGGTTCGTAGGGCTCTCGAGCCATAGCATCGTCGTGTTCCGTCTTGCCGCCCGTTCGACCTTCTCCAGAGACCGGGTGTCGACGTACGAGACGCTCACGCCGAACCTTGCGAAGACCTTGTCGAAGAGCCTCCGCGTCCCGCCGTAGATGTCATCCCCTGCAATTACGTGGTCTCCCCGCTTCAAAGCAGAGAGCAAGAGCGTCGTCTCCGCGGCCATCCCCGATGCGAACGCCAAGGCAAACTTCGCGTTCTCGAGCGAGGCCAGCCTCTTCTCAAGCGCGAGTCTCGTAGGGTTCGACGTCCTCGAGTACTCGAACCCCATGGGAAGTTGCGCGAGCTCCTTCCGGGCAAAGGTGGACGCCAGGTGGACTGGGACCACGACGTCGCCCGACGGAACTGTATGTGGGTCCTCACCGTCGTGGACGGCCCTAGTCGCGAACTTCACGCCCCTACCTCCTCGCAAGATAGTTTATCACGTCTATGGTCGTCAGGATTCCCACGGCTTGCGTGCCTTCCACGACCAAGGCCGCGTTTCTGTCCTTTAGGACGTTGAGTGGGTTGAGCATGTAGTCACCACGCCTCACCGTGGGCAGCGGCTCGTCCATCGCGTCTTCGACTCGGGAGCGTGAAGAGACTCGCTTCCTCGCCAGCTTGCTCGCAAGCGTGTTTTCACTGAGCTCCCCGACGGGCACACCCTTCAGCAGCACCGGGAGGTGAGAGACATCGTGCTTCTTGAGAAGGCCTATCGCCTTTGCGACGGTGTCAGAGGGCGCCACAGAGACGAGCTTTTTGATGCGTCTCGACTTGAATCGTAGGACGTCGTCCACGGCAATTCGCTCTTCGCTGCTCTCTATGAAACCGTATTCGAGCATCCAGTCGTCGTTGTATATCTTTGCCAAGTAGCTCCTTCCGGTGTCGGGAAGTATGACCACGACCGTCCGTGTAGAGTCGAGCTCCTTCGCCACCTCCAGCGCAGCCCAGACGGCGGCGCCGGACGAACCACCGGCGAGTATGCCCTCCTCCTTCGCGAGCCGTCGAGACATCACGAACGCGTCCTTGTCTTTCACTGTCACCACCCTATCGACCACGCTCAGGTCGAGCGTCGACGGCATGAAGTCCTCGCCTATCCCCTCGATCTTGTAGGGCCTCACCTTTTCCTTTCTTCCGTAGAACCTGCTCGAGATGAGAGAGCCTTCCGGGTCGGCCGCGACCACCCTGATGGAGGGATTCTTCTCCTTGAGGAACCTACCCGCGCCTGATATCGTGCCACCGGTTCCCGCGCCCGCTACCAAGTAGTCGACAGTCCCTCTGGTTTGGGCCCATATCTCGGGACCAGTGCTGGCGTAGTGGGCCCTGGGATTGGCGGGGTTGGCATACTGGTTTGGCATGAAAGCGCGGGGCGTTTCCCTAGCGAGCCTCTCCGCGACCTTGACGTAACTGGACGGGTGACCCGGAGGGACGTTCGAAGGCGTCACGATCACCCTCGCACCGTATGCCCTCAGCAGGTCGACCTTGTCGCGGCTCATCTTGTCCGGAACTGTGAATATTATCCTGTACCCCTTCAGCACCGCAGCGAGGGCGAGCCCCATCCCCGTGTTCCCCGAGGTCGGTTCCACGATTGTGTAGCCTGGCCCGATCACTCCACGACGCTCTGCGTCAGTGAGCATGGCGATACCAACCCGGTCCTTGACGCTCCCGCCTGGGTTGAACATCTCGAGCTTTGCGAAGACCTTCGGCGCGAGGCCCTTCGTGACCGAGTTGAGCCTGACCATCGGGGTTTCTCCTATCAGACCCAGGATGTCGTCAGCGATGCGTGGCTTCAACTGTGCTAGCAATTGAGACCGTCATGATGTGGTAAAAAAGGGTCTGTGAAACCCCGACCGAGAGCGTTCTCTGAAGTGGCAGGTCTTCTCCAAGCTCGGGCTCTTCGGACCGAGTGGAGGAGTGGGACAGGTGCGACTTGCTAGAAAGCATTTATGCTTAGAGGAGAGTGCAGACAATCATGCCATCAGTCCAGCGGCGCGCTAAGGATTCAAACGAGAGCGGCAAGAAGCTCAAGGGATTCACAGACGAAGAGAAGGACGCGATGAAGGAGCGAATCAGAGAGCTGAAGGCAGGTTCGCGTCATGAAGGCGCAGACGCTGAACGCGAGGTGCTAGCGAAGATCTCAGGGATGCCTGAGCCTGACCGCACCATCGGAAAAAGGCTGCACGCGGTAGTCAAGGCCAGCGCTCCAGGCATTTCATTCAGACTCTGGTACGGGATGCCCGCTTACACAAAGGACGGCAAAGTCGTCTGTTTCTTCCAACCCGCACACAAGTTCAAAACGAGGTACGCGACCTTAGGTTTTAGCGACGAGGCGAATCTAGACGAGGGCAAGATGTGGCCCACAGTCTTCGCGCTCAAGGACCTGACAGGGTCCGAGGAAGCGAGGATCTCCTCCCTCGTGAAGAGAGCCGTGGGATAGAAAACATCAACGTTCCTCTCGAGCCCTGCACATCAACACCTTCAATGGCGTCCCCACCAAGCGAAGACCGCATTCAAGATTGAGGTTCGGCTCGAGATGGGTGGGTTGAGCTGAGAGACCTGCTCAGCCCTCTCATCGGAGCAGTAGACGCTTCAGATGCTCTTATCACTGAACGTTCTCCCGGATCAGGTACTCGACTTCCACCACGTCTATCCATCTGCCGTCCATCTTGCTGTGCTTCTCGAGTATCCCCACCTCTCTGAACCCCATTGCCTCGAAGACGCGCCTGCTGCTTGCGTTTGTAACGAATATCCTGCCGAGGAGCTTCCAGTAACCGACGATTCGCGCCCTGTCGACCAGGGCTGCCAGCAGCTCACTTCCAATTCCCTTGCCGCGCATATCCCTGCGAACATAGACCGTCACTTCCCCTATTCCCGAATAGCACTCCCTCTGACCGTAGGCGCTAATTGAAGCCCATCCGACGGCCTGACCCTCTTCCCCTTCAGCTACCAGTACCGGATGCTTATCGTCGTGCCCCATGAGCCATTCGCGTCGTTCCTCGGCGTCCCTTTCTTTGGTTTCAAAGGTCGCGATTCTCTCTTCTATCCCCTGGTTGTAGATCACGGCGATTGCGACGGCGTCCGAAAGCCGAGCCGCTCTGATGTTCACTGCAGGCTTTGGCAAGGTCCGTTCGGCTGTGGCATCCGAAGAAAAAGGCTACTGGTGCCCAGAGCGGCGCGAGACCAGCTGGTTTCTCGGCTCCATGCTTGGTCATCTGGACATAGTTCGAAACGAGTTGATTGGATGCGGGCCTGGTGGGGCCCTCACAGTCTACTGTGCAAACTCGGGCCGAAATAGTCTTTGGGATTCGATTTTAAGGGGGCCCGGACCTATTATGGGTTCGACTCCTTGGACGACAGGCGTGTCAGAAGCAACGAGGTACACCCCGGCTGGGGTTCATGCCTGAATGGATTCTTCTTCCCCGGGGCGACCGCAATCTCTTTTCCTCAATGTGGTTACGCCGTCAGGTAGTGAACGTTGTCGAGCCGGTGCTGGAAGCGTGAGTCGTGTCGCCTGAGTAGGACGCTTTGACAGTATAGGTCGCTGCAGACACTACTGTCCAGCTGACCGAACAACTCCCAGAGGACAGGGTGCAGGT
>DASPVO010000032.1:0-3669 GCA_035622335.1 Nitrososphaerales archaeon
TCGTGAGGAAGCACCTCATCGGCACCGAGGGCGTGGCCGAGTCGAGGGAGATGATGACTGTTCACGTGCTACTGGGCTACTCCGAGCTGAGCGTGGAGAACGCCCTCAAGAAGATGCTGCTGATCATAAACTCGATGCGGAAGGACGCCACCCAGGCGCTGGAATCTATGGACCCAGTGCTCGCGGAGGCGGTGGTCGAGAGGCAGGACGAGGTGAAGCGCTTCGAGCTCTACGTCATCAGGGAGCTGAACATGTCCCAGGACAGGGGCATAAGCTCAGACGCGAGGATAGACCAGCGCGACACCCTCGGGTACATTCAGGTCGCGAGGATGCTCGAAAGGATCGCATACCACGTCTGCAAGCTGACCAAGGCCGTCACCGACCTGGACAAGCCTCTTTCGAAGGCGACCATCTCGAAGATAATAGCCACTCACGAGGCGTCGTGCGAGCTGGTGGACCAGGCTCTCCTGTCGCTCTTCAAGCGGGACCACGCAGGGGCGGATGCAGTAATCGACTCTTCGCGAGAGTTCGTCGACAAGGAGGGCGACGCGGTAAGGGTGCTCGACGGGGCCGACAGTAAGACGTTCCACACCCTCCACGTGATACTGGACGGCCAGGTGAGGGTCGCCGAGTACGCGAGGGACATCGCGGAGAACGTCCTGGACATGACGATAGAAAGGGTAACGAGCAGTGAAGAACTCGTGACGCCACACGCGTCAGTGTAAGGTTCATAGGAGGTCGTTGTGGACTGAGCGGTCGAACACATGGGGGATTCGATTCTTGAGCCAAATTCGAAGAAGAGGGCCTACTTTCTTCCAAGAACGAGACTGCACTATTTCGAACTCAAACACGCGCTCGAGACATGCTTAGACCCTAACTACAAGTCAAGCCGCTGGTATCAAGACTTGAACAGAGAAGAGCAAGATAGGGTCGAGAGAGATGGTAGCGCAATTTCGAGAGACTTCGAGAGGAGCAATCTCAAGCTCAGTGGCCGACTGTCCTGTGAGATTAATGTCTCAAAGATGGGGAAGAAGTACGAAGACGGACTGAGATTCGAATTTTACGAAATGAGCAATCCTACGGCACCGAAGTACGTTTGTACTTTTTACACGCCTGGCATCCTTCTAGTCGAAGGGCCCCAGGAAGAGATGTTCCCTCGGGTGTATGAAGCTCTATGCTCGATATGGCCATACCTCAAGAAGGCGATTCCTCTCGTCCACTATGGCACTTCGAGCGTCGACAAAGATGATTTGGGTTCAGTCTTGCTAGCATGCTGTGATTCGTTCATGTCGACGGTTGCGAATTCTTACCGAGAACCCGGAGTCAAGGAGCGGATCAGCGACCCCCGCAACCCTCGTAGTCTGATCTGGCCAAGGAGTCGCGACACAAGACTTTCCAAGAGTCTGAAAGCGGAGGTCGAGAAGAAATTGCTATTCGCCTTCGATGCAGAGAAGTACCTCGAAATGATTGACGACTGCCTGGACTACTACAGTGAATACATCGGAGACTTTGATGCCGACAGACGCAAGACCGTCAAAGAGAATCTCGAGTACATGAAGAAGTGGACTGCGATGAGAAGAGAGGATGCACACGCTGTGTCAGAGATGGATAGGCACAGCTCCCAAGTCGCGGTCCAGAAACTTATAGGATTTCTGTCGTATGAAATCATAATTCTCACCTTCGTGCAAGTCTATCGCACGATTTACACGACTCCAGTTCACGACCCATTTTGGTTGCTTCTCGTCCCTGTGATCATCGCGGTATTTGCACCTGTGGCCTGGGTCGCAATCGAGCACTTCAGAATGCCTAGGAATGTAGGTTAGTGCAGTCTGCTTGATCTTGTCATAGCAAAGTCGCTCAACTCGAGCTTAAGACTATCAGACGGGAGTTGGGAGTTAGCTCTGTTGAGATGTTGTGCCCGTCTACCCAACTTTCGAGGTTTGAGCGGGATCAGATACATCGAATGAACTGACGGCCTCGGTTTTTTGTGTTCATGATAGGCGAGCGTTCTGAACGATCGAAGGATCCACCTTCATAAAAAAAGAGACTTCCTTGAGTTCAGACTCCGCGCGTGATTGGTTCGGAAAGCTTGATTACGTAAACCGCTTCCTTGATACGGCCATTGACGGACTCGATAGACGTTCCGATACTGGACAAACTCGCCCCGGGGGGCTTCCTCTACGGAGGCCACTACATCGTCGAGTTCGATCCCGACTCACTGTGGTATGAGACGTCGCTGACGATAGCATCTCTGGCGCTCAAGCGGGGAACCAAGACCGAGTATCACGTCTTCCAACACTTTCCGAAAGAAGCGATTGAAGGATTGCGGAAGCTAGGCGTCGACGCGGAGAGACTGGAGAAGGAAGGGCTTCTAAGAGTGGTCGACAGCTACTCGCACACGTTGGAGTATGAAAGAAAGAAGAAGAGCGTCGGGACTAAACAAGACCCGTTCGACACAGAGAGGCCTCTCGACGCCGTTCGAGGGAAGAAGAACTGGGCGGAAGCCGCAAAGGCTGGTTTCACCGATGAGGACAAACGATGGCTCCACATCGACGACAACACATCGATCTTCCTCCAGTACAACGAAGAGGACACCCTCGTCGACTGCTGGAGGACAGGGATGCTTCCGTTCGGCATCAGGGCGCGCGAGACTCCCCACTTCCTCGCGTTCGTGAATGGCGTGGGGTCGGACGCTTTCTACACCAAATTCGAGGCTCTCTGCGACGGGATCATTGACGTGAAGGCGGAGGAGGAGGGCGGTAGGGTGGAGAACTACGTCAGGGTCCGAATGCTGAGGGGGAAGAAGTTCGACTCCAGGTGGCACAGGCTCGAGTTGATGGACAACGGAGAAGTAGCCCTGGAGGTCGCGCGGCCGGAAGAGGCGCGGAGGCTGGCGGCCATCATGTTTACCGACATAGTCGGGTACACTTCGATGGCTCAGACCGACGAAACGCAAACCCTTGAGGTCCTGAGAGAGCACAGGGGACTGCTCCGCCCGATAATCGTCAAGCACGGCGGCAGCGAGGTGAAGACCATGGGGGACGCGTTCTTGATCGAGTTCTCCAGCGCCCTGGCGGCCGCGGAGTGCGCTGCAGAGATTGAGAAGACTCTAGGAGAATACAACAAGCAGAATTCAAGGGACGTTCGTGTGAAGATCGGGATTCACGTGGGCGACGTCGTTCACGAAGGTGGAGACGTCTACGGGGACGCGGTCAACATAGCTTCGCGCATAGTATCTCTCGCCCAGGGGGGCGGGACGTGCATTTCCCAGCAGGTCTATGACCAAATCAGGAACAAGTCGAGCCTCAGGTTCAGCAGATTGGGGGCTCAGACGCTGAAGAACGTCTCAGAACCAATAGACGTCTACAAGCTGGAGCCAGCATAACCTCTGAACGTTTGACTACCACTTGTTGTAGTGGACCACTTCCGCCCACTGGCGCCTCCCGCGTTTTAGCGAGGGTGACTTCACGTCTTCTGCGCCGTGCCCGATCGATATCACGCCGACAGGATGGAAGTAAGCCGGGATTCCCAGAAGCTCCTTCATCCCCTTGACGTCGAAGACGCCGGAGAACGCCGCGGAGAGGCCGGCGTCGACAGCTCCGAGCAGTATTATCAGGCTCCCTGCGCCGATGTCGAAGAACCAGTATGGGGTCGGCCAGTCAATCTCTT
>DASPVO010000033.1:0-2434 GCA_035622335.1 Nitrososphaerales archaeon
CCCGAGACGCTCACCAAGTGGTTTCTGAGCTCTGCCAAGATCAAACCGGTGAAGGGGAGCACATACACTTTCAAGTGGCAGGGAGGCTTCACGCACAAAGGCAAGGTGAAGAAGGCGACGAAGAACAAGAGCCTGGCTCTGACCTGGCCGGACGAGTTCAAGGGCAAGACGTTCGAGACCGAGGTCGAGTTCACGCTCCGCCCGAAGGGCAAGGGCACCGTCCTCAAGGTGAGGCACACCGGTTTCAAGAAGGGCGACGACTGGCTGTGGCTCTACGGCGCCATCCAATCGGGATGGGCTTACTACCTGATGAACCTGAAGTCTCTGCTCGGCCAGGGCGTCGACCTTCGTTCAGAGCACGACGAGCCCTGACAGACCGCAAACTCAAAATGCCCTTTGCAGGGCGCATCCTCCTGACCTCATGACGATCGAGCCGGGGCAGAAGACATCATACGAACGAACGTTCACCGTTGAAGACGTAAGCTCGTTCGCCGAGATATCGGGCGACAGAGGCATCCATCACATGCAACCCGACGAGAAGGGCAGGATCATGGTCCAGGGGCTTCTCACCGCGACTCTCCCGACCAAGCTCGGCGGAGACATGAACTACATAGCGGGCGAGATGCAGTTCCGCTTCCTCAGGCCCGTCTTCGTGGGCGACACGGTCAAGTGCGAAGCGACGGTCAGGGACGTCAAGCAGGGCGAAGGCCGTCTCGAGCTCACGATTGACCTCCTATGCCTCAACCAACAGGGGAAGGAAGTTCTTGCCGGCTGGACGCGCGGAATCATCAGGCAATGAGCGACATACTCACGAGAGCCCCTCCTCCGAGGGGGCAAATCGTCCACTATGCTGACGACCCTCTCCAGTTCGCGGAACTCCGCTATCCCCCTGGTGGCGGCAAGTTCCCTCTACTTTTCGTCATCCACGGAGGATTCTGGTCAGCTGCCTATGACCTTACCCACATAGGGCATCTGTCCGCCAAGTTCACGTCCTACGGGGTCGTCACGTGCACCATCGAGTACAGGAGGTTCGGAAACCCTGGCGGAGGATGGCCCGGGACACTCCTGGACGTCGCTACAGCAGTCGATTACTTTAGAGGAAGTCTGGCCAGCGACCCAAGAGTAGATCTCGAGAGGGCGGTCACGATTGGGCACTCCGCAGGGGGGCACCTGTCACTCTGGCTAGGTGGAAGACAGGGCATTCCGGATGGCTCGGTCTTACACACGGGCCAGAAAAACTGGCTCACCGCCGTCGTCTCGCTAGCGGGGGTAGCAGACCTGGCAGAGGGCTGGAACGAGAACCTAGGCAACGGGGCCGTCCGTAGAATCGTCGGCGGCAGCCCGAATCAGTATCCAGACCGTTACAGAGCCGCTTCGCCCATCGAACTCCTCCCCATGGGAGTCAGACAGGTCCTGATTCACGGTGTAGATGACGACACGGTCCCCGTCTCTCAGAGCGAGAAGTTCGTTAGTAAGGCCAGGGACGCAGGAGACCAGCCATCACTAGTGACGCTGGAAGGTGTTGGACACTTCGAGCTCATCGACCCAGAATCGAGGGCGTGGAACGCGGTCGCAGGTTCGACTCTTCAGGCTCTCGGTGTCCGATAGTCTCTACCCACCCTTCACGGCTTCAGCGACCTTCTTCAGCGCGTCTTCGGTCGCCTTTGAAATCTGGTTCTTGGCTATCCCCTCAACAAAGCTGGGAACGCCTCTCATATCGAGACTCCACACCACGTCTACCCGAGTGGCCTTCTTGTCGAGCTGAGTGAGCGAAATGGTCCGTCCCCCCGATATCTCCTCCCCTTCGAAGGTCAGCTTCATGACTCTAGGCGTTTCCAGCAGTATCTTCTGCTTGGTCTTCTGTCCGAACCCCCTCGGACCTACCGTCGCCTCCCGCTCGATGGTCGAGCCGTCGTCTTTCAGAACCTTGATGTCGCGCAGGTTGGTCCAGTACTTCCTCTCGTTCTTCCAGTCCACGAGGACCGCCCAGACCTTCTCCACGGGGGCTCCGATCTCACGGCTACCGGTTATCTCGGTCATCCTATCTTCCCAACTCCTTCATCATCCTGTCGTAATCGCTCTCCGCGACTTCGCCCCGCGCATACCTCTGTCTCAGCGTCTCGACCGCGGGGTCGTAACCCCACCCCCCTCCCCACCCTCCCCAACAGAACCAGCGGAAGGCGAAGAACGCGAAGAAGATGATCGGTATGAAGATGAACCAGCCAAAGGGAAACCACGGCCAGTAAGCGTACGGTGGCGGAGACAAGCCGTAGAAACGCACCGAGAAAGCTACAAAGGCGGCCACGAACACGACTCCTATGGCCAGAGGGACCAGCAGCCATCTTCTCTGAGGGCGGTAGTCTCTTCTTCCCCAAGTGTCCATGGGTTCAGTAGAGTTTTCAAAATCTAATATTCATGGTGTTACCCTGAGGGT
>DASPVO010000034.1:0-2224 GCA_035622335.1 Nitrososphaerales archaeon
GAGCGAGACAAAGACGAAGGGACTCTATGACTACGTCTACACTGCCGAGAGGCCCGAACTCTTCCTCAAGGACAGCGGTCTCAGGTGCGTTGGTCCTGGTGAACCCATCGGCATCAGATGGGACAGCAAGTGGTCGGTCCCGGAACCCGAGCTCACGGTCGTCTTGGACAGCTCGTTCAGGATATTCGGGTACACCGTAGGTAACGACGTCTCATCGAGGGACATAGAGGGAGAGAACCCGCTCTACCTCCCACAGGCGAAGGTCTACAGAGGCTCTGCAGCGATTGGGCCCCTGATTACCACGGCCGACGAAATCCCCGACCCTCGTGCCCTCGAGATCAACATGCGAATCATCAGGAGGAAGAAGACCGTGTTCAAGGGTCGCGTCAACACCTCTCAGATGAAACGGCGCGTCGAAGACCTCGTCTCCTATCTCAAGAGGAGCAACGTCATCAGGACATTCACAGTGCTCATGACCGGGACATCCATCGTCCCGCCAGACGACTTCACCCTCGAAGGGGGAGACGTCGTGGAGGTTGAGATAGAAAAGATAGGCACGCTGAGAAACCGGGTCGCGGTCCAGAGACCCTAATCCCTAGTGTTTCTTGGGGTCAGGGACGGAATCCAGCAGCAGCTTTGTGTATGGGTCTGAAGGGCGCCGAATCAGTTCCTCGGTCTCAGCCACTTCCAGCAGCCTTCCCTTCTGCATCACGGCGATCCTATCGCAGAAGTACCTAGCGACGCCCAGGTCGTGGGTGATGAAGACGACCGTCAGATTGAGCTTCCTCTTCAACTCCTTCAGAAGGTCGAGGACTCCGATCCTGATCGAGACGTCAAGCATCGACACGGGCTCGTCTGCCAGCAGCAACTCAGGGTTCACGGCAAGCGCTCTGGCAATTGAAATTCGCTGCCTCTCGCCTCCGCTCAGCTCGTGAGGATACTTCTTCGCGACAGCTGCCGGGTTCAGCCCCACAGTCTCTATCAATTCGCTTACACGTTCGAGTCTCGCTGACCTGTCGCTCATGATTTCGTGGATTACGATCGGCTCTTCGATGGCTCTCTCCGCCGTGGCCCGCGGATTGAGGGATTCGTACGGATCTTGGAAGATCATCTGGACCTTCCTTCGGTACGCCTTTAGGTCGCCTGCTTTCCGTTCGAATATGTCTCTCCCGTCGATGAAAACGGAGCCCGAGTCTGGAGTGACCAGCTTGACCACGGTCCGCGCCAGAGTGGTCTTGCCGCTCCCGCTCTCGCCGACGATACCGAGCACCTCTCCCCTTCGGACCGACACCGAGACGTCGTCCACCGCAGTCAGGGTCTGTTTCGAGACAAGCCCTCTTCCTATCACGAACTTGACCGTCAGGTGCCTCACCTCCAGCATGGGTATGTCACTTGACTGCATTCTTCACCCCTCCCTCGAAGAGGTGGCACGCGACAAGCGCCCCTCCCTCGACCTCGGTCAACTTCGGCTCCTCGCTCTTGCACCTGTCGAAGACGTAAGGACAGCGCGGGTGGAACCTGCACCCTGAGGGTGGGTCAAGCAGGTTCGGAGGCAGTCCCGAGATAGACCTGACCAGAGAGAGGTCACCGCTCAGCGTGGGGATGGCCTGAATCAGCGCCCTGCTGTACGGATGGTTCGGTGCGGTGAAGAAGGACTCGCTCGTCGAGACTTCCGCTAGTCTTCCCGCATACATAACGGCGATCTTAGTTGCGATCTCCGAGAGGACGGAGAGGTCGTGGGTGACGAAGAGGAACGAGATCCCCATCTCCCTCTTGAGGCTCGTCAGCAGCGAAAGAATCTGCTTCTGAACGACGACGTCGAGCGCAGTGGTGGGTTCGTCGAGGATGACGAGCTTGGGATTGAGCGACAGCGCCATCGCGATGGCTGCCCTCTGTTTCATTCCTCCGCTGAACTGGTGAGGGTACCCCGTGACCCTGCTTTCGGGGATTCCCACAAGGGAGAAGAGTTCCCTAGCCCGCTTCCATGCGGAAGCCTTGTCGACGTCACTGTGGATTCGGATAGACTCGACGATCTGGGCGCCGACAGTGACAACGGGGTCGAACGCGTTCATCGAACCCTGGGGGACCAGAGACACCACCCTCCACCTGTAGGCTCTAGTCGCCTTCTCGTCCATCCTCACCACGTCCTGGCCGTCGACCACTATCGAACCGGAGACTCGTGCGGTCCCTGGAAGGATTCTCAGAATAGAGTGCGCCAGAGTGG
>DASPVO010000035.1:0-39272 GCA_035622335.1 Nitrososphaerales archaeon
ATGGTCTCTTACAGGGTCTACTGCGTGACCACGACCGAGTGCATCAACGGCTCTTGGGTCGTCACCAAGCGGGAACTCAGGATGCAGAAGCAAGACGCGCCCAGGATGGGCGAGTGGGCACCCCAAAGTGCCGGCCAGGACATGGTCGTGAGCTTGGAACAGGTGAACCAGGTCATCGGGAGCTTCAAGACGAAAGCCTACCAGCACAACCAGGGCGAGAACGCCAAGGTGGAGGACTGCAGAAAGAAGTGCCCGCCGGTCTGACGAAACCGTTGACCCTGTAAGAGCATGTAGCCAGGGCTTCAGCCTCATTCGAGCAAGCTTCATATTCCCAAGGCTCGAATTGGGTCAAGGACAGATGGACTCCTATCCGGTCCGCTACCGCTTCAGCCAGTCCTTCGACGTTCCAGCCGAAGCAGCCTATCGATGGTGCATCGACTACAGGCCGGACGACTGGGGAAGGATGGGCAAGAAGGGAACGAGGCGGATTAGGCGCATCAACGAAGACACCATCATTCTGACGGATACCGTAGAGAGCGAATCTGGACCGGTCACGAAACGGAGGCTGGTGAGACTGCACCCCGAACGTCTCGCGTGGACTAACACGCACTTGGGTGGGCCGAACAGGCACTCCCAGTTCTGGTACCAGATAGTCTCTCTGGGCAGGGGAAGGTCAAAGCTTGAGTTCACCGGGCTTCAGGTGAACTACGGTAGACGACCTTCTCCATCAGAGATCGCGGCGATCGCAAGAGAACTCAGGAAGGACGACTCAAACATGTGGGTGCTTCTCGCAAAGGAGATGTCAAAGGACAAGCATGGCGCTAGTCGCTAGATTTTCAGAAGCGAGCTGAGTCGTACGTGGACCGGGGGGTTGAATGGCCTTCCTTGCCAGGAACCAGACCGAACTCCTCGGTTCAATTCCCATGGTTCCGATGTCAAGACGGACATTCAGAGGGTCCATCGAACACATAAGAGACCCTCTTTCACTATCAGCACGACCGTGCTAAGCACATCGAATTTTAGGTCCTATCAGTAATTCGCTGGTGGACATTACATCCTTCCAGTTACTCTCGACCAGAACTCGTAATGCCTGATTGTTTCATCTCTGGACAAATATGCCACTGGCTTCTTGACTGGTTTGAATCCGCCTCCAGCGAAGTCATAAACGATAATTCCTTTGGAAAGTGCATGTACGATCTCGAGTCCCACCCCTGCGGTCACCTTCCCCAAAAGACGCGAAAACACGAAGGCATCGCATAGGTCAATTAGGCCAAAGCAATACTGCATTTGCGCCCTGCTTTTTTCTGGATTACCTTCATGCGCGCCTGGGTCTATGATGTCATAAGTCGGGAACCTCTTGCTGATTTGTTCGATCTCAGTTTTCTCTATGTCAGTTCCATATGTGCACATTGCGTGCGCGTAGTATAATTTCACCTTCTCCATAGACTGGCGAAAGTGTATAATCTTTGGGTCAGCGCCCCGCCCAACATGCCATTGAAGCCTCTTGTCTTATCTTACGAGCTGTCCTGGAGAACTAGGGAAGACGAAGCATTTTCACGGAGTCAAGCTTGGAAAGACATCAGGACGCGAGTTCTAAGAAGAGAAGACTTCACGTGTAGCTACTGTGGGTTAAAGTCGGAGAAGGGCATGCAAGTGAACCATATCGATGGAAACCCCAAGAATCACGTAGACGAGAACCTTGAGGTCATTTGTCCATCATGCCACATGATTCTGCACAGCGGGCTATGGGCGAAAGTCAGGGGAATCCTGTTGCTGTTCAAGAAATCAGGCTTCAGCCAGAATGACATCGTTCGCATAACGAGGGAAATGAGACTAGCGGGGAAAGCTGATGATGACATAATCCAGCACTTAGGGCTGCGAGAAAGAGTCCCATGGAAGCAGGACTTGGACTACCTTTCCCACCTTTATGGATTCATATCGTCGAAACAGTACCTACCCACACCCAAGCCTCTCCTGTCGGAATGGGAACAGAAAGACAGAATTGTCAACAAAGAGTCTTGGTAGCAGGCAGAACAATCCTTAACTCCCTACCGTACCCAATTTTTGGCGGATAGAGTCAAAGGAACAGCCCTTTGCAGAGCTGCAACCTCGGTCGTCGTCATACGGTGTCATACCCAGCTCGGTCCGGACTATAACACGGTTTTGGAAGTGGACCGGGGGGGATTTGAACCCCCGACCTCCCCCAGTCTGGATCTCTTTGCCAAGGGGGTATCCTACCACTAGACTACCGGCCCGAATGAAGTGCCCCAATCGGCTCTCTCTTAATACTCTTCGAAGGTCATAGCCGTACCCACTCACCCGCAACCTTCCCGTACAACTTCTTCCACTCTGCAGGCCTGGCTCGCGGCTCGCAAGATTGAATTATCGACAGCGCATCAAACAGCTTCTGTACTTTCCTATGAATGGAAAAACCTACTTCATTGGCAAATTTCTTTACATCTGCGCACCTGCCTATCATGACACTGTAAGAGTCTCGTCGCTTTATGAACGACTTCCCTCTTATTGACATCAGAGCCCCAGCCTTGCGTTTGCGTTCTATTCTTGACTCAATCCCCAAGTCTCCCAGCAATTGTTTGACTCTCAAAAGGAGTTGTCTGTTCGAATTATCCGCTCCAACTGCAAGATGGAACTCCTTGGTCACGCCAACGTCCACATGTCCCTCGGCGTCAAAGATTCCTCGAAGAAACTCGCATGGAAATGCCGTTGCAATCTTGAGGAGATCTTGCAGAGGTGACTTAAGCAGCTGCACAAGCTGCTTGCTGCGATATCTTACTACATACATCGGCAGTCTATTGACCTGGAAGCGCTTGACCATGATCTTGTTTGGACTTGCATGGGAGAACAGCTCTGCCGCTTTCACATTGAAGGCCTGAGCGAAGTCGAGGTCTGTAACCTCGAGTTTGACAATCCAACTCTTCTTGAGGGCACTTCCATCTCCGATATTGGCTCCGACGATGTAACTTAGAGCTGGAGATGGTTCCGATTTGAACACGTTTCTTCGCTGAATCTTCCTGTCACCAATCATCCAATGTCGGAAGGTGCCAGGCGAGAAACTCAATCTGTAGGATGCAGAAAGCTGTCTGGCTATGCTGACCGGACTGGGATTGCTCGCTGCAAGTCGCAGTACGTCTGAGTGGACTGTCTCGACAAGATCAGGAGGGATACGGTTGTGTCTCCCCCTCCAACTTCCAGGGGATTCACCAACGCTGTGCATAATCAAAGAAAATCTGCCTTGGAATATTTAGACGAAGCCCAATTGCTCTTCATTCAAAGGGAGAGTAATCCGAAAGTCAATCTCAAAGCCTTATCTGGAATCTCTCAGACCATCTGATTTCATGTCCATCTCGATTGACGACTTCTCCAAGGTCGAGCTGAAGGTAGGAAGAATAACCTCGATCGAGGACATACCTCAGGCGAGAAACCCGATGTACAAGCTGATGATTGACTTCGGGGACGGAGTGACAAAGCAGTGTGTCGGAGGGATCAAGCCATTCTACACACCCGAGCAGCTGGTGGGTAGGCAGGTCATCGCCGTCATGAACCTTCTGCCAAAGTCAGTCGCAGGAGTGGTCTCCGAGGTGATGATGCTTGCTGCTTTCGACGAAGTCAGTGTGTCACTTCTCCTTCCAGACAAGGAGATGCCCTTGGGTACGCGGGTGGGATAGAATCACCAAGCTTTTATCCTCTAAAGCAGCTCGGCCTTCTTGAGCGGTCGTCGTCTAGATCTTGATCGAGGACAGCCTGGTCCAGGACATCAAGTCCCAATAGGGACGTGGAAGCCTGCCACGCTGGTAATCTATACAGACCAGAAACCCGGGTTCAAATCCCGGCGACCGCACACCAAATCTCTTCTCTCAACATCAATTCGGCACTTGAGATGGCCAGTGGAACGAAAAACTCGCCCAACATTTCTCGCTTCCACCTAGAATTGGGTACGATGAGCTTAAGAGACCACTTGGGTTAACTTCCTTCTAGCGACATTAGATTCTCTCTTGCCATCATCTACCAAAGCGGATGGTACTGAAGGTGGGCCAGGATCCGTTGTGCTGAAGGCTGCCCATCTCTTTGATTCGGTCTCTGGCAGATTGGCAGAGAAAGGGGTAATCGTCGTCGTCGGGAGGAATATTCGTTCCGTGGGGGGCGACGCAGTCATTCCCGCCGACGCGCAGGTCATAGACCTTGGCGAATCCACCTTGCTTCCAGGTTTCATCGATGCCCACGTACATCTTGAGGGTGAATTGAGCGATGATCTGTACAAGGATTCCTTCGAGGATAAGCTGCGATTCCCGACGGAGAAAGCGCTCCGTGCAGCGCATTATGCCAGGATAACCCTGGAAGCTGGCGTCACCACCGTTCGCGACTTGGGTTCGAGCGACTACGTGGCTCTCGGACTGCGAAACGCCATCAGGGCAGGTAGGATTCCCGGGCCGAACATGTTCGTGGCAAACTACGCGATAGGTTCGACCGGAGGCCACGCTGATCAGAGACCGTACCCTCCCCAGTTAATCTCGCCCCTTGGCGTTATCCAGGGGATTTGCAATGGCGTTGAAGAATGCCGCGCCTCAGTGCGCTATCAAATCAAGTACGGCGCAGACCTTATCAAGTTCATGGCATCTGGGGGCGTCCTCTCGCTTTCCGATCCCGTGGATAATGTACAGTTAACCCAGGAAGAGATGGATACCATTGTCTCCGAGGCCCATTCCTGGAATCGCAAGGTGGCGACCCACTGCCACGGGGACCGTGCAGCGAAGATGGCATTAGCAGCCGGCGTGGATTCCATCGAGCATGGAAGTTTCTTGCAGGACGATACACTGTTGGAGATGAAGCGGCGACACGTGTATCTCGTTCCCACGCTCTCGACCGGACATTGGAGGGGAAAGAGCCTCGACAAGTTCCCGGAGGCAATCGCGGTGAAGGCCCGCGCGGCGTCGGCACATGTCGATCAGGTGGTCCAGCACGCAGTGAAGATCGGAGTACCCATCGCAATGGGTACAGACGCGGCTGTCGGGCCACACGGCAAGAACGCCGTGGAGTTTTGGCTCCTAACCAAGAATGGTATGACACCAGCGCAGGCATTAATTGCGGGTACGGCCAGCGGAGCCGACTTGCTGGGCATTGCTAAACAAACCGGGACTCTCGAGGCCGGGAAATCTGCTGATATTGTCGCGGTTCCAGGAAATCCGCTGGCCGATATCGAGACAACGCAGCGCCCTAACTTTGTCATGAAGCAAGGCTTAGTCTACATCGATGCCAAGTAGAGTAGGCCGAGCCGCGTCGATAATTCAGTGTGTAATCTGAACTTATAGTTCAGGTTGCGGCGACCGCACACTCTTTACATGAGACGAGTCAAAAATCGAGGTTCCTGTTGGGATTTGAAACTAAGGTGAAACTTCAGGCAGCGCAAGCGGTTTTTAGATCCTGCGATTGACATGGTGGCGCTTTCTTCGACGGAGGGCGACGACATCGAATAGTATCTTTCGGAAGTTGATAGTCACGCTCCTCGCATAGAATCGGTCTTCGATGATCATGCTTCTCAAATCGTAGTTCCCCTTCTCGTAAAAATCATGTCTTTCGAAAGACAAGCACCCCGAGAGGGAAGCTTCAAGCCGGTCGAGATCCGGGTCGACGACGACATCTCCCCGAATGGGCTTCGACTTCGAGGCGACGAGGAGGTCGTTCAACGAATCTCTGGCAGACTCGTAGTTCTTCCAGGCCTCTTCGACGAAGCGGGGGAAGATGCCGTTGGCCGCCATCCTCGCTTTGAAAGAGCCGTCCGAGTCTTCTGAGTACTCCTTCAGGAGGTGCGCCTTGATGTTGAGCTCGTTGGACATGTCGAATTTGTAAAGGAACTGCCGGGCCAAGGGCTCGAAGTCAGTCTTGTAGGCGTGGTTGAGCGAGTCCCCGAAGGACCCGCACGCCAGCAGGAACCGCGCCGTCTGGTAGTCACTGGAGATCAGCGCTTCAGAAATCATGTGAGCGAAGTCGGGTTCATATGGAATCTCGCTCATGAGGAGCCCCTTCCTTGTTATCTTGTGGGGGCGGAGTTCGATGGCCCCTATGTCGGCCAGCCAGTCTTCGGCGAACTTTATTTCGCTGTGGTTCACCCTCGACATGAACTCCAACCTGGTGAGGTCGAGGCCATACTTCGACATCAGGAGCACGAGGTCGAAGGGGGTCTCGGTTTCAAGGGACTTTCGGACAGGGGTTGGGTCTATCTTCTTCGGGATGGGCGAGCTGGTCGTGATTACCGCCCGGCCGGGCTTGAAGCGGCCGATGCGCCCCATCATCTGGAGGAGGGAGTTGTTGTCCAGCGGGCCATACTTGAGCGTCTTTTGGCCCAGCCTGTCCTTGCTGTTGATTGCGTCGTTGAATATCAGGACGTTGTCCACATAGATGTTCACGGACGAAGCGATGACGTTGGTGGCGAAGATCTTCAGGTTCCTGTCCAGCTCAGCCCTCTGCTGGATTCTGTTGACCTCGGACCCCTCCAGCCCGCCGTGGACGTAGACACCGCCGTAGCTCGCCGCGTACTTCTCGACCAGGCGCCTCGTAGGGAGAAAGACCAGCCATGATTCGTCCCTGGGCTGAGTGTGGAGGTACCTTGACAAGGTGTCGAACATCGCGTCCAGGTCGTTGACGAGCTCCACCTCGACGTTCACGGGGTACCTCCTACCGCTGACTGAGTAGAGCCTTGAGATCCCCATGAAGGTGAGGAACTCCCTGGGGTCTATGGTGGCGCTCATGACCCTGAACATGTTCTTCGCCGTCCCTTCGTCCTTCTTCGCCAGGGACATGCAGAGCTCTAACTGGGATGACATCTGGTGGCTTTCGTCGAAATAGATCGAGGTCTCGGTGACCGAGCGGTCGGCCAGCATCCTGATCAGGACTCCGTCCGTCACGATCTTGATCTTACCCTCGACGTTGACTTTAGTGTCCTTCGTTATGATGGCTAGGTGCTCCTTGACCTCGGGATGCAACGCCTGCAGCGAGTAGTAGAGGGCGTTGCATGAAGCTCTCGACGGTTCGCGGATGATTATGTCACGTCTCTTCCTAAACTTCTCAAATTCGTAAGTCGGGACCACCGTGCTCTTCCCGGTCCCCACCTCCCCCAGGAGGACAAAGTGCTCCGAGAAGTCGATGGAGTCGAGTATGGAGTAGATGGGAAGGTCAGGAGCTGTTGTGGGCAGAGGGGGGCGATGGGTTCCCCCCGCCTCTTCGGGGACGAAAGGTTCGAATGAGTCGTCTACATCGGATTCGCTCAACCCGCTCTACTGGCCTTTCCAGATTTCAGGCCGATTTGAACCTAAATTGAGATTCCCGGCGACCGCGTTCCTGATTTCGTACAAATCCTTACCTTCGGGACCCGAATCGATTCGCCCCACCGATTATTCCGAATGTCCCGGGTTCTAGGTAGACGAACGAGCGTATGACCGCGAACGGGTCTTTCGCCCTTGCCACTTTCGCATCCGAGGAGGCCGCGAGTACTCTTCCCAGGAGCCATACCTCCTGTCCGAAGTCCTTGTGTCCGACCAAGGTGCACTCCAAGTGAGCTCGACACTCGGAGACCAGGGGAGGTTTGACCCGTTTCGCCGGCAACGGGGTAAAGCCTGCGCTCTCCACTGAACGCGGATGCGGGAGTTGGCTAACTCGCCAGACTCTTTCCACGAGCTCGACCCCAGGTATGTTTACGACAAACTCCCGGCTGCGCAGGACGTTCCGCGCTGTCCAGTGCTCTCGATTGCAGTTGAATGCGAGGTGCGGGGGACTGGAAGCGACCATGGACGCCCAACACTTCGGGGCGATGTTCGTCGTACCGTCTTCATTGCATGTGGTCACCAACACCACTTGACCAACCAGTGGTGGCGGGTGCCACCCCGTAGCGCTGCCAGGGAAACCCGGGAGCTCCATTTTTCTTGCCATTGACGCAGGCTCACCACTGCGGAGATTTGAACCCCACTGGCTTCAAGAACCGGCTTTCGGGCACCTAAGCCTCTCTTTCGAGAGATCTAGAGAGCAGACAGAACTCTCCGAATGAATACTACGCTTTCTGCTGAGGGGGCAGGTCGAGGCCGACTGAATTGAGGAGCTGCTTGAAGCGCGGGTCGCCCCTGACTTTGAGGAAGTCGGGTGAGTACATGAGGTCGGTCGCGGGGAGGTAGTGGCCCTTTGTGGAGAAAGCCATGTATTCGAAGAACCTGTCCACGTCTCCCAGCTTTAGGTAGATGTACCCCGCGAAGATCGACCTGACGTACCCTTGTTCGTGGGTCGCGTCCAGCTTCGCGATCATCTCCATCGCCTGAGCCCTGTCTCCCTTGAGAGCTGCGATGTATCCGCGAGACAGGTGGGTGAACTCGTTGTTCGGTGCGATCCTCTCAAGGTTATTCGTCATCTCCTCCGCCTTCTCAAGGTCCCCCTTAGAGGCGTAGTAGTCTGCCATCTGACGGTAGCTGTCGACTGGGGAAAGGTGGAGAGTCTTCCTCCAGTGCTCGAGTGCCTCCTGATCCCTGCCAGCGTAGAAGTAGGCAAGTCCAAGACGCCTTATTGTGCGGGGAGAAAGCGGGTCCAGCTGATAGGCCATCTCGGAGTTCGCGACGTAGCTCCCCAGATTGCCCTTCTGTGCTTCGATAGAACCCAGTACCACGTAGGCATCAGCAATGTTTGGATTCAGTTCCAAGCCCCTCCGCGCCTCCATTTCCTGGGCTGGGAGCGGGTCGTCGGCCATGAAAAACAACTCAGAAAGCAAACAGTGCGCCTCTGCAAGATCGGGGCTGATCTCGAGGGCCCTCTTCACAGCCGTCTTCCCTCGCGCGAGCGCGTCGGACCAAGGGATGAGTCCTGACGTGCCCATCTGGATGTAGCACCTGGCGATGCCCGCGTATGCCCTCGAGAGGGATGGGTCGCGCTCGATGGCCGTCTGGAAGAAACTCAAGGATTGCCTCAGAGGCTCCTCTTCGAGCTCATACATCAGCGCCTGACCTTGGAGGAAGCTAGTGTATGCCTGGATGTCCGCGGTATGCTTTGGCACTGGGACTGGGATCCTCGTCGCCGGGAGACTAACCGGCACTGACTTTGCAACGCTATCCGCGATGTCGCTTTGAATGGCGAAGATGTCGTCCAAGTCCCTGTCGTACTTCTCGGCCCAGAGGTGCTCCTCGGTGTTCACGTCGATGACCTGAACAGCGACCCTGATTCTGTTGCCAGCCTTTCTGACGCTCCCCTCGACGACCGTGCCGACCCCGAGCTCCTTACCAATCTCGGAGACGCTCTTCTTCTCCTTCTTGTAGTTCATTACCGACGTCCTCGCAATCACCTTGAGGCCCTTCACCAAGGCGAGACTGCCTATCAGCTCCTCGGTCAGGCCGTCAGCGAAGAGCTCGTCCTGCGGGTCGAGGCTCATGCTCACGAAGGGGAGCACCGCCACCCTGTCGGCGGGGAGGTTGGAGGGCCTCGAGCTATTCAAGGGCGACTCCCACGGGAGCTCAACCCTGTAAACGTCTATCGGTACGGCCACGTTCTTCAGCTCGTGAGGGGCCAGCTTCAAGAGCTTGAACGGGACCTTGTTCCTCACCTGGTCGTAGACCTGCTCCGAGATGCAGATCTCCCCACCCTTCGCCAGCGGCTCTATCCTGGATGCGATGTTGACTGCGTCGCCGTATACGTCCTGACCGCTCTGAACTACATCGCCGACGTGGATCCCTACCTTCATCTCCAACGCGCCTGCGGACGGCCCCGTCTGATTGTGGATGGCTTCCTGCATCTCCACTGCGCACTCCACGGCCTCGAGCGCGCTCTCGAACTGGACTAGGAATGCGTCCCCGATGGTCTTGATCTCACGCCCCTTGTGCCTAGGGAAGATTGGACGAATGAGCGACCGGTGCTGATCAAGGAGCTTGAGGGCGAGTGACTCATCCCTCTGGGATAGAGCCGTGTAGCCCACGAGGTCGGTGAACATGATTGCAGCAAGCCTCCTTTCACCCAAGGACAACGTCCAACAGAGAGTAGCCCTTCAATAAAGCCCTTCGGAGTTTATTCAACAGGACGGCGAAAGGCCTTCCCATCAGTGTTTCCGAAGAGTGAGCACTCCCATATTCGCGCAGATCCCTAATCACGTCGATAGGGGCTCGGAGAATTTTTATAGAGAATCCAGTCACTTAGGTTGGCACCGACCATTGGACTTGGGCCCTTTTTCGATACTGCTAGCCGTCAAAGACCTCGAAGCCTCAAAAAAATTCTACGAGAAGCTCGGATTCACCGCTTTCTCTTCTGACCCGTCAAACAAGAACTGGCTCGTCATGAAGAATGGCGATGTCGAAATTGGCATCTTTCAAGGTATGTTCGAAAAGAACACTCTCTGCTTCAATCCCGGCGGGAAACTCGGCAGGCCCCTCTCGCACTTCACCGACGTACGTGAAATACACAGGAGGCTGAAGAATGAAGGAGTCGAGACCAAGGAAGAAGCCGGGTTGACGACCGAGAGCGGGCCGGCTGGGTTCGTCGTCATCGACCCAGATGGAAACGAAATCCTGTTCGACCAGCACGTCTGACGTAAAACAAGTGTACTATCCCCCGAGTCCTATTTCCCTCCTCTAGGAACCCTCTTGACCACGACCCACCTGTGCATCGCGATCTTCCGGGTCTTTCGGAACCCAGCTTTCTCGAACATCCCGAGAGTCCCGCTGCAGAGGAACGAAGATGACACGTTCTGACCAGTGTAGTCCTCAGGGTACGCCTCGACCGTTCCGCCACCGAGTTGGGCGATCATCTTCAAGGCCTCGCGGAGGGCTAAGGTCGCAATCCCATTCCCCCGGCGCTCTCGGTCGACGAAGAAGCATGTGATGCGCCAATCGGGGAGCTCCCTTGCTTGCTCTTCGTAGGCCCTTCGGCTCCGGATATTGGGAAGTTCCTCTGTGGGACCGAATTGGCACCAGCCGACCGCGTAATGGCCGTCAAAGACAAGCGCTGCGTGTGCCTTCCCATTCCGAACTCGTTCTTCCTTCATAGAGCGATATTTCTTGGAAGGTACCTTTCCGCCTTCTGGGTCGAGGTGGAAGGATATGCACCAGCATCCGCCGAAGATTCCATTGTGCTTCTCCACGAGTCTAGCGAAGTCAGACCAAGTCTCAGGAGAGAGCGGTTTTGAAGTTAGAGAAGTCACAATCCGCCAACAGCCCACTTTCCGCTAACCATTTTTCACACACTTATGAATCTGGCACGAGCCTACTGAATCCGGAACCATTCTCCGTGCGTTGCATCCCAATCGTCTCGAGGGGCCTTATCAAAGGAATGCGGGACTCAGGATTCCTGAATCCACGCTGGATTCAGCGGTTGATCTCCACCAGAAGTACCCAGGCATCCGTGATGGCTTTGACGAAGGAGAGCACCACCGCTGGGACAAGCCAGTATAGCCCATCCCCTCCAAAAGCTATGGTCGTCGCCCCAGCCACCACGTAAGGTATTGATGCCGCCTGACTCAGAAAGATGTTGAACATGTTGGGGGTCCTGTGTTCCTCATCGACCTTCCTGAGGCTCATTATGTCAATCCTAGAGTTGGTCGCCCATGCCACGCTTCCCACAGCGAGTATCTCTACCCCAAGAATTTGAAAGGGCTGCCCAGGTACAAGGTAGAGTGTGGAGACTATCAGGGCCACCAAGAGGACGGTGATTGCTTGCGCTGCTCTCTGGGCCAGTCTGGGATACGACAGAATCTTTGCCATGTTTATGGAAACTCCTACGAAGATCAGGCCAGCTAGCGCGGCTGACGCACCAGCCTCTGCCATGAAGAAACTATCCCAGCTCGTTACCAAGCACACTACCTCCGGTTCCGAACAAACAACGCTCCAACACTCGGAGGGGTCAACTGATTCGAACTTAAGGTTCAGGTTGCGGAGTCCGCGCACATCAATCTCTCGCAGCGCCTCTAGAAGCGAGGATGCCTACGCGGTCCTATCCGCTAAAAATACGAGAGGCAGCGTACAAGAAGGCTTCAGCTCTTATTTCCCCCGAGCCTATGCCTTGCGCAAGAACGCCCTCAAGGTCAGCGGGGCGAACACGAGCACGATGACTATCGAGCCAATGAGCGAAAGCCAAAAGTCGTTCCCGATGGTTCCTTGGTCGAAGAGCTGCCGTACCGCACTCACCACGTAGGTCAGAGGGTTGACGTTGACAAAGTCTTGGAGCCACCACGGGAGCGTCTTCGTCGGGACGAAGGCGCCCGAGAGAAAGCCGAGTGGGAACAAGATAGACGCCGAGATCCCCTGGACTGCCTGCGCCGTCTTCATTAGGACGCCTAGTAGGGCGAAGACCCAGCTGACGCACCAGGCCGAGAAGACAGCGAGGAGTCCAGCGATGAACGCAGCGTCGGCGCTTATCCACCTGAATCCGAGCAGGTAGCCCATGACGAACGTGAGCCCGGTAGCGATGGAGTAGCGGAGTATGTCCGCCACCAGCGGTCCCGTGAGAGTCGCCATGCGCGCGATAGGCATCGACTTGAAACGGTAGAAGACCCCCTTGTCCATGTCCTCGCGGAGTTGGACGCCTGTCGCCATCGACGCAGTCAGCGCGGTCTGGGCTAGGATTCCCGGGATGATTATGGGTAGGTAGCCCGACACGCTCCCCGAGATCGCCCCTCCGAATAGAAATGCGAACATCAACGTGAAGAGGATGGGCTGGATGGTCACGTCGAACAGCTGCTGTGGCGTCCTGCGGATCAGAAGCAGGCTTCGATAGGCCATCGTCATTGAATTGCTTATGGTAGTTTGAATCGTCACCCGGTTCTTCAGCTTCCTCTCGGCTCCCGGGACTATCTGAGAACTCATGCGTCGTTCCCTCCATCGGGGTGTTCCTTTCCGTCCCCGGTCAGGGCTAGAAAGACCTCGTCGAGGGTCGGGTCTTGCACGCTGACGGTCGCTAGGTGGATCTTCGCATTTCGTAGGGCGACAAGGAGGTCTGTCACTTTGTCAGGGTCAGACATCGGAGCGGTCACGAGCTGTCCCTCGGGCTGGGAGGCCTTTACATGCAGCACCTCCTCCGCGATTCGCGCCGCCTCCGGCGCGTCCTTCTCGTTCGCGAGCCTGAGGTTCAGCGTCGCCCTTCCCACGGTGGACTTGAGCTCCCGTGGCGTCCCCTCAGCGACGACACGACCGTGGTCCATGACAGCTATCCTGTCCGCGAGCTGATCTGCCTCGTCGAGGTACTGCGTGGTCAGCAAAATCGTCGAACCTGTAGCGACCATCCGCCTGATCGACTCCCACATCTGGACCCGGGTGCGCGGATCGAGCCCAGTCGTGGGCTCGTCGAGGAAGATCAGGGGTGCCTGGATGATGAGACTCGAAGCAAGGTCGAGCCGTCGGCGCATACCTCCCGAGAATTTGTCGAGCGTCCGATTGGCTGCGTCCTCGAGCCCGAACTCTGTTAGGAGCTCCGCGGCTCTTTTGTTCGCCTGCGACCTGCTGAGGCCGAGGAGCATCCCGAAGATGGTCAGGTTCTCCGTCGCCGAGAGCCTCTCGTCTACTGCCGCGCTCTGGCCCGTCACGCTGATGAGCTGACGGACCACCTGAGTCTCGCTCGCTACATCGTGCCCGAATATCTTGGCGCTTCCGCCGTCGGGCTTGAGAAGCGTGGTGAGCATGTTGATGATTGTCGTCTTTCCTGCACCGTTCGGCCCCAGCAGGGCGTAGATGCATCCGATGGGTATCAAGAGATCGACTCCGTCGACGGCCCTGTTATCGCCGAACAGCTTGACGAGACCTCGGGCTTCGACCGCGAGGTCTCCCTGCTGTGACCTTTGGCCTTGGACTGACTGCTGCATCATGTCTGACTCCTCACCGACTTCTCGCCCTTGAGGGCCTCAAGCCTCTTCGAGAGCCTCTCTATCCTCTCCGCGCACTTCTCAAGGCTCGCGGCGTCTCCCCTCTGCAGGTCCTCGAGGTACGAGGCGTTGCTCTCCATCGCCGAGAGGGCACTCGCCACATCATCGCCGACTCCCGAATTCTTGGCAAACTCAGGGGTGAGCTGGAACTTGCCCTCCTGATTCTTCACTATGACCCCTTCTCTCTCGAGCTGCTCGAGCAATGGGTAGACCGAGCCGGGGCTCGGTCTGTACCAGCCGTGGCTCATCTCCTGCAGTTTGTTCATAATGTCGACCCCGTTCATGGGCTGCTCCTCGAAGAGTTCGATGATTTGCGGGCGCAGGAATCCGCGTTGCCCGTACTGCATACGTTGGAAGTGCTGTAGTTGATGGCGCTGGTGCATCCGCTCTAGCTTCTTCTGGAGTCTCTCGCGTCTTGAACCGTGCTTTCCGTTTTCAGCATCCTGTGTGTTGTTATCCATATGATATCACGATATCTTATATCAGATATCGACTATCCGATATAGGGGTATAAAAAGATGCCGGGGGTATTTCCGTAAATGACGCTTCAGTCCTTGGGGGTTGAAACTAAAGTGGATGACGTAGCAATGCGTGATTTCCCGGTTGTCTACGTGAGAATGAGGAAGGGAGACCGGGCTGAATGTTGCCTGCGCCGGATTGAACGCTTACCTAACGGGCGAAACATAATAACGGTGTGTCTTGTTCGTGACTTGAAGTTTGTCTGAAGGGATGAGAAGGCTGGCGGCTATCATGTTCACTGACATGGTCGGATACACGGCTCTTGGGCAAAAGAACGAATCTCTCTCCTTAGCGATCGTAGACGAGCAACGGAAGCTTGTCAGGCCCATCCTGAATAGACATCACGGCAGGGAAGTCAAAACCATGGGGGACGCTTTCATGGTGGAGTTTCCCAACGCGATAGACGCGCTGAGATGCGCCTACGACATCCAGAGGGCGATCAAGGAGTTCAACCTTTCTCTAGGAACGGACAAAAGAATACACCTCAGAATCGGCGTCCATGTGGGGGAGGTTGTCGAAGAGAACGGCGACATATCGGGGGACGCCGTCAACATAGCCTCAAGGATAGAACCCCTGGCCAACGACGGAGGAGTTTGTCTTTCGCGGCAGGCGTACGACCATGTTCAAAACAAGACTGACCTGCGGCTGTCGTCAATCGGTCCCAGAAGCCTGAAGAACGTTGCCGAGCCGCTAGAGGTCTTCAGGATGGTCATGCCCTGGGAAGAAGAAGACACGATCTCCCGGCTCTTGGACAGGAAGCGCATCGCGGTTCTCCCATTCGCAAACCTGAGCTCTGATCCCGAGGAGGGATACTTCGCCGACGGCATGACGGAGGAGCTAATCACGTCTCTTTCGGGGGTGAGACAGCTTACCGTCATCGCAAGGACCTCTGTCATGAAGTACAAGGGATCCCAGAAGGGCGCATCGGAGGTCGGCAAGGAGCTGAGCGCAGGTACTCTGATAGAGGGCAGCGTCAGAAAGGCCGGCAGCAGGGTGAGGGTCACCGCTCAGCTGATAGATACCGCGACGGAAGGGCACCTCTGGGCGCAGAATTACGACCGGCAACTTGAGGACGTTTTTGCGATTCAGTCTGAGATAGCCGAGAAAGTCGCGATGGAGCTCAGGGTCAGGCTCGTAGAGGATGAGAAGCGGGTGATTGAGAAACGGCCGACGGATAACCCAGAGGCCTACACCTACTACCTGCGCGGGAAAGAGCTGATAAGAGAAAGGACGGAACACTCATTGAGACAGGCGATCGCTGTTTTCGAGAAGGCGATAGGGGTTGACCCTTCGTTCGCCAAGGCCCACGCCGGCGTGGCTGAAGGTTATTGGGCACTCGTCAATGACGGGTACGAGCCCTACGAGCAGGCCGCCCCCAAGGCAGAGCTCTCAGTGAAGAAGGCGCTGGTGCTCGACCCCGAGCTGGCCGAGGCGCACGCTATCCTTGCGCTGGTCTATTGGCAGGAAGACAACATCAGTGCAAGCAGAACCGAGGCCAAGAGGGCTATCGAGCTGAATCCCAGCGATCCCGATGCATACTTCACGCTGTCCAGTATAGCGTTCATAAGTCTGGGCAGTGAACAAGGAATCCAACTCCTTGAGAAGTGTTACCGGCTAGACCCGGTGAGGCCAATCTACGTCGAGAGGCTGGGTCAGTTCTACTTCTTCTTGGGGAGAGACCACGACGCGCTCCAACACTGGGAAAAGACGTCCCAACTCGCCCCAGCCGCGACTTACAGGAGCATGACCGAGTATTACCTTGCAAAGGGGGACGTCGCGATGGCCAAAGACCTCTATTCAAAGGCTGAGAACCTCGAGCCCACTCACCGATGGGTGACTTGGATGAAAGGGTACATGGCCGGAATCACGGGCGACAGGGACGGTGCGATCGCCTCTATAGCGGCGATCGAAAAGGAATGGATTGGCGCGACCAGCCTCAACGACATCGCCTTCGTACATCACGCCCTTAACGACCTGGACTCTTACTTTGCCTACGTCAACAGAGCTACAGACCAGCACACCATCAGATACTGGTACGTGATGTATTGTCCGCTCTTTTCCAAGGCGAGAGAAGACCCCAGGTATCCCATGTTTCTGGACAAAGTCGCGAAGATGGTCGAGGGTGTGGGACCCCTGACCCACTGAGCCATTCTGCCTCACACGTTCACTACAGGAGGTCCTTGTCCGAGGAAGATGTTCACGACAATCGCAGCAACTTTCGGATCAGGGTTCACGTCTCGATGGACGAGGCCGATCGGAATGTGGAAGAAGTCACCGGCACCTGCCTCGACGGAGATTCTCCCCTCTACCCCGAAGTCAAAACGAAGCCTGCCTGCCAGGATGAAGCCGTACACTTCCCTCTGTCCATGGTGATGCCAACCAGACTCGACCCCACCCGCAATCTGGGAACGAGCAAACAGTACTCTATCTCCCTCGAAAGCTCTCTCTCTGACAATTCCTTTGGTCGAGTCCCCTGCCCTTAGGCTTCTGCCTTTAACGACTTCAATCTCGTTCATTGAGCAGGCTTCCTCGTTCTCCCTTCTTCGAGTCCTGACCCTAGTTAAATCCCTCTCACCAGTGGTGGAGTGGCATGAAAGTTGGGCGGGTGGCCCGACAGCCGCATTAATCCGTTGACCGCGGTCAAACTCTATCCTCGCTTGTTCCCGATGTTGAGAACCGTCACTCAACATATCTAGTAGGCAAGCTCTTCAGAGATGATGAACACGGTGGAGAGGCTGAACGAATGAAAGCTGACGAACCCGGAGAAGTAGATGTGAAGGTCAGCCGGCTCGCATATGCAAGACTATCGAAGGCACGGAAGCAGGGCGAGAACTACTCGGACGTGGTCCTTCGATTGATTTCGTCTACCTTGGACGGCCTCCAGCGACGTGGGGAGATGCTAGTTCAGACATCTGACGGCAGGGATCTCGTGGTCATGGTTGATCAGGACAAGTGTTTGGGAGCGATGAGCTGCGTGGCCGTGCTCCCAGAAATGTTCGCATTCGACACTTCCATGCAAGGCTCTTGGCGGAGAAGCGGGGAACCGCTGGGGATGAGGGAGGTCCCAGAGGGCGAATTGGACAGCGAAGCCCTTCTCAGGGCGGCTCAATCGTGTCCCTACCAAGCTATTCGAATCAAGGACAACAAGACTGGAGAAGAGCTTTCGACATAGCTGCCTGGCACTGGTCGCGTCCTTTTTTCACACTCGCGTTGCGTTGGCGCGTGACCTATCTCTTTCTCACTAAATTGTTAGAGAGAGAATGGCCATCCAAAACTCTACGCAAAAATAGTTGAGTCGCAACCGAACCTAAAGTCGCTATAGAGGTCACATTCTCGATTGATGGTTCGCGCGTTGTTCTGCGATTACGACGGGACCCTGGCCCCTCTCCGGGTTTCAAGGGCCAATTCCAAGGTGCCTGAGAGGCTGGCGAGGACGCTATCACGGGTTCACAGCTTGATACCGGTGGCGGTGGTCACGGCGAAGGACTATGGCTTTGTGCGTAGCAGGACTCCCTTCGCCGACGCTTGGTCTTGCGTCTACGGGATCGAGACGGTGTTGAAGAACGGAAAGACAACGCTCCTCCGACCCCTTCCCGATTTCTCTGGTGTGTTGCGCACTGTAAGGGGATTGCCTGGTGGGGCTAGCGTCGAGTACAAGAGGGCGTCCACCGGCGAGCTCTGCGGCCTGTGCGTCGAATGGAAAAGGTCTAGGTCCCCGAGCAAGGCAGAAATCGAATCTAACATTTGCAGGATACGAGCGCTAGGATTCCAAGTCCTACACGACCCCTTTTATCTGCGGTTTGACGTCATACCTGCCAACGGTGGGAAGGGAGCAGCAGTGCAGCATCTACAATTTGCCCTGGGTGTGGACGGAGGAGTGGTCTTCTTAGGCGATTCCGAGGCTGATAACCCCGCGTTCAGATTGTCCGAGGTGAGCATAGGAGTCTTGTCAGGCAGTAGGATGCCCAAGCTCGACTGCCGCTATTACGTCATGAGGGACAAACTCGGGGATTTCCTCGGCTCCCTCGTCGACAACGGTCTCGAGTTCAACGACCGGCTCCCGCATCTCTCCCTTGTGGAGGCGAGCTCATGACGATGCGTGTCGGGGTCATCATGTACGAGACGAGTTACTCAAAGGGCCAAGAACTCGTCGCAGAGAGGATGGTACGCGAGTTCAACCGACTGGGCCATGACGCTTACCTCATAACCAGCGTCTATCACGACTGGGAACCCGTCGTCTCTGACGAAGAAGTTGCGAAGCGAGGAGGGTACGTGCACACGTTCGACGAGAGGCTCGATATCCCAGTGCTCCGAGTGGGCAGCGAGATTGCAAGCTGGCCTCCCCGTAGGATACTCTTCAGGAACTTTGTGGGGGTCCTGTCTCAGATCGTTTCCGATCTGAAGCTGAACGTTCTCATCACGCACTCGACCTTGTGGAACGGTCCGGAGGACGCGACGAAGTTCGTCGTCTGGAACAGGCAGATGAACGACAAGGGCGCCTACAACCCTCCAATCCTTCTCTGCCACATGAGTCACTTCCAGGAGGCGAGCGACGAGAGATACACCCTCGAGGAGAGGACTTTCAGGGAGACTTGGAACGCCGTGAGCCTGAAGGATATTCTCCAGCAGGCCGACTTCGTCCTGGTCACGACTCCGATAGAAAGAAGTCAGATGAAGGAGCTCGGTGCGGATGAGAGCAAGTGCATCCTCATGCCAGGTGGTATCGACGACGAAGCCTTTGCGGAGGCGGAGACCCCTCCCGACCCGCGTCTTCCCGCGTCCGCCAAACTCGTGACATTCCTGGGGACGGTGGAGGAGAGGAAGAACGTCCTGTCGGTCGTCGATGTCGCCAGGCGCTTCGAGTCCGGAGAAGGGGTACACTTCGCAATCGCGGGAAGAATGGATGGAGACTACGCAGAGAAGGTCAAGGCCGCGGCCGAAGGGGTCGGGAACGTGACGCTCCTGGGGGAAATCTCGGATGGTGAGAAGGTCGGGCTGATCAAGAAGTCGTTTGCCAACATCAATCTGAGCAGGAGCGAGGCGCTCGGAATCGCTCAGCTCGAGTTCATGTACGGGGGAGTCCCGGTAGTCACATCAGGTGTGGGTGGCCAGTCGTGGATAGTCCATGACGAGGTCAACGGCTTAGTTGTCAGAGGTCCGGACGACATCGACGGGGCTGCAGCAGCGATAACACGGCTGGCAAGGAATCCGAAACTGAGGAAGAGGTTGTCGAAGGGCGCACTCCAGACCTCGTCTCAAATGACGCTGTCCAGCCTCATCGCATCACTTTCTAGACGATTGAACTCTAGGCTCTACATGGAGGGCGGATTTAGTGTTCAGCCAGAAGCGAGGGAGAAGCTGATAGAGGCAAGGGTCCAGGGAGGCAAGAGGGTCGTGGTGACGACGACGAGGCTGATAGTGTCTTCCGCGAAGGAAGGCAGGTCAATCGTGTCCGTGCCTTACGGGGAGATCACGAGGATCAGCAGGTCGGTGAGGCGAAGGTGGTCGATCCTGGCCGTGGGCTTGGGCTTGTTCTGCGGAAGCATGACGCTTGCGCTCATCGCGCCCTCTCAATTTCCTCCTGTCGACGTCCTGCTCAAGCTCGTCCCGTCGATGGGTGCTTCCGAACTGGCTGCGCTCGCGGTCCGTGCGTCTTTGCTGTTCTCTCCCCTGATCGTCGCCGCCCCCCTGTTCTTTGCGACCGTGAAGGACGGATACCTGGTGCAATATGGGCAGAGACAGAAGGTGTTTCTCGAGCGGGAATTCGGCCGCCTGCTAAAGATTGGCGACTCTCTCGGAGGCAAGAGCCTCTTTCGTCCAGATGCGGAAGAACTATGACCCTATCGTCCGTGCCGGCTGGGGCTCTGGCTCCACTTTTCGTAACATCAGGTCCAGACGTCTGACCGTTGCGGTGTTCTCTTCACCCCAAAAAATGTATATGCCCGACGTGGGCGGCCCTGCTTCGCTTTGAGGGCCGCTATGAAGAGGCGCCAGAGAAACAGAAGGATTCTCCTCCTTAGCATAGCAGCCGTCGCGATAGTGGTCGTCATCGTGAGCGCCTTCGTGCTCGGCAGCATCATTAATCCAACATCGTCAAGCCTGATAAACAAGCCCGTCACGTCCCAGATCTACTCCAGTCTGGAGAGCCTCTCAAAGAGCACGTACAGCTACACAGACCCTACTTTGATGAGCGGTGGTGCGACCAACCAGGCCAATGCGGGAGTGCAGAACAACGCGAAGAATTCTGGTGGAGTGACATACACCGAGAATGGGAAGCCGATAATCGTCTACATCGGAGGGGAATATTGCCCCTACTGCGGGTTCCAAAGATGGCCCCTGATACTGTCCCTCATGCGCTTTGGCAATCTCACCGGACTAGAGTTCATGCAGTCTTCAGCGACAGACGTGTTCCCGAACACGTACACCTTCACCTTCCTCACCGCAAAGTACACAAGCCCCTACTTCTACTTCCAGTCGTTTGAGCAGGTCGACAGAAACGAAGAACCCCTGCAGACCGTGCCCTCGAACTATACCGGCGTGTTTGCGGACTATGGTTCAGGTTATCCGTACATCAACTTCGCCAACAAGTACGTCATCTCTGGTCCCTTCTACGTGCCGTCCCTCTTCACGGGGCTCAACTGGACCCAGATAATACAGCAGATAGGTTCAAACACCGAACTCTCAGATCAGGTGCAGGCGGCAACGAACACGATAACCGCGGTGATCTGCAGCGTGGATGGGAGCCAACCCGCTTCTGTCTGCGGCAACTCGGCGATTACCCCCCTGATCTCAACCGTCTCTTATCATTCTGAACCGAGCGCGAGCTTGAAGACTGGTAGCCCGATCGAGATGGCAAGCACGTGGGCGAGCGTGCAGTACGGGCAGATGGCATGGATAAAGAAGAGCTCGGCTATTATGAGATAGCACGCGAAGGCCACCCCCGAGATCCAGATGGGGATCATCAACAGGTAGAAGGAAGGCTTGTCTATGAGTATGATTGCTATCATCGAGACGAAGAAGAGCGTCCCCAAGAGTGCGACGGGTATGTGGTCGATCCTGCTGAATGGGCTGCTCGTGACCGCCCCGCAGTCGATTATCCCGGACGATGGGCAGACGACCTTCACGAATTTCGGAAAGAGGGAGTCAGAAAGAAGGTAGACGGCGTCGGCTAGCCCGACGATGGAGAGTACCAGGCCGACCCTTCTCCAGATGTCCAAGTTACCATCGCGCGCCCGCACTGCTTATTTGAATTGAGCGCCCTCCGAGACCCAATGGTTCAAATGTGAGCGGCGCCCACATCTCGCCATGAGCGTAATGGAAGTGGTCAGGGCGAAGTTCAGTGAACCTCAAAGGTGTCACGGGCACTGTGATCAGATGGCCAAGATGAAGACACTCAGGGAAGGCGAGACGACCATCGTGGGCATGGCGTGCCCTTCGGGCTATCTATCCCGGGTCATCGCATATGGCACGGAGGACGGCTCGCAGTCTTTGAAGAGATTCGTGACCGAAGCGTTGGGAGCCGAAGACGGCGTGAAAGACGAGGATGTCAGGACTGCATCGAGGTACACGTGGGACCTGGGGATGGAGGACGGAGGCGAGGTCCCCGTCTTCAAAGCGGCCTACTGGACGCAGAACTACCGCAGGACAAAGTCAGAAGCGGCCGACAGAGTAGCTATCTTCGCGTGCGCGAACTGCGGTTCGGTCTTCAAACAGCCGTATTCTGCGAAGGAGACTCTTTGCGCGGACTGCCGCGCTTCGCACTCGTCCTAGTTCGCTCTCGATGATTTCAGGTCGCGATAGAGCCGGCTCGCAAGAAATGTTTCGACGGCCCTCTTGGTGTAGGGAACCCCCTCTGAGTAGCCGGTCAGCACGTGTTTGAAGCTCCCGTCTTCGAACTCCAAGAAGACCTGTGGGATGATGTAGTCCGGAGACCAGTCCCCGAACTTCTTCACCAGCTCGTCCGCGGTCTTGACTTCGCTCGTATCTATGTCGTGGGGAACGTACTCCACGCCAAGTTCCTTCGCAGCCGTCTTCATCGGTTCGACTGTCGTCGGTACGCAGTGCGGGCACCACTCGGCGTAGACTACGTGTATCGCCTTCAGGTCGTTCACGTCCGAACCTGGTGCGTCGCTTCCTAATTAATCGCTCGTGTCAGTAGACGAACGCCCGAACGGGCTCTCCAGCGATCTGTTTGATGAAGCCCTCAGTTTCTCGTTCGCCGTCGAACTCTACTGAGGCTACACGCCTTCCCGGATGGCCCGGACTCGATTTCTTTCGAGCGTAGACCATAGCCGCGTATCCCCGAGGAGTGCGAGACACGAAGACGAAACAGTTCTTCCCGTCAAAGCTCCCCAATATCCTGATCCCCGCGTCGGCGTCCAAAGTCTCGACTTCGCGTAGGAGCTCCCGGATGGTCTTCAGTCGCTTCTCGAAGAACACTCTCACGCTCTTTCTTGCCACTCATTCAAAAAGACTAACATAAGCGACCCGGACGAGAGGGCGAACCTTGGCAGAGGCGCTCACAATCTTTGACACGCTCAAGGGGAGGAAGGTCCCCTTCAAGCCCCTGCATCCGCGCAGGGTGAGCATGTTCGTCTGCGGGCCCACGGTCCAGGGAAGGATGCACATGGGGCACGCCAGAAACTATGTCCTCTATGACGTTCTTGCGAAGTACCTCTCTCATCTCGGATACAAAGTGAACTTCGTCATGAACATCACGGATATCGATGCGAGCGTCACGAGTGCTGCGAGGCTGGAGCACGAAGAGCCCTTCGTACTCGCGAGACGTTACGAGAGACTCTTCCTGTACGACATGCTGAGCATGGGAATAGACTCGGTCACGAGCTACCACAGAGTCTCGGGGTACGTTGAGAAGATGATAAGACAGATCGAAAAGCTCCTCTCTAAGGGGCACGCCTACGCCGTCGACGGGTGGGTCTACTTTGACGCTTCCACCTTCCCTCGGTTCGGAAGGCTCTCCCATCAGTCGAAGGCCGAACTGGCACTCAGGCCTCTCGAGCTCTCTACTAGGAAGAGGGGTCTTCTCGACTTCTCGCTCTGGCGTCCGGAGACCCTCGTCGAAGGAAGGTTTGCAAGCCCTTGGGGGTTCGGGTCTCCGGGCTGGCACATCCAGGACACTGCTGTGACTGAGTCTACCCTCGGGTTCACCTATGACATCCACGGGGGTGGGTATGAGCTGATCTATCCTCACCACGAAGCAGAGATAGCCCAGGGCGAGTCGCTGTCGGGCAAAGTCCCGATGGTGAGATACTGGGTCCACACAAGACTTGTGAACGAAGCGGGGGAGAAGATGTCGAAGTCTGTCGGGAACGTCCGCAACGTCAACGACCTGCTGAAGTCCTGCTCCGCCTCGGAGCTCAGATACTTCCTCCTGTCGAGCCACTACCGCAAGGACATGGACCTCTCGGGACTGGAGAAGTCCATACGCGCCTATCGCAGATTGCGAACCAGGGCCTCCCGGCTACGCTCCTCGGACGAGGGCGCCCTGCCGCGAGGCTTCGCCCGCGCAATGAACGACGACCTCGACACTCCCAGGGCGGAGAAGTGGATTTCCGACGAGCTCGAGTCGGGCTCCCCGGACGTGCCAGGACTGGTGGCGGCGTCCCGCGTCCTCGGTCTTGATCTTCTTGGAAGAGCCTAGCCAAGTTCAGTTGGAGCTCAACGAACTGGACTGGTGGTCCAGATGGGCCAACGTCCAGCTCTACGGTGCGGACTCATACCTAATGCACTCGACCTCGTTCCCAGAGTTTTTCTTCAATCGTGCGGTTCTGATGGGGTGCGATGTCGAGCTCAGCACTATAGACCAGATAGAGAAGGGATTCTCCGGATTCGCGCTCGAACCCTTCTTCCTCGTCCCGGAGTCGTGCGCCGTTCTCGTCGGTGACCTCAATTCGCGCGGATACCTGGTCTTGGACCGGATGTCCGTCCTCGTCCTCGGCTCTCCCAACGTCCTGACTGAACAGAAGGCGGTCATCACTTGGGTGGAACCAGGGGGGGAAGAAGGCTGGGCACGAGTCTACTCCCAGTCTTTTTACGGCGACGACTCCCAGATCAGAGGAGTCACGAATGTGGTCAAGTCCGCTGTGGGTTCGCACGAGTCCTCGTTTCTAGAGGCAACGGTCGATGGCAGGTTGGCGGGAGCGCTCGCGTTGCACAGAACCAAGAACGTCCTGGGAGTTTATTGCGTGGGCACCCTTCCTGAGTTCAGAGGGAGAGGTGTTGCTGGGACGCTTCTCGGCCAAGCGGCGCGCACGGGAGCCGCAGAAGGGCGATCGGTGGTCCTTCAGACTTTTCTCTCAGACGGGGTTGAAGGGTTCTACCTGGCCAGGGGCTATGCAAGAAGATACATCAAGGCGGTCTTTGGGAAGAGGAATCGACCGGGGTGAACAGTTGAAGAGCTTGGGCGTGGATATACTCCGGAGTTGCCCAGAAGGGACGATGTCGTTCCAGAGCGTGTTTCAAGGTTTCGAAAGAGTGGGCGCCGTGCATGACACTTTCGGAGAATCGACCGAACGAATACTTCGCGACCTCAAGGTCGATGTCATCGAGACCAGAGGATACTTGCACATCGACCCCGAGAGGGGTACAATCGTAGTCAACAGGAACTACCTCAGAGAGGGACAGGAGGACTACATCTACCTGGACGTGGTGCACGAGCTCGTGCACATACGGCAGCTCATGGACGGGCGGGAGCTCTTCGACAGGACCTACAGTTACGTCGACAGACCAACTGAGGTCGAGGCGTACCGCGTGACCATAGCAGAGGCAAGAAGAATCGGGTTGAGCGATGAAAAGATCGCCGACTACCTCAAGGTCGAGTGGGTGACCGAGGAAGACTTCAAGAGGTTCCTGCACGCGATGGGAGTGGAAAATGGCCGTCACTGAGGAACTTCCCCCGGGGCAGGTCTGGGGAAAGAAATTCGTTATCTACGCCGCGCTCGGGATACCCAGGATTGATTCGAAAGATTGGAGGCTCTCGGTTGACGGCCTCGTCGAAAGGCCCCGAGTGTACACGTATGGTGAGCTGGTGGACGGCGGCCTCTCTCACCTTGTTAGGTCGTTCCACTGCGTGACCCGATGGTCGATAAAGGACTGCGAGTGGGACGGGGTCCCCATCAGGACACTGGCAGAGGGTGCCGGGGTGAAGGCGGAGGCGAGATGGGTGATGTTTCATTGCGCGGACGGATACACGGCACCAGTGCCTATCGAAGACGCCCTAGCAGAGGACGCCATTCTGGCCTTCAGGTTGAACGGCAAGCCCCTCACCGCTGAGCAGGGCTTCCCAGCGAGACCGTTCTTTCCAAACCTGTACGCCTGGAAGAGTGCGAAGTGGGTGAACAGAATCGAGTTCATCCAAGGTTACGTCGACGGATACTGGGAGATGTACGGCTACCACGAAAGAGCCGGCGTGATGGAGGAGGAGCGATTCAAGGGGCACAAGGGAACAGCGGTCAAGAGGACCGCGTACGGCACGGCCTGACCGAACTACTTCTGTCCTAGCTCCACGAGGATCTCTTTCGCCCTGTCGGCCCTTATCTTCTTCTCTTCTATCATTCTGTTGGCCACCAGGTCGACCATGTCGCCAGTCGCGCCGGCTCCCGCGGCCACGTTCCTGGCGTGGAGCCTCATGTGGCCTCTCTGGATTCCCTCGGTCGCCAATGCCCTGAGCGCCGCAAAGTTCTGCGCGAGGCCAACCGCCGCCATGACTTCGGCCAGCTCCGTGGCCGTCTTCACACCAAGAATCTTCACCGCGGCCTTCGCCGCCGGGTGCGTCCGAGCGGCTCCTCCCACGAGTCCCACCGCCATCGGCATCTCCAGCGTGCCGACGAGGTCCCCATCGGCGTTCTTCTCCCAGGTGGTCAGAGGCTTGTACCGCCCTCCCCTTGAAGCGTAGCTGTGCGCTCCGGCTTCGAGAGCCCTGACGTCCTGTCCGCACGCGATGGCGACAGCGATCACCCCGTTCATTATCCCCTTGTTGTGCGTGGCGCACCTGTAGGGGTCTGCGTCGGCGAACGCGTAGGCGTTCACCACGCCCTCGACAGCCTCCGCACCGCCGATCGCCTCCTTTTCGAAGACCGCCGATGCGCGCACCAGTCTCTTGTCTGCCAGGTTCGAGATTATCCTCAGGAGAACGCGCCCACCGGTCCACTCTTCCACCATCGGGGTGACTGCCTCAGCCATCGTGTTCACTGCGTTGGCGCCCATCGCGTCCCCGGTGTTCACGATGAGCTCTGCGATGAGCATCGGCCCCCTTATCGAGCTGACCACCTTGGCTGAGAGGTCCTTTGCCCCCCCTCCGAGCGAGACTAGCATGGGGTCCTGCTCGTTCGCCTTCTTGAGAATCTCATCCCTGTGCGTGAGCAACCTCATCTTCGCGCCGTGAGGGTCTTCGAGTCCCACGACCTGAATCTGCCCGATCATCACGGGCCCTGTGTTCGAGACCGTGAATCCCCCCTTGACCCTGGCCATCCCCGCCGCGTTGCTCGCGGCGGCCACGACCGATGGTTCCTCTAGGGCCATCGGGACGAGGTAGTCTTTCCCGTTTACCTTGAAGTTCACGGCTACCCCCATCGGAATCGTGATACCACCTATCACGTTCTCGATCATCCGGTTGGCGACCTCTTTGGGGAGGCCCCCCGTGTTTGAGAGCGTCTGCTCCTCTTCGTCCGTGAGACCTGCCATCCTCTTTATCAAACGAAGTCTCTCGTCGACGCTCATCTTGTAGAATCCGTGTATCTCTGAGCTCTCGTCCATTTCACGCCGTCGTCATTCTGTGGATATTTAATCGAAGCGAAGAGAGGGCAGGGTTCTCTCGACCATTGTCGAACCGAAAGCGCGGTCCTCAGCGGTATGTTCTCTGGGCCGCCCCATGTTGTTCTGTCCATGGCGACCCTTCACCATGGTCAAGAACGAGACACTGATGGAGGAGTTCTTGTTAAGGATAAATCCGGGCCTCAAATCGGTGGGCAGGTTGGGCCGGTCGTCTAGCTCGGTCTAGGACGTCGCTCTGACACTCGCGTGCAGAAGACGGCGAAGGTCGGTGGTTCAAATCCGCCCCGGCCCACCAAATCTTCGTGCAGTTCATCTTCTTGCTCTCAGAGATTATCTAGAATGGTTTCGGTTTCCAGTATCTGAGCGAACTCGTCCTTCAGGCTGGCCAAAGCGGTGTTGTGGATCTCCTCTGCGGCGTACTTTTTCCCATCGTGACCTACCCGATCGAAGGTCGCGGTAGCGTCAGAGACCACGATTGTGTCGAACCCTAGGTTACCAGCCATCCTTGCTGTCGTGGAGACGCAGTGGTCTGTAACTAGGCCCGTCATGATCAGAGTGTGAATCCTTCTCCTCCTCAAATCTCTCTCCAGACTGGTCCCGATGAAAGCGCTGTTCACCCTCTTCGACACGACCGGCTCCCCCTTAACCGGGCGGACGGCGTCCTTGATCTTGTTCCCCGGTGACCTAGGGCGCAGAGGCGAATGTGGAAGTTTCGAGTCATGCTTGACGTGAATTACAGGGCGTCCGGACTTCCTCCAGCCGTCCAGCAGCTTCGCGATGTTCTGTTCCATGTTCGGGTTATTCCTCTTCCCCCAAATCGGCTCGTCGAGTCCGTCCTGGACGTCGATCACCATCAGTGCGGCTCTCTTGGATAAGCGGATAGGCATGCGCGAAAGCAGAATCGGATCCCCCCGCATAAACCTTGTCAGCGCTGCTAGACGCCTGAGGCTGGCTCTTGCACCTTCCCAAAATGTAGTCCCACAACGGATTTATCGTAAGGCATCGTGAAATCCGCGTAGAGCTTGTTCCAGGGGCAGCGGAGGCTGGTCGCCATAATGTTCACCGACATGGTCGGGTACACCGCTCTGACCCAGTCCAATGAATCGCAGTCTTTGGAGGTTCTTGATAGACACAATCGCCTGCTCAGGCCCTTCTTCCCGAAGTTCCATGGGAAGGAAATCAAAGTAATGGGCGACTCTTTTTTGGTGGAGTTTGAGAGTGCTCTGGATGCCACCAACTGCGCTGTGGAAATCCAGCGATTCCTGCACGACTACAACACCTCCTCAAGAGACCAGTGGAAGATCACGCTTAGAATAGGAGTCCATCTAGGCGATGTTGTCCGCTCTGGGGACGACATCCTGGGAGATGCAGTGAACATAGCCTCCAGACTTCAGCCCCTCGCCGAACCAGAAGGGATCTGTGTCTCTGACCAGGTGTACGGTCAGGTGAGGAACAAGATACCTCTTGAGATGGTAAGGCTAGAGCCGCGTGCCATGAAGGGAGTGAGCTTCCCCGTCGAAGTCTACAAAGTGTTGATGCCCTGGGAAAGTATGGAGTCGGATTCGGTTCAGGGATTGGACTCTAGGACAGTCGCGGTCCTCCCATTCGCGAGCATGAGCCCTGATCCGAACGACGAGTACTTCGCGGACGGGCTCACCGAGGAGGTGATTGACAGGCTCTGCCAGGTCAGGGAGCTCGGAGTGATCTCCAGGACTTCCATCATGAACTACAAGGGCGAGAAGAAGAGCGCGTCGCAGATAGGGAGGGAGCTGAAGGCAGGTGCTCTCGTCGAAGGGAGCGTGAGAAAGGTGGGAAACAGGATAAGAGTCACTGCCCAGCTGATCAACGCCAATACCGAAAAGCATCTCTGGTCGTCACACTACGACAAGGATCTTGACGACATATTTGCGGTGCAGAGCGACATAGCCGAGAGGGTAGCAGGGGAGCTGAAGGTCAAGCTTCTGGACTCCGAAAGACAGGCTATCGAGAAGAAAGCAACAGCAGACACGATGGCCTACACAGACTTTCTTCAAGGGAAACAACTGCTCAATCAGCTAGAGGAGGGGCCACTTCGAAATGCGTTGGCCTTCTTCCAGCAGGCGCTAACCAGAGATCCAAGATTTGCCAGGGCATACGTTGGAATTGCTACTGGCTACGAGATACTCGCCACCGAAGGTCACGTTTCTTTTCAGGAGGCAATAGACAAGGGGCGAGATGCATCCCACAAGGCACTGGAAATCGACCCCGACCTAGCTGAAGCCCACTACGCACAGGCCGAAATTATGTTCATGGCAGATGAGCACAGCAAGTGTGTGGAAGAGCTCAGGAAGGCGATAGAACTAAACCCAAGTTTGGCCGACGCCTATCTGGAGCTTGCTCATGCATCAGCCGCAGCTGGCGACACTTCCGAGATGGTCAATTCTTGCGAGAAGGCTTACCAGCTCGACCCTCTGGACCCCGATGTTATTCGGTATCTCGGTCAATACTATCTTTTCGCGGGCAGGGAAGAACAGCTACTTGACCACTCGAAGAAGACAATTCATCTCAACCGCTATGGCACCCTGCGTTACATGTTTGACTACTACGCAAGCAAGGGGGACTATGCTCAGGCAGCAAATGCGGTGAGCGAGATGGAGAGGATAGGCCCGAACCTGCAGGTCACCTACCTCAATCGAGGCCTCTTGTCCGCCCTGACGGGCGACGAGAAGACCGCCCATGAGATGATTGACAAGCTGGACTACGGTAGGGGAGCGGGATGGGCAAATTCCTCATACGCAGGTTTCATCTACCTCACACTTGGAGACTTGGACAAATTCTTCGAATACATGTTTAGGGCCGCAGGGGATCACACTCTGCCCGCTTCTAATGTCAGATACAATCCTCTGCTAGAGCGGGCGAGGAAGGACCACCGGATAGTGGAGGTCTTCAGAAAGGCTGGCAGACTGTACGAACCCAATGGCTGAACAGTTTATCCTTGGATCGGGCAAAGCAAGCCAATTAGCGCCAAACATCAGCTTGCAGTTCATCTTTGTACCCCTGGTGCCCCCATCTGAGTCCAATCACATGCGATGACTCATGATCCTCGCAAGACGATGATAGGATGATGGGAGAATCCATGACTACCAGGAATTCAGATTACAAACATGTATTGTGAATAACTATCGCTCATCAACCAGGGTATTATACCACTGGAATGAACTTCCAAAGGAAGCTATGCTTGGTGGCCACATTCCGCCCTGTTCACGTGCTGATTGAAAGGGAGTGAGTTGGTTGAGGCGCGCAACCTTCAGTTGGACTCCGGTTCTCAATGCCGCGTTCGTGATGTACATCGTGGCCATGTCCGCTGGAGCCACTTACTATGCCTATTCGGCAGCAGCATCTGGCAAGGCTACTGCTTCGACCACAAACACTCTCCCAAACGGAGGCCCTTTCAACACGCCGGGGAACCTCCTCATCGCTGACCAGTTCAATAACAGGGTCATCGAAGTCGACCCGCAGACCAACCAAGTCGTCTGGAGTTTCGGCTCCGGAAACGGATCGTTATGCAACCCAGGCCCTGGATCGATAATCGGACCGAACGATGCTGAGAGACTCGCAGACGGCTTGACGCTGATGGCGGGCTCGGGCATCCCGCCGGGATCACCCTTCCCACCCTGTCAGGACAACCGGGTAATTATCGTCAATCAGCAAGGGGACATAGTGTGGCAGTACGGGCAGGCAGGTGTGAACGGCTCTGGACCTGGTCTGTTGGATGTACCTGTCTTCGCCATCCAAATTCCCAACAAAGACGTAGTGATAGTGGATCAGGGCAACAATCGAGTAATTGAGGTGAACTATACAACCCGTCAGGTAGACTGGTCTTATGGCCCCACTTCGGGGCCAGGAGAGCTCAACAGTCCGAATGCCGTCCAACAGCTCCCCAACGGAGATTTCCTGATAGCAGACCAGGGCAACAACAGGGTGATCGACGTTAACCGCTCTGGCGACCTTGTCTGGCAGTACAGCACTGGACTGAACACGACCGCATTCGCGAGCCGCCTTCCAAACAACGACACCTTGATCGTGGACTCGGGACACTCGCGGATAGTCGAGATATCCAGCCAGGGCTCGGTCGTGTGGCAGTACAGTACCGGAAATTCATCCTCCCAGTGGACGGCGGCGACGTCATACCCCTCCAACGCGGTCCGACTGGCAAACGGTGAAACGATGATAACCGACACGACGAATGACAGGATAATCATAATCAACGAAGGAGGCAACATCGTGTACCAGTATGGGGAGACAGGGACTCCGGGAGCGGGGTCAGACGAGCTTAACCAGCCCTACTCGAGTTATGCGATTGGGGACTATACCGGACAGACAGTACCACCCGGAATCACGACTGACGCAAGCACAAGCTCTACCACGAGCTCGTGGTAGCAATACGCACGGACCAACATCCAGTCGAGCACCGCGGAGTTTCTGAAGTTTGACTTCCCCTATAGTGCCTGGAGCCTTACTGTCAGGTCCCAGGGGGTAAGAATCTGCCTCTTGTCCTGCGTGATAACACAGTGAGCGTCGTTCTCTAGTGCGAGTTTCAAAGCGGTCTCCCCATTGGTCCCAGGCTCGACGAATGAAGGTCTGTGGAGAACTTCGCCTATCGATCCTATCTGCGTCTTCAGGACCGACTCGGGTGAATCCCTCAGCCCTGCCAAGGTCGGGGGCGAGAGCAGCCACTTTATGATTCCGCGGTCGGAGAGTACCGACGATGACTCTTTCACGAAGAGTCTCCTGGCATGCTTCGCTAACATGGTCCTAATCGCTCCTTGGACGGTCACTTCCTCTCGGATGGAATAGAGGGGTGTCGATGCCCTCTTGCCCACGAGCTGGTTAGAGAGTTCGGTGGCCACGCCCGACTTCGCGTAGAAGGATGCGAGGTCCAGCAGCCCCAGGATGTTGCTCGGCTTCCCCCCGGAGTCGATCACTACTGCGTACCCCCATCCCTTTCGTTTGATCCGTCTGACAGTCTTCAGAAGGTTTTCGTCCGGAGTGGTCTTCAGGACAGGAATCCTCACATCGGCGACCTTTGTCCTGTAAAAGACAGTCCAGAGGTTCTTGGCGTTGATCAGCCTGAGAACGCAGTAACCGAGGATTATGCCGTTAACCCCGTTTGTCCGGGTTAGAGATGCCACGGCCTCCACCTCCAACGAGGAGAGGTGCACCCCGGCTAGGATTATGGGTTCGCTCCCGTTGACGGAATACATGGTCGAAGGCGCTTGGTCGAGCACGTCCCTCACAGTGAAGCGCTCTAGGGAGTGCAAAAGGACGATCAAACGGCTCCCTGCGAATATTTATCTCTTGACGACCTCGAATCATCAACGCAGTTTCATTGATCAAGCCTCTCATGTATCATCCGGCCATCATAGCTGTCTTCGTTCTCCTCGTGGTCACTTCATACCTGCTCAAGACTAGGACGCACCATTACTTCACGGCCCACTACGTGGTCGGCATCATGGCCATCTCTCTCTTCGCTATCGCTGTCCCCATAGCCCTCTACGAGGTCTCGATTTCGGGTGGGTCCTCGGCCTTCCCTCCGGTGATATACTTCCACTTTGCAAACTTCTTCGTCGCAGGCTCACTCATCATCGTCCAGACTGCCCTCGGATTGGGGATGCTAGTCTTCGGGCGAAGGAAGGAGCTGTACTCCATACACAAGCGCCTGTCAAAGTACGTCCTGACCGTGATCCTCTTGCAGGCCGCCCTGGGTCTCTTGGTTTACCTGTTCACTTTCATTCTTACATGAGGCGGGTGGCCGGCGTTGTCAAGTCCTAGAGCCGTAGCGCCTTCCCTGGCGATTTTCCTAATCTGCCATGCCTTCTCTTCCCAGAGTTATTCCTAGACTCCTAAAATATCTCCGCGAATATTACTTTATACGCATCAATTTTCCGCCCCACCCCTATGGCCAAGTACGGGTCCACGCAGACCGGAAGTTGGTTCAGGACTCCAGAGATCTCGAAGCTTCTTCCGAGTTCCCCTTCTGGAGAGATTTCGAGCGAACACAGGGTGGAGGTTGAAGTCGCGGAGCGTCGTGCGATAAGGGACCAGGTTCACCCTAATGGGAGTGCGTTCGGTCTATCTTGGGTCAGCAACGGAGAGCAGCGCAAGTCCGGCTACACCTCCTATCTTCCGAGCCGGTACCACGGTTTCGACATCAAGAACAGGGTTCCCGTCCCCATGCCTGGGGAGCTTATACAAGAATTTCAAGAATCTAACCCTGGCCTCCTCGCCTCGTTCAACGACCCGGTTCTGGCGCAAGCCTTCGCGCTTCCAAAGATTGTCGATAAGCTGTCATATCACGGTGAAGCCGCCGCCGTAGCCGAGGCGAAGGACGCGGTCAGGCTTGCAAAGGAAGAAGGGGCCAAGAGGATCTTCCTGCCGTCCGCATCTCCTGGGGTAACGACTCTCTTCTTCGGAATCAACAAGGAGGTCTACAGAGACCACTCCGAGTATCTCGATGCGGTCGAGAAGGAGCAGAAGAAGGAGTACCGGGCAATACTTTCGGTGGACGGAGTTGACCTGCAGATAGATGCACCCGACCTGGCGATGGCCAAGAGGACGGCGGGGGACTGGGACGTCGACTTCTACACGGCTCTGCCCGAGCACGTTGATGCGATAAACGAGTCGGTCGCCGGGCTCCCCTCAGAGAGGATTCGAGTCCACTATTGCTACGGAAACTGGAACGGTTCGCACAGCAAGGACGCAGACTTCTCGAAGATCGTGCCAGAGCTAGCGAGGCTCAAGGTCGGGACCATCGTCGGCGAGTTCGCAAACCCCCGGCACGAGGGCGACGTTCTAGCCCTGCGCGACTTCGTGCGCGAACACTCTTGGCCCAAGAACCTAAAGTTTGCAATCGGTGTAATCGACGTGAAGACTCCGATTGTCGAGTCCCCGGCAACGATAAGGAACAGGCTTGAGCAGACGGGAAGCATCATAGGCGAGGAGAACGTCCTGGGCGGGACCGACTGCGGGTTTGAAACGTTCGCGGGCTTCGACAACATCCCTTACCCAGTCGCCCTGCAGAAGCTCGAGTCTCTGGGTAGGGCAGCATCCGGCGAGGATTGAAATTCAGCTGATAGGGCGCGCTCGCTTCAACGCCTCTACCGGATGTTGGAGCTGTAGGGACCTCAAAATGTTCCGGTTGCCTTCTACATTTTCCGGGGCTCCTTAAGAAGCACGCACCCTCGGGACGCGACTCTCAGAAGTGCGATGAGATTCCGAGACAGGGCGGAGGCGGGAAGATTGCTCAGCGCTGCACTCGCTGACTTCAAAGCTGATTCTGGTGTGGTGGTCTTGGCCATTCCTAGGGGCGGCGTCTTCGTCGCAAGAGAAGTCGCACGTGCACTGGGATTGGAGTTGGACATAATAGTGACGAGGAAGATTGGCGCTCCTGGGGACCCGGAACTCGCGGTCGGTGCGGTCACGCAGGAGGGCGAGATAGTGGTCGACCGAAGACTCGCGGACCTCTTGCAGGTCTCCGAGAGATATGTCAAAGCTGAGGCGTCGAAGGAGCTCGAAGAGATCGAGAGAAGAGTGAAGGTCTACAGGGGAACGAGGCCACGCCTAGAGATCGCTGGAAAGACGGTGATAATAGTCGACGACGGCATCGCCACAGGGTCGACCATGAAGGCAGCCGCAATGTCCGCTAGGACGATGAAGGCTTCCAATGTGGTCATCGCAGCGCCAGTCGCCTCACCCGAAGCTGTCCGTGAACTGTCAGAGTTCTCGGACAAGATCGTATGCCTTAGCGTCCCTGAAGGCATGGTGGCGATCGGCGAATTCTATGACACTTTCGAACAGGCGGACGACGTCGCGGTGAGGCGCACTCTCGAAGAGGGAGACTGAGCCTAGACAGACTTCGCTAGCTCTCTGCTCGCTATGATGAGCCGCAGGACCTCCGACGTTCCTTCGCCTATGGTGAGGAGCCTCGCATCTCTCCAGTGGCGGTGGACGTCTTCGTTCGTGTAGCCGTATCCCCCTAGTATCTGTATTGCTTCGTCGCAGACTCTCTGAGACATCTCGGTCGCGAAGACTTTGGCCTGGGCAGCCTCAGAAGCATAGTCCGCCCCCATGTCCCTGAGCCTAGACGCATACAGACAAAGTAGCCTCCCAGCGGTGATGCCGGTCTTCATGTCTGCTATCTTCTCCCTGATTAGCTGGAAGTCTGAGATCTCCTTTCCAAATGCCTTCCTTTGCTTGCTGTACGCCGTAGCTTTCTCGAATGCAAGTTGCGCCACCCCGACGCAAAGCGAGCCCATCACTATCCTGCTTCCGTTCAGCATGGAGGTCGCATAGTCGAATCCCTTACCCTCCTGCCCGACGAGGTTCTCAGCTGGTATCTCGCAGTCCACCAGCCTGACTTCGGCGGTCCTAGACCCTCTCATGCCCAGTTTGGGCAGGTCTTCCCCTATCATCAGGCCGGATGTGTCCTTCTCCACCAGGAAGCTGGACGGGCCCGAGTCTGTGGTCGCGAAGACGAAGTACACATCCGCCTCACCGGCGTTCGTGATGAACATCTTGGTGCCGTTGAGGACGTATCGCCCACCCGTCTTCCTTGCCGTGGTATGAATCGCCCTGGCGTCCGAACCGGATGTAGGCTCGGTTAGGGCGAACGCTCCTAGCTTTTCACCCGAGATGAGCGGTGCTAGAAATGACTTCTTTTGTTCCTCGTTTCCGAAACTCGATATCCCGTCAGCCGCGGTGTTGTGTATGCCGATGCTCATTGCCATCCCGGCGTCAGCAGTTCCGGCCAGCTCCATCGCCATGATGTAGACCATCGATGGCAACCCCAGACCGCCGTACCGTTCAGGATAGGCAATTCTGCAGATGCCTTTGGCGAGCAGCTCTTTCCTCGGCGCCGTAATCTTTTGTTCTTTCGAGTCGAACTTTGTCGATAGAGGCAAGACGCTGGACTCCAAGAATTTCCCCAGCGCCGACAGCAGGTCGGCGTATTGGTCTGCGCGCTCTGCTGCGTAGATTTTCAGAGCCTGCTCATGCTCCTTCTTGTAGATTGGCACCGAGAACGACGCAGGAAAGTTCGGCCTTCAGTCGATTTAACGGTTTGCGCTTGCTTCGCTCCAGAGCTACCTACAAATGGTCTCCGGAAGATCTCAGGACGAACCTACCCTACTTCAGCTGGGCGGAGAGGCCTACTATGTCTTCGACCAACTCTTTTGGCTTCGTTATCATGGGAAAGTGTCCGGAATCGATTATCTTGTAGGGCCCATCGACTCTTCCCCACTTCCCCGCAAGAATGTCATCGACGGAGTCCCCACCGCCCGTGCAGAAGATGTAGGCGCTCTTGACCTTGTCAAATCTCTTCGAGAGCTTGATCGGCTCGCTCGCGTGTTTCGTAGGCCAGGGCGTCGACATGCTCAGCATCCATTCCCTGTCGGATCGCTTCACGTCCTTACCTATGCTGTCAAGGACTTGTTCTGTCAAGGGTACAGTCCAATCGCCCGGGCGCAGTCCGAACTCTGCAGGGTCGAAAGCCCCTTGTGGGGTCCTCACCTTCTGCGGGCGGAATGCATCGAGATAGAGAAGTCCGCTGACCTTCTCAGGGACACGGTCTGCGACAGCGGCTACCACTTTACCGGCGAAACTGTGCCCCACCAGGACGAAGTCCTCGAGCTCGCTGTACTTGATCACTTTCAGGACGTCCTGAATCGCAGTCTCGATACCCACCTCTTTCGATGCCAGATGGACTCTGTCGCCCTCCCCAGTCAGAGTCACTGGGACGGCAGAGTGACCTTTTTTTTCGAGAAGAGGGACGACCCTTCCCCATGCCCAGCCCCCAAGCCAGGCCCCGGGTACCAGAACGAATTTTGTCAAAGCGGACACCCTAGAGTCAGGCTGCCATTTTATCCTTGCGAGTCACTCTTTGTGCGAGAAGCGCGCTTCTGACTCTCCGGCGGACTCGTTCTCTTCTTGAATATGATTATTCCACCGCTCGTCAGGCTCGAGATGGGGACTACCACGTCTTCTTCCTTTCCGCGGACTCGGAAGTAGTATGGTCCTATCTCCGTCACTTCCCCCCTGAAGTCACCAGAACTGAGCCTGACCTCGTCCCCGACGGCGAGGGGGAGGTTGGCAGCGCTCCCTTGCTCTAGTTTGACGAGGCCAGAGCTGCCGTTCAGGATCGCCTGATTGGGTATGGTGAGCACCGCACCAGCGTCAGTCACTATCTTTGTTGTCGCTCTCGTAACCTCCGAGACGGTCGCCGGATGGGGATAGAGCGTCGAGACAACCCTGTCCCCTGGCTTTGCGAGTAGTTCCCCGGACTCTGCCGTCACAGATTCCCTCGAGCCCACGTCGAGAAGGAACGCCATCCCTTGGAATATCGCAGCATTTGGAATGATCAGCCTCGCCCCGGCGTCGGTCGTCACCGTCATGAAGAGCGTGCTGACGTCCGTGACGGTGCCTGGCTGGTTGTTGACGGTGATGATGATTCTTTGTCCAATCTTGATCGGGAAAGACGTGAGCATGAACGCGCCCGAGACGATGTTGGTAGTTATCGTCGACACTGCGAACCCTACCACGATGCCAATCCCGCCGACGGCTACGAGAAAGGTGGAGGCGGGAATCGAAATGACAGCGAGAAAGGCGAGAAACGCGGCCACCAGAGTGATGAGTGTAGCGAAGAATGATATCGCGCTCGCAAAGTGGGTCCCACCTCTGGCCTGCATCCTGTGCTTGAGGGGTCCTTGGATCAACGCCAGGACCGTCAGCACGCCGAGAAGGAGTAGGATGAGTCTGGCGACTCCTGCGTAGAAGTCTGTGATGCCCAAGGACGCATGTTCGATTGACAGAAAAGCCCCTATGATGGAAAGGACCGCAAGGGCGAGGACGAATTCTAACAGTATCCGACCGTATCCGTGATAAACCCTAATCCTCCATCCCGCGTTCGCCATGGTGCGACGAGACTCGCTAGACATGATGAAATAAATCTAACAATCGTATGGCGTCGGTCGGCGGGGCATGGGTCTCGCTATTGTGGCAAGAACACGCCCGGGAACTTCCGTCAAATCGACTGAAGGTCAAGCCATCGAGGTACTCTCCCCGTAGCCGCGATTGTCCTATGCGAGAGCGGTCTTCACAGGAAGAAAGATCAGCAATTCCTCACTGCTGCGATAGAACTCTATCGAGAACCGATCTGGGTCCACTTCGTTGATGTGCTTCATGACCATCTCGTTGAAGAGTCTGGGAAGTTGACCGTCACTGACCACCTTCTTCCAATCCATGACCTTCCTTCTGACAAAACTCCCGCCGGTGATGACTCCAGACTCCAATTGCACCTTGTCGGGATTGTCATCATCCGTCTTGGCGACACATGCGAAATACTCTTCTCCTTCTGGTGTCTTGTGATAGACACCATAGAACTTCCGACCCCTGAGGCTCGTGAGCTTGGACTCCAACAAACCGAACGCCGCGGGTGGCCCATCTCCTTTCATGTCTGCTTTGACCCTCATCACCGGAATGTCTTGGAGCTCGACGTAGGTTTCCTCCATAGCATCATCTGTGCGCGGTGTCTGTCTTATTGATTCGCATACCAGGTTTACTGCATCCGCGGTGATGAGCGAAAGTGAACCAAGACAACTTGGGGTCCACGCGGTGAAGCTCGCGACGAGAACCTAGTTTGCTTCGTCGACGCGTTTCAACACACTAAGTGCCGTCAAAGTTATCATCTTGCTCGGTTTCCCAGCTTCCTCAAGAGCATACGATGTCATATCCTTGGACTTGGGATGCTCCTTCCTCCAGGCAGTGAGAGCCGCCGATTCTTCTGGGCGGTTGGCGTCGAGGTTCCACCTACCATCGTCCCCTCTCTTTTCCTTTAGGTGCGAAATCGCGAACCCGAGCCTCTTGTCATCAGCATAGCCCAGAGCTGTCATGAAATCCAGCCCGACCAAGATGTCGTAGTAGTAATGGACAGGATAGTGGAACCGATACCACGGCTCCCAGCGAGCCCCTTGCTTGTGGAGCTCCCTCTCTAGGAAGAACTCCGCTCCTCGTTCGCACGCTAGCTTCATGCTCCGGCTCC
>DASPVO010000036.1:0-18576 GCA_035622335.1 Nitrososphaerales archaeon
CCTCGGAGAGTTCGACGCGAAGAAGGCCGCGCTCAAGGTGAAGAAGATGAAGGAGGTCGAGAAGAAGCGCCTTGAGTACAAGAAGTCTCACTGATTCGCGCAGTCTGACGAGGGCGACGGCGGCCGCCGGTTGAACGTCCCCGCTGCCCGGAGGGACCTGGTGGTCCTCTACGTCGCGATGTTCGTCTCAAGGCTCGCTTTTGGAATCATCATAATCATCTTCCCTCTTTACATCGTCCACGCGTCGGACCTGGCGACCGCCGCTGCCCTGGCCCTTTACCCCGCGTTCGAGGCGGCGTTCTCCTACCCGATGGGAAGGGTCTGCGACACGAGAGGAAGGAAGGTGGTTTTCGTGAGCGCACTGGGGTACATGGCGGTGCTGATGTCGTGCATTGGACTGACCCGAAACATCTACGCCGTAGCGTCGATCCACGCTGCTATGGGGGTCGGCGCTGCGGGTGTCACGATATCTTCTCTCGCCATGATCACCGACCTCACGGGCGAGAGAAACAGAGGTGCAGGGATGGGCGCGTTCGACTTCGCGAACATCGGAGGCTACGCTTTCGGGATTCTCATGGGCGGCAGGCTGGACGCGGCCTTCCCAGACAGGCTAGGTCTCTCATTCTTCGTGACTGGTCTGACGGTCGCTGCGTCCTTCGTGCTCGCGATCCTGGTTCTGAAGGAGCCCCTGCACGAGGCGGGAGAGCGGCAGTTCTTGACAAGTCCGCTCAGATCACTCGACCCAGAGTCAAGGGCACTCCTCCCCATCTGGTTAGGGATAACCACGCTGATTGGAGTGGTCTTCTTCCTTCCGAGGGCGCTCGCCACGCTCGGCTTCACAGGTTCGACGACGGCGAACCTGCTCTTCGTGGGGGTGACTGCGATAGGTCTGGGGTCGATTGGGTTCGGGGCGCTTTCGGACAGCGTAGGTAGGGAAAAGGTGATGATACTCGGCGTCGTAGGGCTGGGCGGCCTCCTTCTGAGCGTGGGAGCCTCCTTCGCCGAGGGGATAAAGGACGTGACGCGCAACTTCCCTGTGATTGGCATATTCGCGATCCTGACCTCGGCTCTCGTCCCGACGATACTGGCCAAGGTAGGCGACAGGGCGGACAAGAAGTCGGTTGGGGCAGCGATGGGTGTCTATGGGATTCTGCTAAGCGCGGGCACGGCTGCAGGTACGCTCATCGCCGGTTTCGCACACCAAGCGGGGGGCATCTCGGGCATCTTCCTGGCGGGAGGGATACTCTTTGCCGGGGCGGCTGGAATCTCTCTGGTGCTCTGGTTAAGGATCGACAGGAGCACCACAAACAGTAGAGATGGAACCTAGGCAAGCGGTTATAGTCTTCTGAGCAGGCGTGAGCGTGCTGCGGGGGTCGCCCAGCCTGGTCAACGGCGCGGGGCTTAGGACCCCGTCCCTTAGGGGTTCGTGGGTTCGAATCCCACCCCCCGCACCTTAGGCCATGGGGACAAATCCTGGTTTTACTGAGCTGATGGAGAAGGTCAAGGAGGCGGACGACGTTTACGACTACAGCTACGCCCTAAGGAATTCTCTGAAAAGACTGGATGAATCGGGGATTCTTTCAGAAGGGGACAAGGAGCTCATCCGGGAGTTCCTGGAGCATCTCAGGGCGAAGAGGGTAAGCACCGGGAGGCTGGCGAAGTCCTCCCGTACGTGGGATTTGTAGCCGTCGGCTCCCACGAGAAGGCGAGAAGAGAGGGCGAATTCCGTGCCGTCCTGAGAGCAACGCGCTCCGATTACTCTCCCGCCCCCGGCGTCCCTCACTGCGCCTAGATACTTCACGCCCTCAAGTAGCTCGACCCCCGACTCCAGCGCGTGCTTCCTGAGAACCATTCGGATTTCCGATGGTCCTATGCCAAGAGAGTAGTCTAGGTCCTTGAGCAGAAGGCCGGCGTGAATTGTTGCCAAGGTCCTCCCTCCGGCGGTGTCGACTTGGGAGTCCTTCAGCGGCATCGCCAGGCTCTTTGATTTCCTCCAGGACGCCGAGGTCTTGGAAGATCTTCATGCCAATGGGGTACAGTAGGATCGCCCACTTGCTTGCCGTTATCTCGGTCTGTTTCTCGATGACTGTGGTCTTAATCCCCTTCCTCGCGAGCGCTAGGGCGAGGGTGAGGCCCGCCAGTCCGGCCCCAATTACGAGGATACCACTCTGGGCAGCCCTAGGCGTAGACCGGTCAATCACTGTGGATCCTCGGACCTTGGCCAACGACGAGGACTGCCGATTTGTCGGGATAACCATCGCCAAGAAGAGCGTCGAGCGGTTGCACACCCGTCGAAGTCATGCCATGCATTCTCCCTCTAGGTCGTCAACCTCTGCACCTGTTCTAGGGGCGCAAGAGATTTGGCGCTCCTATAGACGCAGTAGGCGAACGCAGTGTAGGCCAGCGCCTGAGACGCTGTCGTAGCATTGAGAGAACTTATGCCCAAGCTCGTGGCGACGATTGGGAAGATGGTCAAAATCCCCAGCCATCCCGCTAGAGATAGACCGAACCATCTAAGGTGCATCTTGATTGTTCTGTCCTTTGACCTCATGACAGACCTAGCGAAGGCGGCCGCGAGTACGGCGACTATGATGCCGATGGCTCCTATCCCAGCGGCGCCATTCCATACGGGCTGCAATCCTACCAGTGACGGAACGAAGGAAACGAGAAGGGTAAGTGCGGTGACGAATGCAAAGAAAGGCCATAGTATCCACCTGACTTCCCTCCACCTCAGGGTGTTCCTCTGCAACGGATCAGTGTGTTGAGCGGCAAGGATGGAAGCGTCGATCCAGTAGAGGGTCAACACAATTGCGACTAACACGGCCCCCGTCTCTTCAAAAACCACGATTCCTACCTCAGACTGCGGAAACGAGTTGAACGCATTGAATCCCAACCAGCCTATAGCAACGAGGCCCATTCCCAGGGCCTGATTCCGGAACAAGGGAGCAGACAGAGCTCTGCGTATGTCGAAAGCCCAGTAGGCAGCGTAGAACCAGAGAACGAAAATGGCCACGACGAAAGGACCCACATAATCGTTCTGCGGTGAGAACCCTATCGGTGGGTCGCTAAAACCCGCGGCTGCGAGGACGCAGGCAACGAGACCCGATAGAACGGCGACTCCTATAACGGTCGTCTCGACCTTGCTACTTGGCAAATGCGCTGACCTCCATTCCTTGGCTAGTAAACGCGAAGTTGAAGTAACCGGGCTGAGGCTGTGACCCCCTCATTTTCAGAACTCTCAGGAGTGGCTTCGCTTGCATCCCCTCCTCGAAGAGTTTGAGCTCGACCACGCCGTCGAAGAGCTGTTCCATTGCCGCGACAACCTGCTGAGGATGCATTCCGTCCTCCAGGGTCGCAAGAAGTACGGCATCTCTCTGCTTGAGTTCCAGGAAGAGCTGAGAGAGAAACCTGTACACCGCTTCCGGTTGGTTGAGCAAGAGGATAGGAGAAAGCGCGTCAATTACTATCCTCAGTCTGCGTTCCGCGTTCTTAGCAACAGCATCCTTGATGCTGAATGAGAGCCCCGCAAGGTCGTTGACGTCGAGCTTGAGCTGACCCCCGTAACTGGCCATCCACAGCGGGACCCTCTCGCTGTAATCGATCCCGAATACCATGGCGTCTCGCAGGACATCTTTGACAGACAGTTTGGTGATGTGTAAGCAAAAGTCGTTCTGAACCAACCCGGCATGCGTGAACCAATATCCGAGGACTTCCTTTGCAATTCCGGGCGGGCTGACGACGAGAACCACCGACCCGTCGGGATACCCGTCAGTTCCTAGAATCTGGTCGAGAGCAGGAATCCCGCTGGACACCAATCGCACCTACCAAGGCAAATATCGAGTTAAACCTGTTCTGGCGATGATTCGTCCGAGGTCGCAGTCCTGGCCCGATGCATATGGTTCCGAATAGCCAGATTCAGGCTCTTTTCGCCAGACGAAGTCCATTCTGAGTGTATAGACAATGGGGTCGCCCTAACCCAAACCTTCGGTTAACACGCACTAGGCAGGTTTCGCTTCTTGGATGTGCACCTAGTTGGTAGCTAATCCTAGCCGAGCTTGGAAACTATCTCACTTGTCGTATGTAATAGGTTTGAACGCGAACCCATGAATTCCCACCCCCCGCATTACCAGCTAGGCGGAGAACACCTTTCCAACCCTACATGGCGGGCGGGAACGACTCGAGCCTCTGGAAAGGGGTCGCCCGGTCCCAAATGGTTTACCTTGCAAATCTAAACCCAACCGCAAGTCCAGGCTAGTTTTGTTCTGACCTGGCTCTAAGGTACATCTGATTCACCTACGAACACCGAGAGAACGGTCAATAATCAGGTCTGGCCTGTTCATAACAATGAAAATCGGTATCCTGGGCTCAGGCCACGTCGGCAGCACTCTCGGCAGACATTGGGCAAGTGCTGGGCACGTCGTCTTCTTCAGCTCCAGACACCCGAACGACCTCCAGAAGCTCGCAAGAGAGGTTGGCAACAGTGCCCAAGCGGGCACGCTGGAGGAGGCGGCCAGATTCGGAGACGTCCTGCTTCTGGCGATCCCGTGGAGGAACAGAGAGAGCCTCCCAAACGCGGAGCTGTTCACAGGCAAGGTAGTTATCGACGCCATGAACCCGTATACCAGCTTCGGCTCCATAATGGAGCTTGGTGAAAGTTCCTCCAGCGAGGAGGTGGCTAGACTTCTCCCGGGCGCTCGACTGGTGAAAGCATTCAACACGATGGCTTTCCAAGACCTCAAGGGAGGGGCGTTCAGGACGGGGAAGGACCGGTGGGTCATCTATGTCGCTGGAGACGACGCAGATGCCAAACGGATAGTCTCGGGCCTGACAGAGGATATAGGATTCGCCCCCATCGACACCGGTTCGCTCAGTGAAGGCGGAAGAATGCAGCAGCCTGGGACCACGCTCTACAAGGGTTGGAGGCCCCTCCTGCGTACAAAGCCGCTGACCGAAGAACAGGCCCGAGCGACCTTGCAATCGCTCAAGAAGCGTTGAGGCTACAAGAAACCCTCTTCTGCTTTGGATTAGGCGTTGCGAAAGGACGCATCAATAGCAGAGAAAGCACGCAGACTTGTCGGTGTAACCCTCCTCACCGAGCAGCTGTCCAGAGCGGGAACCCCGCTAGAGACCAAACACTATCACATAGTGGATGTTACGAGCTAAACATCGGTGGGGTCGATACATCTAGTCATATGGTTCCAAATCCTCTGAATTAAGCCCTGTTGGTCAGACAGGATTCATTCCGGCCTGTATAGAAATGGGGTCGCCCGGACTCGAACCTCAACTCGAGCTACCATTGGAGACTACCAGTTGGATTCGTACCCTGCCTAGACGTGAACTAGACTGGGCTATTCCGTCCTTCAGTCTTTCGAATCTCCGCCCAACATGTAGGGCCAGACTCCCACCCCCCGCATTCCTAGTCAGACGGGGAACGCATTTCCAACCCAATAAGCGAGGCGGCAACGACTCTCTAACGCGAGAAACACACTTACCCACAATGAGCTATGTGACGAAACGAAGCACGCTCGTGTAGTCGAACTCAAGCCGCGCTCCCAGAACATAAAGAAACTAACGGAGCGCTTCCTGCAGCTTGGTGAGGGATTGGCCCCAGCCCTCCCCGTATGCGTCCATAAGGGATTGACGCTCGCTCAATGGACCTGCTACGACCTGAGTTACGACATTCACCTGAGTCCTCCCGGGGCCGAGCTCTTCGAATGTCACCGTGACAATTGCCTCCCATGGGGAAAAACCGCCATACTCCTCGGTCGTGCCTGGTGACTCATACCTGTAGACCAGGAGTTCAAGCGGTGTTATTTTTTCGATGGTGGCTTTGAATGAAGATAGTTCTCCATGGGGGCTTCGTTGGTCGACTCTCATCTTACCCCCTGGTTTAGGGTCCACTTCGGACAGGACGTTGACGCACCCCTCTGGACCCCACCACTTTGCCAACTCCTTGGAGTCTGTCCACATTCTGAAGACCGATTCCCGGGGGAAGTCGAACATACGCGTGACTTTCACGGCGCCTTGCTCACTGGCCGTCAATTCGCTTTTCCCCTGGCGATCGTGCCCTCATTACCCTTCAGAGTCTTGTCAAGCCGGTCGAGTTTGCTGTTCCACAACTCGGTCATGTCTGCTGCCCACTTTCTGATTTCAAACATAGTTTTCGGATTGAATGAGTAGATCCTCTGTTGAGCCCTCCTCTCCATTTGTATCACGTTTGCTTCTCTCAGCACCTTGAGGTGCTGAGATATTGCCTGGGGGGTCACGTCGAACTCGTCGCATATCTGAGTCGCACTGAGCTGGCCTTCGCGCGCGAGAATCTCGACGACCTTACGCCTACGCGGTTCGGCTAGGGCACAAAACGCGTCCATGGCACACTATCAAAGTCCACACTTAATAAAGTGATTGCTTTAATATCTCGCCAAAAGTCGAACCTTTGATCTTCGAGAAGACACATGATCAACGTCCGAAGTCGAAGCCCGCAAAGGTGACCTCGCCTTCCGCTGATATCCGGAGACGATGCCATCTCGAATCGAACGATTTCCCTCTCAGAGTACGAACCCTGATGTAGTTCTGGATCCTACCGCCTTCCTCCTGTGCCTTTACGTCGATTATCCCATCGCACAGTGCCTCTAGCTGCTTGTAGAAGGCCTCAGACGCTACTCCCCTCACATAACCTAGGAAGTGAGGGCATTCCCTCGCTCGTATTCCAAAGGGCAATCCTTGTGTCCGCCAAGCATTGATTGTCGTCTGCTCATCGTTGTACTGAAGCATCACGGCGGTGTTGTCGTCAATATGAAGCCACCCCTTTTCTTCATCTTTGAATCCGGCTGCAGCCTTTTTGGCCCAGTAGTCACCTGCCTCTTTCAAGTTAAGCGGTCTCTCTGGATCTGACCTCCGGTCATTTGGTTCGCCCCACGCTCCCCTTTCTCGGTCCGATGCGACTTTCACTTTTGCCTCATATTCTACGATTGGTGTATAAGCGTCCCAGAAATTTAGCAGGCCCTCCTTCTCAAGTTTCTTGGCGTCCACACCCTGTCGGGCGAATTCCTCGACGGCCTCACTCGTAGGGTGTTGGAAGACGTGGTACTCTGTCTTGATGCCGCGCTTTAGAGCCAGGGCTGCGATGGTCAGAGATGTTTCATACCACAACGAGTCGGAGTCGAATTCGATGACGTAGTGGCCCCCCATGAAGAAGCCGTTAGGAGCAAGGTCATTCAGGAGCGGTATCGCTATGACATGCCCTGAAGCGGAATCTCGCTCCCCATCAGGCAATTGGTTCCGAAGTTGTTAAGCATGCTTTGGGATAAAACCATTTGCTTATTGTAGGACGAATCGACGCTTCTACCCTCCCCAGCCATCCCAAAGGCGCCTTGTCTCTCTCCATCGTTTGCCGGTCATCTTCGCTCCCTGATAACGGGCTCCTGGATGGACGTGCGCGGGGCGCGAGTAGGTGCCGCGTCGAACCAGGCGCTCGATGTTTCCGCGATAGACCTCGTCCACTTCCGCGTGTGCGAAAGGTTCCTGTTTGAGCCAGAGGTTCTTCGGATGAATCGGCTCGTCGTACATGCGTTTGAAGACCTCGGTGCGAAGGTCTTTGGTCCAGTTAGAGTTGAGGTTCATGGTACGGAAGTTCCGGAGGGCTTCTATGTCGATTATCGCTGCGACCATCGTGTTCGCGCCAGAAGCCGAATAGGATACGACGTTGCCGAGATAATCGACGATGTGGGAGTTGCCCCCGGCCACATCTACCGGGTTGCGCATCTTGGGGTGAAGATAGACGGGCCCCACGTTCGGACAGACCATGTACAAGCTGTTGAACTGGGCGTGCCCCTTGTTCTGGGTCATCCACCCACCACCTCCGGGATAGGAAGCACCGGTCATAGGCATCGCTTCGCTCGGCCGGTAAACCACCTCAGCACCGTTCAGTGCGAGGGCCCTCACCGCCTCGGGGTACTCGCCGTCACTGCAGCAGATGGTGCCTATGTTCCCTATGTCATCAGTGCGCAAGACGGGGTAGAAAGCGTCGATGCCTTCCCCAAAGAGCTCGACCCATCTGTCATAGACGTCGTGAGGGGTGCAGGAGCGCTCTCGACACCAGACGTGGTTCTTTGCCGCCCTGTGGACGACCCTCCCCTTTGGGGAGATGACGAAGATGGTGTTGAAGAACCGACCAGGCAAGACCTCCGGCCAGCGAGCCTTGCACTGGGCGATGACGTAGGTGCCGTACCGCTTTGCCAGCTCTGCTAGCCTGTCCGTCTCAGGTCCCGGGATGTCGATGAATAGCTCCTTCGCTGCGAGGGAGTGTGGGAGGTCGTAGACCTCGTCAGTGAAACCGGTCAAAGCGCCCTCGGCGAGCGCGACCAGCTTCACTGGCATGTTGATGTTGACTGTCGACAGCGCTGCGTCGAAGTTGTCTTCGATGGTTTCGAGGTTTACTCTGATGTGTTGGCGCTTGGCTATGCCGTACACTATGGTCGACAGACCGATGGCCAAGTAGGGCGCAACGGGCCTCTTGGCTCTTGAATCCCGCTTGGACGCCATTCACCGTACCCCCCTTCCGTTTAGGATCTTGTCAGTCACGCGAGAACCATCTGGGGAATGGATATCAAGTTTATACCTCAGCGTATAGTTATGTCCGTTTCTGTACGTATTTGTCAGCCTTAATAACGTCAGAAGACGGCAGGACCCCAATGAGTGCGACGGAGGACAAGACTCCCAAGCCCTTCGTCAGGGAAGCGACGGGGCTGGTCAGGGAGATGGGCGCGTTCGACTCGTTCGTCTTCAACTTTCTGAGCATGAACCTCTTTGGAGTCTTCGTGTTGATGGTCTTCGCCATCGGACTGTACCAGTCAGCGAGCATCGGATTCTCGACGGCAATCGCACTCGTTCCCGCTCTGATAATTGCTCTGGTGTATGTCGTGATGTCTGTCGCGATGCCACGAACCGGGGGCGATTACGTATGGGTGTCACGAGTGATAAATCCCGTGGTAGGGTTCGTCGTGAATTTCGGTTTCACCTTCGTGCTCTTCACCTTCATCGCACTGGACGTAACGGTGTTCACCCAGTGGGGGGTGGGGGCCTACTTCTACGGCATCTTCGTCAACACTGGAAGCCAGGCGGCGCTGAATATCTTCTCCGCTCTCAACGCGCCCAATAGTCTTCTAGTGTTTGGTATCGCCGTCCTGTTGATTGTCATCGTCTCTTTAATCGCGGCGTTTGGAACGAGGAACGCCCTAAGAGTCCAGAAGGCCGTCTGGGTTCTCGTCATTTTGGCCATAATCGTCTATCTCGGACTCGCGCTTTCTGTAGGTCACACCGGTTTCGTCAACAACTTCAACGCGCTTTCGGGGACGAACGAAACGGCCATCGTCAGCGCGGCGACGAGCAACGGCTTCAACCCGACAGCGACGCTCTCTGGAACTTTGCTTGGTTTCGTCTTCATGTTCCTGAACTTCACCGGCTTCAACTACTCTGCCTACCTCTCGGGAGAGATTAGGAACATCCGGAAGTCCCAGCTGATCGGGATAGTGGGTTCGCTCCTCGTGTTTGCTGCTCTGTTGATCACAGTCGTGGAGGTCACACAGGACGTGTTCGGGTTCAACTTCTTCCACGCACTAAGCTACCTCTTCGACTTGGTGTTCTACGGAGTGAACCCATCAGCACCCTACCCAGCGACACTCCCTCCCGCCTTCCCGGAGTTTCTTGTAGGGTTCCTGACTTCTAACCCCATTCTAATCTTCATAATCACTATAGGTTTTGGCATCTCCGTGCTGATCAACGCAGTCCCCTACATGCAGGTCTCGGTCAGGAACATGTTTGCGTGGTCCTTCGACAGGAGCGTGCCGTCTGGACTCAGCAGGGTCGACGATAGGTTTCACTCTCCCTACGTTGCTTTGATTGTGACTGCGGGTCTTTCGATCCTGATTACCTACCTGTCGGTGTTCACAACCGTGTCCCTCCTCTTCACTTACATCACGTTCCTCTTCGCCCTTCTCTTCTTCGTGGTTGGAGTCTCTGCTCTTGTCTTTCCCTTCAGAATGAAGTCGCTCTTTGAGAGCTCTCCCTCCATCGTCAATCGAAAGGTGGGAGGACTTCCGGTGATTAGCATTCTTGGTGCCCTGGCTGCGATCTCCTCCGTCTACATCGGTTATTCCCTCTTCACTCCGGCGTATTCAGGTCCCTTCGTACTTCAGAACTTTGAGGTGGTCCTAGCGGTTCTCTTTGCGCCCGTCTTGATCTATCTCGTTTCATACGGCTACCACAAGAGAAGGGGGCTCGACATCAGACGGGCGCAGAGTGAGATTCCTCCGGAGTAAAGCGAGAAAGTCTCAGCGGTCGTGTCGCTGCCGATCATCGCACGTCGAACTGCGGACCTGACCTTTCGTTCCCAATTGATGGTTCGAGATAACTCGGTTGAACGCCCTGGAGAACTACTATAACCTCCTGACCGTCCCTCTCGAAATAGGGTCCGATGGCTTCTGCTCGATCGCTGAGGCAAAGACGCGCTGACCGATCTGGTCTCAAGCTTGGAGAGCCGTAGGTAAGAGAGGGCAACACGCCATCTAACTAGGAAGCTCAGACTGGCCTAAATCTCATCGCGGACCAAGTATCATCCAAGCTCACCAGTCTCACGGAATTGACCCCGAACTTGCCCGCCAATTCTCTCAGTCTGTCTCTATTCAGGTCTGTATCGAGCTTACCCGCCTTCGGGTACGCGATCCAAGCGAGTTCGTCGCGCTTTGCAGCGTCGAAGACGACTCTCCCGCGGGTCAGGACCGATTTAGAGTCGCGAGCAAAGAAGAGGATGGCATCTGAGGTGCGTTCGTACGCGGGTTCGATGCCAATGGTGAAACCATCGGGTGCATCTATGAGCCGCATTCTCTGACCCTTAGAGACTTGAAGTTTCCTGGCGATAGACAATTCCAAGTGAGTACCAAACATCGACACCTTTAGCCGTTCTGGATGAGGTCCGTCTCGTCCCGGAATCAGAAACGATATCAGGCGAGAACATACGGCTTCAAGTGGTCGTGTCGGCAAAAGTCATTTTCGTAGCCATAGTCGCGGCGCTTGGCCTGCACGCGTTCTCTCCCGCCTACGCCGCGACGACCTCGGTCGGCCCGCCCTTCGGTCTAGTCTTTAACGACCCTCCCGGCAACATGGTCGTCACTACTCCGGCTGGAGCGGATGCAGGCTGTCTCGCGAATGGGAGTTCAACAAACACGGTCGGCGAGTCAGCCGCTGTGGTCGGGTGCAACACGGGAGAAGAGTCCGTCACGATTTTGGACCCGGAAGTCGGTACCTACATCGTCGGAGTCCACGGTGAACAGAACGGCTCCCTGGTGATCTCGGCCGAGACCCTCGACTCCAACGGGAATCAGATATCCATGGTGTCTGTCTCAACGTCCGTCGGCCCCGGCAGCTCCGAGAGCATCTTCGTCAGCATGGACTCGTCTGGGCTGTTGTCGATTTCTACTTCCCAGCCTACGAGTTCGGTTCTGGAAGGAGGGGCATTATTGCTGTTGGGCGGTGGAGCCCTAGCAGGATTTCTTGTTGTGATGTTTAGGACTTCGAGCAGGCGAAGGAGAGAGCATGCTCAATCCTAGAAGAAGGTGACAGCTGCAGGGGTTGTCATGTTGTCATGCCTTGGACGGACGCGACTCCCTTCGAGGAGAGCTTTCCGTCCTCGGTGATGTAGCCCTTGACTTGGAGCCTCGCGAGCTCCATGCCGATGGTGACGGGTCTCGTCTCGGTTAGTCTTGCGATCAGCTCGACCGACTCGCCTCGGGATAGACCACGCAAAATCTTCAGCTCCAGACTGGTCAGTGAGTCGTTGGGCACGCGGAGGGTAACCCTTGTCCAGACTTAAGGAAGCTTATCTGGTCAGGACCGGCCTTTCTGAGGTCAAGTTTAGCACTTCGAGCGGGGAAGCGCTTTGGATCTGCTCGGTGCTAAGAATCTTCATCCCGTAAAGATACGAAAGCTCTTTCGCATCGTCCGTAATCGTTCCCGATGTGCAAACTATACATGAGCTCACGCCGGTGTCGACCTGCTTGATGTATGTCCGTAGAACGGCTTCCACATCAACGCTCTCATAGACGTCGTAACCGTACTTTGCGTCGCCACACGTCGCGAGGAAAGAGTACCTGTGGACGATGCCCGATTGGCCGGTGACCACCGGCGGCTTCTCAATCTGACACCCTAGCCGCTTTGCATTGAGCTCTAGGTAGATGCTCTCGAAGGCCATCGACTTTTCGCTGACGCAGGGAGATAGATAAGATTTGGTGCGCTTTTCCCGGAAATCCACGGCTCCGATTGGGTCTTTCGTGTAGGACGGTGGACTCGAATTCTGGATTTCGGCTCCATCTTTCTCGGCTGCCCCGGACTTCCAGAAACGCATGTCATCCTACGGGAGAGCCTTCTCTGGGAAGGGGCATAAGGATATATCATCAGTGGGAGCGTCACAGTTGTTGGCCGAGTCCCCAAACGAGGCCGATAGGAGGCTCGATGAGGGGCTGTACCATTATTCTGACTATTGTGGAAGGCAAATGACTTCGCACTCAGCCTTCGTCGGTGCCGGGATTGTTGGTGGGACGATCGTGATCCTGCTCGCCCCCGCGATTTCGGTGGCGCTCTCCATCATCATACTCGTCGGATTGGTGTGGCAGTTCGGCAGGTTCGAGTTTTGGGAGGCCCAGGGAGCCTTGGCGCAGAAGCTCGCCACGTCGGCGGGCGTAGAACACCTCGAAGTCAAGATAGCCAGGGAGACGCTGATCAACTCGCCGGGCGACATGTCCGTCCTTCTGGCTAACGAGGTTATCGAAGCTGCTCACGAGAAGTCCTGGATAGTCCGACATTGGACAGGGTTCCACATGTACATAGTCAGGATCGGCCTGTTCAGCAGATACCTCATACAGAGACGCTGGAGGACCTCGGTGCGTGAGGGACAGAGCATAAGCAGCGTCATAGGCCAAGACGAAGCGGTTTGGAAGCAGCTCACGGCGTACTGGGAGGAGAGGGAGGAACAGGAAACGAAACCGACTCTTCAGGAAGCAAAGCCTACCACGTCCTGATGTTCTAGTTCTGCGAGAAAAATGGGGAAGTGATGGCCTAGGTGGCCACCACAGAAATCTGAGATATTCCCTGTTGCCCGATTACGGTAACTTCGTACTGGTCTCCGGAGACCACACCGGATGGACTCTGTCCGAACAGTCCGAAGCCGAGGTTGATCTGTCCGCTGTAGGAGAGAGTGTCTGAACCGCCCGCCGCTATCGGGTATCCGATTATCCCGAAGAGCGACCACGGGGTTGGATTCTGCTGCTTGTGCTGGAAGGCCCCGAAGTTCAGAATGCTCTGCACGGACAGCAAAGTCGCGTTGTCCTCCACCAGGAACGATGCCGATCCAGTGAAGCAGGCGGGGAAGAAGTGACCTCCTCGACCCCACTGTGTCGTTGAGGAGGAGGTTGAGGTCGTAGTGCTCGTCGTTGTCGTGGTGCTTGTTGTCGAAGTGGTGCTCGTCTGGCACTGGTTAGCGAGCGGGGTGATGATTATCGCGGTGACGTTCAAGGTGGTCGAACCGGTGTTTTCCAGCGACACTGAAAGCGAGTTCGCCGAAAGCGAGGCCGACTCGATCGTGAGGTCGGATGTGTGAGTGTTCTTGAAACCATTCCACCACGACTGGCTGTTGAGCTGGTAGGAGTAACCGACTCTTCCCCAGTTCTGCTGCACCTGTCCCTGCGGGACGTTGAAGCAGGTGGCGTTGGCGTCGATTATGAACTCTGGGGTAGAGGCGCTTCCTATGTTGAGGACGGTGGGCGACATGTCCACCAGCTCTGCACTGCTGCTCGAAGAGCCGACCTGGATACCTCCGGGTATCGGGACGGTCAACTCAGCGCGGGGGACGAAGGCTGTGTAGTTCACGCCGTTGAAGGTGACCAAGGCCGAGGAGATGTTGTACCTCAGCGCGTCGTACACACCAGCGGTGACTTTGATCGTGGCGATGGTCGTCGAGACGTTGACCAAGTTCATCAGGTTGATGGTTCCCTTGGTGTCCGACTCGGTCCATCCGTTCTGCGATCCTGCCCCGTTGACGTGAACGGCGACGTTGCTGTACGTGATGTAGACGCCTGTCACTCCCGCCGGCACATTTGGAGGGTCGGTCAGGAGTACGTCGAGCGTCCCCTGTGACGGGCTCGACCCGTTCTCGGTGGTGCTAGACTGGTTCTGATTGACTATCTTTGCCTGATTTGGAAGTAGGAATATCGAACCGGCGACCAAAGCCGACGCTACAATCAGCGCGGCAAGGCCTGCCGTGATGACCTGTTTTCTGCTGCTCATCAGCTTACCCTATGCACGGAAGGCATTTTGAAAGAGCAGACTTGAACGGGCGTTCAGCAGGGTTGAACGGCAATTCTTCAAGGAAAAGACTTCAGATATGCAAAATCTGAGAGGGGCTGACTTTTGAAGAGGATGGACTTGGAATCTGTACTGGTTATCGGGAACGCTTTAAGGCGTAATCTAAGAAAAAAGTACGGAAACAAAGCCATGCGGTTAGGATGCGTTAGCGTGCAGTCGGCAGACGCCACTGCGTCCTCCGCTCGTGCCGAGAGGGCCAGGGCTAGGCCGGGAATAGCATTTGTTGGACAACTGATAATCGCAGGCGCTATCATAATCGTTGGTATCTCACTCGTCACGACGTTCGTTTACGTTCCTCCAGGGACGAACCACTCCGTGGGCCAGATGGCTTCAGACCCGGTAACTGTCACCGTCACGACCACCACCGGGGTGACATCGACAGCGACTGTGACTCAGACCTCTTCTTCGACACAGACTGAGACCCAAACCACCACTCAGACCGCGGTCACGACTATGACACAAAACACAACATCCACGGCGACTGAGACTGAGACCTCCACCGCGACGACAACTCAGACCGCTACTTCGGCCATCACCTCGACGGAGACGACGACGGCGACGTCCACCATAGCAGCGACCACAATAACTACGACAACCTCCCAGACGGTAACCTCGGTCTACACCTCGACCTCCACCGTCTACGACGTGACTTCGTTCGTCACCAAGACGACCTCTACCACCACGACCGCAACGGCGACCTCGACCTCCACTGACCTGCTGACGTCCACCACCACCTCGACGTCAACCGCAACCTCGACGGCGACATCGACCACTACTTCGACGGCGACGGCCACATCAACATCCACGGCGACCACGACGTCCACTGCGACGGCCACCTCGACCAAGACGGTGACCAATACCGCTACCTCGACCACGACTTCGACGGCCACGTCGACCACTACATCCACAGCGACGGCGACATCGACCACGACATCGACGCTAGTCTCAACGTCCACAGCTACCGCCACCTCAACGACGACCTCGACGCTCGTCACGACGACCACAGCGACGGCCACCTCTACGGCAACCGTGACGTCCACGTCGGTCGACACAACGACGACAACCGCTACTGCGACGACCACTTCGACATCGGACGTCACGAGTACGTTCTCGACGACGGTCACGGTCACTACGACGGTCAATGGCTCTGCGGTATTCCGCCACGGACCGCCGGGCCCTTGCGGCGATCAGTGCAGCTTACAGGGCGGCAGCAACAGCAACTTGCTCAGCTTCCTAGCCTCGGCAGGGATAGTCGGCTCGTGCATCGTTTCGCCTGCCTTCGCCCTTGTGGGGAGGCGGAAGGTGGAGAGAGGCCAAGCCCCAATGCTCGAGAGCCCATCCAAGGTCGACGAACCCTCATCGGACGCCTCGAGAGGTGCTCTCTCAGACTGGAAGGGAGGTTATATCCCCGACATGAACAAGTCCATTGCGTTGCGGGCTGACGGAGTAGAGTTCGGACAGAGCCGAGCTTTTCTTAGGAAAGAGAGGGAGAAGAAGACATACCTCGTGACTAAGGTGCTGTTCAAGCAGGCGGCCACGGACGAGTCGCAATACGTCGCCACCGTCCAGGAGCTCGACTACCGCCGGTACAACGCCGGTCCGTCCTCCGCGCCCCTGGAAGACTTCGTGCTCGGCCCAGTGACGCAGTTCGCCTTCACCGCCAGTCCTCTGTTGGCGGCAGACCTAGTATCCTTCGTGAACGGCGAGTTCGGGAAGCCTGGAATGCTGTATCTGAACGTCGTCGAGGGGATAAACGTCACATGGAAGTACTCCCCTCACAGAATCGAACTCTAGCGACAGAGCAAGGTCACGCTCCAGCGAATTCCACAATCACTCTTTGACGGGGTGCGGGTTTGGACAAAAGCGCAAAAGTATGCAAATGAGATAGTGCATGCCGAACACGCTTGGAATACGAGACGAAATTGAAGCCCTTCGAATTGGAGAAGGGAGACTTGGAGGCAGAGATCTCAGCGCTCAGAATGAGAATCGCCGTCATGGAGAACGAGGAGTGCGAGTCCGAGTTTCTCCAAGCAAGGCCTGAAGAGGACAAGTTTGAATTCCAAGGCGCCTTCCTGGACAGAGTCGAGGCCGTCATAATCTCGTAGGCCCGAGAGACACGACATTTTCGAATTTCAGAGAATCAGATCAAACTGTGGAGCCGAACTTCTCCAAGATGCTTCGTCCCCCGAACGAAGAGGCGTTGTCGAAATACAGAGGTCAAAGTCGCTCAACTCTTGGAACGCCCCAGAATCGATATCCGTCCCCGATGGGGAAGTGATGCCTGACTTCCATGATGAAGAGAATAACGATAACTCTGGAGGAGGACATGTACCTCAAGCTCCTCGAGTACTCACTGGAAAGGAGCAAAGCGAAACTTCGCAATTACAGCATGAGCGAAGCCATCAGGGAACTACTCTCGGAAGAGCTCTCAAAGATCGAACACTCGAAGCCCAGAAATCCGGAGGACTGGGTCCACTCGCCGTTCTCAGAAGGCGGGTCAAAGTCGAGGACTCCTTAGACTCTATCTGACACCGAGTTCTCTTTGGCACCGGTCGAGGGCACCCTTGCCCGAGATCTTCCAAGAGCATGTGCCTGGTTTGATACGCAGGTCCCAATGGTTCATCTCTTTCAAGAACGTCGCTAGGCCAAATTTGCGGTTAGGTCAAGAACCGAGATGTATCTCGCCGTCCGTATCTCGCCGGCGGTCCCTTGTTCGAGAAGAAAATGAAGGTGTACAAGGATGAAAGGGCTTTCTTCGAAGCTGAGATAAAGGCGCTGAAGGAAAAGATAGCAACCAAGGACGAAGAAGAGATCCCGAAGGAAGTCGTCGCGTCAGCGGAGTAGCCAAAATTCTCAATCTTGTCCGTTAGGACTCCCTTTTTTGTACGACGGCTCAGGGTGACGAGTTTAGGACAGACGTCTTCCTACGCCGCGATATGAGAACCCAGCCGTTGTCGCATCGGTCGGTCTCACCACGTTTCTCGAGTCCACGAGTGCGGCCTTCTTCCTCACGAGCCTCGACAGCTTCGGCAGGTCCAGGTTTTCGAACTCTTTGTGGGCCGTTCCGATTATTATCGCGTCTGCGCCCTTCGCCGCCGACTCAAGCGAGCTCTGAGTATTGAGCCCGAAGACGCTCTGGCCGAGAAGCATCGGGTCGTAGATCTGAACCGTCGCGCCCATCTCCACAAGCCTGTTTGTGACCCTTTCGAGGGGAGATAGCTGCACGTCTCTCACTCCGGGCTTGTAGGTCACGCCCATTATCGCGATCTTTGAGCCCTTGATAGTCTTCCCGACGTCGTTAAGGGCCTCAGAGGTGAGCTCGACGACGTGGTCGGGCATCCTGTCGTTTATCTCTCTGGCCAGCCTGATCAGATAGGGAATGTTTCCCGTCTTCATGCCTTCGACTATCAGGTAGTAGGAGTTCACTGGTAGGCACGGGCCTCCTACACCGGCGCCTGGATAGTGCGGCATGAAATTGTACTTGGTGGCACAGGCGTTGATCACCTCGATCGTATCGATGCCAAAGTTCTCGAAGAGCAGCGCAAATTCGTTTGCCAGGGCTATGTTGACGTCTCTGAACAGGTTCTCTGTCAGCTTTACCGCGTTGGCCGTCTTGGGGCTGCTGACCCTTATGACATCGACGCCGAGGCCTGCGCTATAGAGCTCTGAGACTAGCTCGGTGCATCCAGGGTCCAGAGAGCCGACGATTCTCGGGACCGACTTCATGTTCACCACTATGTTGCCTGGGTCGGACCTCTCGGGGCAGCTCGCTAGGCCGAAGTCCAGTCCTCCCTTCATGCCTGACTCCTGCTCGATTATCGGACGAACCATCTCCTCGACTATCCCTGGTCCCACCGTGCTCTCCACTATCACTACGGTCCCCTTCGAGATACTCCTCCCGAGAGTCTTGGATGCCGCCCTTATCGCGGAGTAGTCCGGACTCTTCGTCTGGTCCACTGGCGTCGGGACGCACACGATGACGAATTGCGAGGACTTGACAGCCCTTGCGGCATCCGTCGTGGCAGTCAGCCGTCCAGCCTTGACGTTTCTCTTCACTATTTCCGGCAGGCCGGGCTCGTCCACAAGCCCGCACTTCCCTCGGTTAGTCTCATCCACTATCGACTCGCGGACATCTATTCCCACTACCCTGGCCCCAGCATC
>DASPVO010000037.1:0-28543 GCA_035622335.1 Nitrososphaerales archaeon
ATTCATAATCGACTAATAGGCGGCGGAGCAAATGGAAGAAAGATGGCATCAGAGAGCAAAACCAGTGATGGAAGGAAGGAAGCACTTCTGATAGTCTCAGTCGTGGTCATCGCTGCTCTATTCGGTGTCTTTGGCTCCCTGTCAAGAGCGGCCCAGGTCACTGCACAGGTCGAGGCGACCGTACTCGCGTGCACCACAGCCGACAGTCCAGCTGCATGCACGCTTGCGCTAGTCAACTATGGTAACGCAGAAGCCAGCGCCTTTGGCTCTTGCTCACTAACCTACGGTGGGAGGACCTACGACGGTTCTATAGGAACATCGGTCATTGTCGCGGCAGGGGAATCTGTGGGCGTCGTCTGCAAGACTGCGTCAGGTCCGGCTATAGGAAAAGGTGTCCTCCTCACCGGTACGTTAGACTTTTCAAGCGGCCTTAGGGTCTCCTTTTCCGGGTCGACTTAGTCCAGCCTGTAGAGCACTTGGGTTGATGGCCTAAGGGCCCGCACTGTAGAACTTGACTGTGAAGCCGCTTGCGTAGGAGAGCGCGGTGGGGTCTGCCTTGACTCCTGCGAAGGTCACACCCTCAGGCGCAGACCCGAAGTCGTACGTAACCGCAACGATCCAGAATACGTTCGCGCCCCACCTAGTTATGGGATGGGTCGCGCCGTTTACAGTGGTAGCGGTGTTAGAGAAGGTTAGGCTCGACACTGGCGTGTACGCAAGGAACCCGTCGAAGTACGAGTCTTCCTGTATCCAATTTGCGGAATCCAGGAGGGCTCCAGGGACAAAGGTTGAGGGGCTCGTGAAGCTCTGACCGCTCGTCTCATCCGTCAGGGATACAGTGCAGTTCGCTCCGACCGACCCGCTCACGACTGCGGAGTTGCACGAGACGGAGGCTGATACCTCGTCGCCTGGGCTGACCGTTACGCTGCTGATCAAGACGGTTGCCGAAGGGTAGAACTCATACCATGCATAGTATACGAGCTGTCCGTAGTAGCAATCCACACTGGTTCCGGTCTGCTCCACTGTCGTGCTGATCAGTCCATCGATACCTACCCACTGCGAGGCGTCGTACCAGGTGTTTTCCTGGTCAGTACACGTTTGCCCATAGCCATCCGTTGCTCTGGGCACGTTCCAAGTCCCAGCGACATATGTTACATCCCCCTGCTGTGGAGTGCATTCGAGCCCCTCTTCGTACTCGATTAAGCAAGCGGAACACGTCTGCGCAACCTGACCGACTCCGTCGTCGCAGACCGAGTAACCAGACCAGTTGAGAGAAGCTTCACACTCCGCCGAGGGCTCAGGGCAGGAAACAGGCTGGCTGGACAGCCCAGCCTGGACGCCCGTAGACTGGAGTGGCGACATAGGACGCGTTTCATGGACGAGCCCAGAGGGTAACCGGAAATCGTCGCTCGTGCTCGATGGTGCTATAGGCCTGAAAGCCGCGAGCGCCAGAATCGCTCCCACCGCGAGCGTCAAAACCAAGAGTTTCTTGTCTTTCGTGGACTTTTGTGAGAGCTCTTCGATATTTAAGAGGATGTGAACCAGAAGCTCATGAACCTGAAGTCAGGCTAGCCCCCAAGAATGAGAATTCAATTCGAGAGTTTCCTTGGATTACCAAGAATCACACTGGAAACCTCAACAAATTGGTTGTAAAACGATGGCGAGGACGGCCTACTGAGAAGTCATGGCGAGCTTTTTCCTGCTATCTTCTTATGGCTACTCCTACGCGTTATTCTGAGGAAACTGAACAGGAGAATGACTATTACGGCTGCTACAATTATGTAGATCTCTGGGTAGCTGAGCGAAACCCCAATCGCTTTTGATGGCGTCGTCCCGGGGTTAACGGTAGCCTTTGAAGTCGATCCCAGATTGCTCACCGTGGCCTCATATGGTTGTGCCGGTAACAACCCCAGTAAGACCGTACCGCTTCCGCTCGTGACCCTCGATACAACAGTCCCGTTTGGCAAGTCGACAGACACAGATGCCCCTGACACGGCAAGCCCGAGGGCGTCAGTGACCTTCAGAGTGGCGGAATAGAGGTCGGTCTCGACGTTGATGGTCTCTGAAGAGGTGATGAGGTCGCTCGCGGTCCCCACTGGTGTCAGTTCGTAACCCTCCCAGAAGACGGCAGTCACAATGACCCTTGTCCCTGAATCGACCCAGTCAGGAGAGTTGGTCAGGTTTTCCTTCGAGCCGTTCTCTGTGACGGAGAAGCTCGTCGGCGAGATGCCGATTGAACCTGAGTGGTCGGAGAACGTGAAGCCCACCGAGTACTGTATCGCTGATGTGAAGGCCAGCTGCTGTGGAGAACTGAGCGTAATCGTCGGTGCCATGAAGATGGGTGTTCTGGAGGAAGCGACTGCAGTCTTCTGCCCGTCAAGCGTGTATGAAGTCAAGACCTGTCTCGTGCCGTTCGCCACGCCCCATTGGTAATCTGTAGTGACCTGGAGCACGGTCCCCGAGTCGTAATAGCCGTCCCCGGTAGGTGAAGCGACAGAAACCTCAGTCCCGGATCCTCCTGAAAGCTCGAGATAGTACTGTGTGATGGAATTGACGGTGACGCTCTCCGGCCCGGACATCACGACGCTGAGAGAGAACGTCGCACCATCCCCTCCTCTTGGAATCAATGTCTCAACGCCCCCGTTGAGAATGTAACCCATCGCATCCATCCTCGACTGGTTCGTCACCGCGTCCCAGACGTAGTTCAGCACCAAGGTGACGTTTGTTCCCGAATCGTACCATCCTGTGTCTCCCTGGATAGACGGTGATGTCAAGCTAGCTGTGGAACCGGAGGAGACGGTGAGCTCGAACTGAGACGCCGTTGTGCACTTCAATAACAGCGGACTGGATATCGGATCCGTAGACACGGGCGTCACGGTCGAAGGGGTGCTTATGGAAGTAGAGGAGCCTCCGTTGACGCTGCAAGAGTCGAGTCTGCTTCCGGCTCCGTCGTCTCGCCCCCAGACCCCGTTTAGTGTGACCGTCACTGGCGTCCCCGAGTCGTACCAATAATTGTCACCGGGAATCGTCGGCTGGCTGATGGAAGACAGTGCCGAGGCTGGGGCACCGACGATACTGACCTCGTACTGCACCACCGATGTGATGACGAGCGTCTGGGGGCCGTCTGCGGGCAAAGTGACAGTGATGTTCTGAGAAGTTGGCGTCACTGTCACAGAAGCGCCCCCGTCTAGAGAATAAGAGTCCACTCTGTCGCCCATCCCATTCGCCCTGTCATAGACGCCAGGGAATGAAACCGTGGCCGTCGCGTTGTTATCCAGCCATGTCGATCCAGTGTCGCCTCCAGTCACAGAGAGCAGGAACTGGTGTTGGTAGAGCAGGTTCAGGTTCTCCGACTTCTTCACGGTGCCAGTCGCCTGGGCGAGGTACCACCGCTCAGTTGAGTTCGAGCCCAACAATACGGACGGAGCGCTGTACATCGAACCGCCGTCAGTCCAGACTGACTGAGGCTCTGACGACAGAGTGATTGAACTTTGGTTACCATAGGACGAGTAGGACAGCTGCGGGGCCGCTGGAGAGCCTCCGCCGTCAATCGAATAAGCAGCTAACACGAGAAATTGCTGGTAGAAAGTGAGTTTGATAGTGGTGGCTTGGTTGAGCGTGCCGTTCGTAATCGCGGTGGTCTGCCACCTCTCTGTGGAAGTGGATGAAGAGAGAGGGTTGGAGATCGAGTAGTGCGAGCCGGCGTCGATCCAGTTCACAGAATCATTCGATTGGAGGAACTCTGTCAAGACGGTGCCAAAGAAGGTCGAATTCACTGATGGCGGCGAGGGAGGCGTCAGACCTGCGATTCCGTACTCGATGGTGAGCGGGTATTGGAAGTAGTACTCCTCGGTTATAGTTCCCGGACCGACGATAGGGACTGGCATCGACTGGATGGCCCACCTCATTTCCTGGTTCGAACCTGGGAGAACGGTGGAGTAGTAACATGATGAAACGGAGTCTCCCCGGCCTGCGTCGATCCAGGTTGACTTACCCGCCGTCTCGTTCGCTAGGTTCCCGAATGAGGGGCAGGAAACTTGGGGAGCGCTGTAACCGCTTCCTTTGTCCACAGTATAGCCTATGGCGACGTTGTACTGCTGATAGTATTCGATCGGGTCCGGGATCTGGAATGTAGAGTTCACTAGCCACGAGGAAGTCGCAGTTGCCCACCTCACTGTGGAGTTACTCGCTAACGGATTCGTAGCGGATGCTTCGGTGCCTCTCAGGACCAGTATCGGCTCCTCCTTCATGGTGAGTGTGTATGTGATCTTCGTCGGGGAGTTGCTTCCCGACACAGCCGCGGGGGCTGTGTAGTAAGTCAGGGCTGGGCCCGGAGGACTGCCACCGTCGTACACCTCATAGTAAGGCACCTGGTCTAGGAGGTCGTAGTAGTAGATCGTTGGGCTCGACCCAGATGGCACTGTAAAGGGAACGCCCGTCGAATCGATGACCCACTCTTCGTTGCTAGCGGTTCCGTTGTACTTGGATGCGCTGTCTATGGTGACATTCGTTCCAGGGTCTGTGGAAAGAGTGACGGGGGAGTTTCCGATGTAGGCAACGGTCAAGATGCCATCAGAAGTGTAGGTTGCGACGAAGACGTTAGTGTTGGACGCGACGGAGGAGAGGGGGGTTGAGTTCCCCGACGGAAGAAGGGTTATGGTCGTTGATAGCTCCTTCTCGGCGGTGTTGTGCGGTTGAGCCGCACCGAGCTTGGGAACTGGCTGGTCCGATGTGCCTAGGGCGCTCTTAACGGGGACGACTGCCGATTTCGAGCCACTCTGGTGATCGAGAGAACCCGCAAGAGAACTGCCCCCCAAGAGCAGGAGGACAAAACCCAACAGTACGACGTAGATTGAGAGCCTCAAGCCTACGCTCGCCGTTTGAAGGCTGTATCGTAATTAAGAATGATAGTGGCAAAATCTGGACCACTAATCCTTTCTCGGACCAAAACCCTCCTACCGGATCATCAAGGTCTATTCATAAGTTGTAAGACCCTCAGTGTAGATGAATCGTTTCAGCGGCCAAAGAAGTTTGGCTTCGTTTGTTTAACGCGGACGAATCGAATTAGTCTTGAGGTGAATCTACTAGAATGACAGACGCGTTCTGCGTAAAGTGTAGGACCAAGAGACCGATGATCGGCACTCAGAGCGTTACCTTCAGCAACGGAAGGCACGCAGTCCAAGGTTCTTGCCCTATCTGCGCTACAAAACTTTACAGGATTGGAGGCTAGCTCATCAACTCAAGCCGCGCCACGGGTGCGAGTTTTGGAGCGGCTTCGTTGTGTCGATTCCAGCCGAGCGATGCATCATCATAAGGTGCGAGAATGGATCAGAAGCATCCATGATTCCCAACACGAACCTGCTCGACTGCCCATTGTGATTTAGGTAACTTCTCTTGACTTTAGCAACCCCATCAGATTCCCTCCTCGCTTTGAAGATGGGAGACACAGATTCAGGAACGATGAGAGACTCGGCCATGGTGACTAAGCCCACCGCGAGTCCGGGAGCGGTAGTGACCGCCGTCTGCCCTAGGTGCTGGGGTGCGCTCAAGCTAGTCCGAATCTGCGATGAAGAAGCTGGGTCTATCGCGTCCGCTATCATGACCCAATCTGTGGTGGCAGTTCCAAAACTTACAGTAACTCCGCTCTGAGTCGAGCTTACTATCTCATACTCAACAGAGATGACTTGACCCGTGTTTGTGTGCGAAGCGAGAAGGGTGAAACCGGTGCCGGCGGTTTGGATTGTGCCTGAGGAATCGCCCTCCAGGCCGACGATCAGGTCAGTCGGGTTTGTAGTCGATATTCCAGTTACGGAGGGGTCTGTGCCGAAGAATCCACCGGTGCCCGTCGCCTTCCCAGGAACTGATGCGTTTGGATCGTACTTGCTGGATGAGGACACTCCGGTGACTCCGAACACCTCTACATCATAGCTGTGTGCGGCTGACATCGTGACCGTCACTAGCTCGCTGGTGAGCGCCGTGGTGGTGTAGGCGTAGTACTCGAAGACGCTCTCTCCGTTGCCCGTTTCCGAGGTCCTCGCGGTGAAGGTCAGGCCGGTCGCCGTCACTGAGGAGACCGTCTCCGTTGTGGAGCTGCCGGTGATGACGACCACGATGAGATCGTTGGCCTGGCAGGATGTGAGTGTGGCAGACAAAGTGGTACCGCTTGCAACGGACCCATATGCTACGCATCCAGGGGAGTCGAGACCCTTCGATTTCACGAACGTCGCCGTGATTGTACCTGAGCCTCCGATAGTGGCGGTGGTGCTGGCCGAGGTCGCACTGGCGAAAGTGATCGAGCCCGTGCTAGAACTCCAAGAGGTGAAGGTGTACCCGGAGCCAGGAGTAGCGGTTATCGCCAGTGCTCCGGCGTTCTCCCAGACGCTCGTCCCCGTGGGAGCCGTCGTCCCAGACCCCGAGGGAGTTACGGCGAACGTGATCTGGTACTGCGTGACGTAGGTGCCCGTTATCGTGCCGACCGCCGTGGCCGTGAACTGACCTGTCTGTCCGGTCTGTGCAGGGGCGATCCCTGTCGAACCAGTCGAGCTCCACGAGTACTGCTTGGTGGTCGCCGTCGTGGCCACCGGAGAGGTGTATGCGAAGTAGACACACGTTCCAGAGCTGAGATATCCGGTCGTGAAAGGCAGCTGGCCTTGCGTAAGCGTCGTCGAAGTGGAGCCGGCGCCCGTGCAGGTCGCGCCTGTACCGCCGGTGTTTACCGTCAGGACCGTGTTGGTCGAAGTGTCCGATCCTATGCCCGTGTCCGTAAGAGTGATCTTGTACTGCGGCGTGTACGTTCCCGTTATCGTGACCACTCCGGTTACCGTGTAGGGGGACGCTTGCGTGGAGGAGCTGAAGATGAACTGCTTGCCCGATGTCGAACTAGACACCGTAGCCGTCCATGCGAATGTTACCTGTTGGCCCGAAGTGATGTAGACGGAGTATGGCAGGGACGTGTAGGTCTCAGCGTTTCCGTTTACCGTCACAACCGTCCCGGTCGCGCTGCTGTCCAGCCCGGATGATGCAAAAGTGACCTGGTACTGAGCGACGTAGGTAGCCGTAACCGTGGAAGCCGATGTCAGCGTGAACGAACCGGACTGAGTCGTCACTGCGGACGCGCTTCCAGTCCCGCTCGTCGAACTCCACGCGAACTGCACTCCTGCCGAGGTGGTGCTTATTGGTGAGGAATAGGCGTAGCACACATCTGTACCTGTCGCGACCGTGAAGCTGTCCGGAAGCGCGCTCTCCTTGACAGCGGTTGCCGTGCCGCCGGTGCAGGTCGCGCCCGTCCCGCCGATCGTCACGGTCAATACCGTTGTGCTGCCGCTCACATCTCCAGCGGTTCGAATTACGGGGGCATCGAAGGTGACGGTGTAGGCGATCGCAAAGTTCGCCGTTATCGTCCCCGATCCCGATATCGTCGCGGTTGTGCTGGCCGAAGTGGAGCTGGCGAATGTGATAGAACCTGTGCTTGAGCTCCAGGAGGCGAAAGCATACCCAGAATTCGGCGTCGCGGAGATCGCAAGCGAGCCTGCGTTCTCCCAAACGAGGGTTCCGGAGGGCGCGGTCGTGCCTGTCCCAGTCGGGCTGACGGCGAAGGTGACCTGGTACTGGATTGTGTAGGCGCCCGTGACCACCGAGTTCGCGTTGATCGTAAACGAGCCAGCCTGGGTCGTCAATCCTGCCGCGCTTCCAGTCCCGCTGGTCGAGCTCCATACGTACTGCTTGGTGGCCGCGTTCGAGGCGATTGGAGACGCGTACGAGTAGCACACATCAGTCCCTGGTGTGACCACTACAGAGTAGCCGGACGTTCCTAGCAGTGTCGCTGTGACCGGAGTAGGCGTGCCTCCCGTACACGTGCTCCCGGTCCCGCCGATGGTGATGGAGACTATAGTTGTTCCGCCCGGAACGTCGCCGCCACTGGAGATAGCAGAAGCGGAGAAGGTTACCAAGTCGCCGATGGTGACTCCCGTCGACCCAGAGCTTCCCTGGTTGTTGACATCGCCTGGGTATGTGGCGGTCAGGGTTACCGAACCCGCTGTCTTACCGGTCACGGTGATCGAGCACTGGCTCACTGACCCGCTAACGGCTGCCAAAGTGCAGGTCGCGGGGGTGGGCAGTGTCAGAGATCCCGTTCCGGACTGGGACCATGTTACCGTACCTGTGGGAGACGTGCCCGTCACCGTAGCCTGACATGAGGACGTGCTTCCTATCGCAACAGTGCTCGGGTTGCAGGTTACAGTTGTGGATGAAGCGCCGGTCACGCCTACCGTGGCGTATGCGTTGTCCACACCGTCGGAGGTCACGTAGATTCCGTAGAAGTTTCCAGGCGTGGCTGACGGCGGCACCGTAAAGCTGACGGTGCAGGTGTACACCGTTGATGTCTCTCCTTCTCCGTTTCTTTCTGTTACGGGGGTACAGCTCGATCCGCTGGCGGTGCCAACAACCTGGGTTACGCCATTGGTGTTCGTCCAGTAGACGCTCACAGTTGATGGCAGAGTTGGAAAGTCAGTGGCGGTCAGAGTTATGGTGGAGCCAATGCCACCGGTGATGTAAAGAGCTCCGGGCGGCTGGGCTGGCGACACGGACTCTATGTAGACGGGTGAGACGTACGAAGCCACATAGGGGATTGTCTGCGCGAATGGAGTTCCGTCACTGTATAACCCAAAGAGACCCACCGAGACCACGAGGCTTTCGCCAGGCGGTGGGGCATTCTCCGTCCCCCCCGCACCCGGGTTCACGGCAGAAGTACAAGGGCCTCCGGTGCAATAGAAGTAGAGAGTCGCGGTGGCCCCTGGAGCGATTGTGACCGGATTGTTGACGTTGTATGGCTGGGGAACAGCGCCCTCGCCTCCCGAGCCTGAAGGTGGGCTGATTATCCAGTAGCTCTGCGCGAACGGCGTGCTCAGAAAGTCACAGAAGAACCCTACAGCGCACTGGCCTTGAATGAAGAGGAAGGACTCCGGACTCAAAGTGATGGTCCTCGAGGGGTCGGTGTTCGAGACCTTGATCTGGAAGACGTCCGGGTTGGCTACCGTCTGCGCTCCACCAAAGCACCCGAAGAAGAACTCCTCCGCGCAGGTTGGCAGAGGATTGAACGAGAGCCCGTACCCATAGTATCCGCCCACAGAGACTCCATCGCCTGCTCCAGGAGGGCAAGTGCCAGAGTTGTCCTCAGAATTGCAGTTGGAGAAGTAGAACCTGAAAGACTCCGAGACCAGTCCCAGCGACCCGCTCGAGGTCGTCGAAGTGCTGGCCAATACTGTCAGGGGTTCGCAGGGACTCGTCACCGGCCCAGCGTTCTTCCCGCCTCCGCTGTAGACTGCGTACCAACTGTAAGAGCCCGCTGACGAATACGCGACAGCTGTGGATGGAGGGGCACTGCCTGAGGCGGTGAGCGTGACGGTATTGACCGCGTTTCCACCAGAACAGTCGTTCGCCGAGGAGTCGTAGTAGGTCACCGTCCCGGTCGGTATTCCGGTGGGGTATTGGATTGTCGCAGAGTCGGTGACCGAGGCGCCGACAAGAATCGTCTGGGCAGAGAGGGTCGTGGTGATGGCGAGTCCGACGGTCAATGGTTCGCAAGCGCTGGTGGCCGGAAGGTTGTTGGTGTCTCCCGTGTAGTTGGCGTACCAATAGTATGTCCCCGCGGTGTTGAACGTCGTGGACGTCCCCGAGCTGTAGACGCCGTTCCCTCCCTTCTGTCCGCTCCCCACCTGAGTCGCGCCGTTCTCAGGACATGAATCCACGGTCGAGAACCAGAACTTCAGAGTTCCACTGGCTCCGCTGGTCGCACCGGTAATGCTCGCAGAGTCACTCGTCGAACCCCCCACGGGTATGGAAGTCTGAGAGAGAGTCGTTGATATGGTTGGTTCGCTACCGACGAGGAGCGCCTCGCATGGGCTCACCACGCCCTGATTGTTGCCATCACCGCTGTAGACCGCGTACCAATAATAGGTTCCAGCTGTAGGGAATGAGACGGCCGCTGACGTGGGAACGCTTCCGTCGGGGTTTAGGGGGACTGAGCTGACGAGAGTTGCGCCATTGGCGGGACAAGAGTCCGTCGCGGAGTAATAGTACAATACACTGCCTGTGTAGGGAGCGTCGTCGCCTCCCACTATCGTGGCGGTGTCAGATACCGGTTCACCGACTGCTGCGGGTTGGGAGCTCAAGGATGTCGTGATGGTTGGGTCAGCCAATACGCTGAGCGGCTCGCATGCGCTCGTCACCGCCGGATTGGTACCCTGCGCAAAGGTGGCGTACCAGTAGTACGTCCCAGCCGAGCTGAAAGAAATCTGAGTCGCGCTACTACTGTACGTCCCGTCCCCGTCCACAGAGACTCCGGTTCCAACCTCTGTCGCGCTGATCGCTGGGCAGGTGTCCTGAGTCGAATACCAGAACTTCATAGTTCCTTGGGTACCGGCCGCGACTCCGGTTAGGGTCGCCTGGTCGAACACCTGCTGTCCTATGTTTATGGTCGAAGAAGGCGAAAACGAGGTGGTGACCGTTGGATTCGAGCCTACTGTCAGTACCTCACCGCTTGGACCACATGTCGAGGTTATAGACGGATTGTTCGCGTCTCCGGAGTAGATCGCCTGCCAGTAGTAGCTTCCGGCTTGTGTCGGCGTGTAGGATGGATTCGAGAAGTACTGGCCCTCGCCGTTGACAGCTATTGCTTGGCTCGTGTAGACGTTCGATCCAGCCGAACAGGTCGAGGATGTGAAGGCGTAGAATGTGATGCTCCCGGTTGGCGAGGTTCCCCCAGTGATGTTCGCGCTGTCGTAGATCGGAGTGAGCGCTAGCTGGTTTGAAGATGGAAGAAGGGTCGTGCTCAACGCGACCGTTTGGAATATTGCGCTGAAGGTATTTCCTCTCGCTGTCAAGACCCTGATAGAATAGGATCCCGATTGGGCGACCGAGTCGGGGGTGAGAATCCCTTCAACGGTTTCACCCGCGGCGATTGGAAGCGGGAGCGCAGGGTCGGTGTTCGGATTGGTCCCAAGCGGAGATGAGAAGCTGACCCCTGACGGAGGATACAATACGCCGTCAGGCTCCGTGACGAAAAGGTCCGTCACGTTCACAGCGATGCCTCCCGTGTTGGTTATCGTGACGCTTAGGTCAGCGCCGCCAGGGTCGGTCGCAGAAAGAAGAAGGCTCTCCTGGGCGCCTGATTGGATCTCGGCGGCCCTGTTCGCAAGTGCCGAAGAATAGTTTCCATTGAGCGTACTGGTCCAAAGGAAGTATCCTGTTCCCACGGTGAACAGCATTACGAACAGTATGAGAGCCGCTAGAATGCCTGAGACGCCGGATTTCTTCGACCTTCGCCAGATTTTCTGCGAAGACGGCCGATTGCTCAGTCGAGATACACCTGATAGGAGTTCACCACATTGCCATACGCTCCGATTACGTTTACTGAGTAGGCGCCTGAAGCAGAGTCACTCTGTGGACTGAAAGCGACCGGCGGACACCCTGCAGGGAAACTGGGTAGGGTAAGGGTCACAGAAGAAGTCGACCCGATCGGGTCGGAGAAGGCAGTGATGAATGGATTCTCGTATGTCGCCGGGGTAGTTTCAGAGCACTCCTTCAGTTGGTCTTGTGCTACGTTGAGTTCAAAAGCTCCAGTGGAGTTGTAGAGGATGTCCATCGAAGACCTCGGAGAACCGTACACCTCTATTGAAGCAAGACTGAGAGCAGCCTCTCCGTTGTTGTACACGTACACGGTAACCGAACCCGAAGCGAATATCATTTGGGCAATGACGAACCTCTCTTTGAGATAGTTCACGTTCCCCGCGTAAGCCGCGCCGAGTTGACTTTCGTTGGAAGCCGCCTGGACGTTTACGTACCCGAAGACCGCGAAGCCCGCTATCAGAGTTATAGCGATTAGGAGGACGGTCGCAGTTAGCTCCGAGATGCCTACTCGACGACGCGGCAAATACACTGACCTCGAAATTTTGAACGACCTCGGCCAGTTTTTAAACGGGAATGGTTTTCGAGTTTGTGAATGTGTATTCAGAATCTATGGGAAACCGCATAGATTACCGCTCATCAATACCATGAGAATGGGTCGATTTCACGTCTGAAACAATCGCGTCGCTGAAGCAGAATCCAATCCCTGTTGCATCAGGGTTCAGAATACATATATACAGTTTGGGTTCGATTTGAAAATAATAGATGTCCCAGCGCGAACTGGTTTTGAATTCAGGGCTCGTTCAGTTCGAGACACTCGAGGACATAAGGGGGTATGTCGGACGGCTACTCAAGCTCTATGAAAGCGAGGTGGACTCCTACACCGACAAGTTAGGCACCCTCATGCGTGAGAAAGAGGCGAAGGACCGCGCCAACAGGAAGAAGATCGTTGAGAGGAACTGGCAAAAGGTCGGCTTCATCTATGTGAATTCAATCGATCCAGTGCTCGGCACCCTGGAGCTAATGCTCGAAGCCCTTGAGGACTACAAAGCAAAGGTGCTCAGAACCAGAGAGATGCTGAAGGACTTCGACCGATTGGCAGAGCTTGACGTGCCGAGGGGAGCCATACTGACGCTGTACCTCAGGAACGGAGTCCCATTGAGAATCGTCGTCGACACGACCAAGGTCCCGGTGATTCAGGCCGGACAAATGGTTCCTGCTCAGCAGGCCGCTTGAAGTAATCGACCGTAGACTAACAATTTCCGGTCCGTCTCCCGGACCCTTTTCCTGAAAATTGAGCGTTTGCGCTACTCTAATTGGCAAGATTCTGTAAGAAGAACTTGAGACCTGCCTTGAATTGAATTGGCGAGTTCGATGCTCCGCTGTTCCGTCACGCGACGCCAGGCTGACAGGATAGCGACGGAGATCATGGCTCAAGACGTCTCCATAAGGGCGGTCATGGTGCTCAACAATCAAGGGGAGGTACTCGCCCACATAAGGGACGAGGCTCCCGATGACGAAGAGGGGATAACTCAAGGTCTCCCGAGTCTGATCACCCTCCCGGGAGTCGCTGCGTCAGTCTTCCTCAGGTTTGCGCCGCTGAGGGCTCGGCTAGATTACGCGAGAAAGTAAAGACCAGCCACTGGAAAGGCTCACACAGGCAGAGCGAAGAATCTGCTTATGATAGCTATGGCGACCACGTTGAGTACTACCAAAATCAGACCGTGCTTGAAACCTTCCGAAACCGCGCCCTCTCCCATCTTTCCTGCCACGATGCCGAGGACGAAGGATGAGAAGATTCCGGCAGTAAGAAGGCTCTGCAATGTCCCGGGCTTGGTCGTGATGAAATTGGCGCCGGACGTCCCGACGTGAAGCGAAGACTGCTGGTTTAGAAGAAGAATCATCATGAACGTCGTCATGAGCAGCATCATTCCTCCGATGTATATGATTATCACGTAGTGTCTCAGAACCGACCTCCTCTCCGCCTCGATGCTGCTCATCCGCTGCGTGAACTCTGCCATGTCCGCGAAGCCTCTCATCGTCCCACCCCCCACCTCCACCACCTCCAGGAGCAGAGTGCCGACCACCTTTGCGATCCAACTGTTGACTGAGTGGGCGAAGGAAGAAATCACCTTCGTGAGAGAGACGCCCCAAGACAACTGTGCAGCCATCTTGCTGACATACTTTGAAAGCCCCCTGTAGTTTGTGTCTCCCAGCCTCTCGATGCTCGCTTCGGGCGGCAAGCCGATCTTCCTTCCCTCGGAGACGTCGTTGATGAACCCAGGCAGCATTTTCTCAATTGTCCTCCTTTCTCTGGAGTATTTCGAAGCGTAGAACGAAGGCACCAGGCTCACGGCGATGAGTGCGAGCGAGAGGTGCAGGTAGAGCTGCAGTGGTAGTGGGATCAGGAAGACGGCGACGCCGACTGGAATGAATAGGGCGAAGATCTTGTAGGGTCTGTAGTCTGAGAGCGGCCACTGCGGCTGAACAGCATCGAGCAGCCAGCAAAATCCGGCCGAGAAGATTGGGATCAGCAGGTATGAAAAGAAGTAGATGCTCTCGATCGAAGATGAGTTCCCGTCGATTATCGTCTCGACGAGGAACAGAGTGAATAGCGTCACGCCCAGGACCACAGTGACTATGAGGTAGGACTCTGCCACCAATCCAGTCGTTTCTACCGACCTCTTCGTGCGCTCGGTCCTCTCTTCGAACGCTTCCTTGAGCTGGAGGTTCAGGTAGTTGACATAGTCACCGCCAGTCCTCAGCACAGTCGTGTAGCCTGTCAAGAGGGCAGAGAAGGCCTTGCTGGGACTGTACTTGGCCGCTTTGTCGAGGGCCGTGAGTGGATCGTCACCGAAGACGTCGACGTCAATCAAGACGCGCTTCGCTTCGTAAGAAGCCGCGGGGAATATCTGGAGCTCCGAGATTCGCCTCAACGAATCGATCAAGGAGAGACCTCCTCCCGCCAGGATGGACATGTATCCTATGATGAAAGGAAGCTCGTTGTCGAGGGCGTTCCGGCGGTTGGACTGGCTGAGCTTAGGGAGGTTCAGTGTGAGAATGAACACGACGGCAGGAAGGGGCGCTACCAACAAGAGATAGGGGAAGCCTACTGCCAGAGCGTAGCCCACTGCCACGAGTGTTCCCAGTGCGGAAACGACCGTCCAGAACAAGGCCACCGAGATCAGCCCGTCAGGAGTCACGCGCATGTTTGACTTTAGAAGCTCCTCGCGAAGAGAAGGAATACTCTTCGAGATCTTGTGCGCGGGAGCCTTGAAGATTCTGTAAGCGACTAGCGACAGCCGGTCGAACTCATTGAGAGTTGGGCCTCTGGGGGCGAGCTGTTCGAAGACCTGCTGACTCACTGGGCCTTCGCTTCCTCAGGCTTCTCGACCGGAATTTCGGGCGTCGAGACCTCGCTGAGCGCCTTCTCATATGTCCCGGCTGGGTCTTCGACGTAAGCCTCGAGTAGCGGAGTTATTTCCTTGTAGTTCCTGACACCCTTCTTCTGCATCCAGGCTAGAACTGCCCCCCGCCTGGCGATCTCTTGCTCCAGCTCCTTCATGGTCAGACCTAGGTCGCTCCCGAGCTTGACCAGTTTCTTGCTCGCTCTGAATTGGCCCGAGACTAGCCTGTCCTTGGCCACATCCAAGGTGAACATGCGCGTGTACTCCCCGACGCCCGTGACCTCGTCGATGGAAATCACTCTCCTGACCGCTCGCCGGCCACCACCTGGCTCGGGGATGGTTATCCTCCTGACCGTGATCGCGACATCGAGGAACGGGATGAAGGAAGGCGGGACGTCCATCGGCTTCGAGACGAGCCTTTGGATTGCGGATGACGTGTCGTCCGCGTGAAGGGTGCAGAGGCCACCGTGTCCCGTGCTTATCGCCTGGAAGAGCACGTACGCCTCTTCTCCCCTTACCTCACCGACTACCAGGATGTCAGGTCTCATCCTCATCGCTGCCTTCACTAGGTCGAACAGCGTCACGGCTCCGGCGCGGTCCTCGGTCATTCCGTAGCTCTCCCTCGAGACCAGAGCAGTCCAGCCCTCATGCGCCAGGTTGATCTCCTGTACCTCTTCGATGGTAATGATCTTGCTGTTCATCCGCATCAGGGTAAGAAGCGCGTTGAGCATCGTCGTCTTCCCCGCTCCGGTCGCCCCCACGACGATCGCCGTAGCCTTGTTCTCCATGAGGAGCCAGAGGTAAGCCGCCGCTTTCGTGTCCAGGACGCCATAGTCAAGCAGGTCTACGATGGTGATGGGATCCTCCCTGAACTTTCTGATGCTCAGAGTCCCGCCCCTCGGTGAGATCTCCTTTCGGAATGTGGCCATCACCCTGTGACCACCGGGAAGGATCCCCTGCATTATCGGGAAAGCTACGGAGATGTGCTTCCCCGCGACGTGCGCGAATCGGGCGATGACGTTGTTCAGCTCGTCCTCCCTCTCGAAGTTTATGTTTGTAGGGATGCGCTCGTACTTCCTGTGGTAGACGAGAACGGGTCTCGTGATACCATCGACGGAGATGTCTTCGACGTTCTGGTCCCTCATGGGTCCGTCGAGGACTCCGAACCCCACTATGTCTCGCTCTGCGTAGTAGAGGATCTTCGACCAGGAGAGCCTCGGCAGTATGATGGAATACTTCTCCGCGATCTTGCGTGTCTGCCCCTCGAAGTATGCCTTCGGGTCTATCTTGTTCCTGGGGACGCTCAGCTCGTTCTCGAGCGTCTCCAAGACTGAATAGTAGACGTCCACTTCCTCCGGCGACATCCCGATCTCGTCCAGACAGTAAACCTTGGTTCTTGATGGTGTCTCCGCGATTACTGCGTAGGAGAAAGGAGCATACAGGGGATACCTATCGATTACAGTCCAAGTCGACTGAAGTCTCTTGCCGGTGATAGGATGAGGGCGCGAAGCTAGTGGAACGGGCGAATCGGGAACAGCGGGTAGAGTCTTCTCTGTCTCCATGGTCCTACTTCGACTCTCCCAATGCCTCTGCTGTAAATCGCTGTTCAGAGGCTCTCTTCATTGTCCCACAGCCTCCATCGGTTATCTTGAGACCGCCAAGCCTCACCTAGGTATTAAGCGAAATGATGGTCGGAATCATCGGTGAGAGACAGTGCTCCTTATGATTTATTGAATGGACTTCGATGCTATACAGAATAATTGTATCATTTGTCAGGATATACTGAACTAATTACCGCTGCTGAACGAGCAATCCGTACTGCTCTTCGACACGGCATAAGTATGCTCGCGGGTCCGGAGCGAAAGTATGCAGAGCATCACGCTTCCGAACAACGGAACGCTCGCTGCGACCTCATGCCGACGTCACAGAAACCTTCCTCTTACGTCACTAACAATCGCAAAGGGACAATGGAAGCTGTATGGCGTAACTCCAAAGCAGAGTCGCTTCTGGAGGAGCCTAGCTGACACCGAGAAGGAAAAACTGGTCCGAAGAGGGCGAAGGGCGTGCTTTTACTGCGCGCTGGAGGTCGCGATGTCGGAAGAGAAGTCGATGGAAGATGAGCTATACCGTAGCCTGGTCAGGTCGCTTCTCCTAGACAGCTGGCCTGGCAGAACCACTCGCAGAAGCTGACTGACGAATAACCGATTTTAGCGTTCGGCTGATCCTCGTGAAGAGAGACTTTTGGTCCACATCAATAGAATCTTAGACCGTCAGGTTGCTCAGGGTTCCGAGATGTTCAGACGGGTCCAGAACTCCTTTCTGTCGCAACAAGTGACGGTCTCCGTCTCCTGCTTCGCGTGCCCCATGTAAGAGAGGACGGTCGGGATTGGTACTGGAGACTCACAGATTCTGTGCATGCCGTTACGGCATTTCGTGCAGGGAACATCACTCTGGGCCAGCGTCACTCAGTTTCGGAGAAGGCAAAACACAATTTGACCTTTGTGAACCACAAATCGGTATTTCTGGTGCCGATAACAAGGGGATGCAAAGCAAGGAAACCCATAACCGAAATAAGTTCGGGGCGGTGATCAACGAACGGTCTTGAATTCCGGTGTCAGGACGGTGGCGAAGAGACTACTGCCCACCATCTACTCACTGTATCCGCCCTCTCAGTGCTTCCAGAAGTACAGACGAACATTCGGTAGATTCCCCAACGTAATCCTTCCCCGACGGTTGACAGAAAAAGTCCAGCGAAAGATGCTCTTCGACCGGAACCCGATGGCGACGGTCTTCGCCGATAAGGTCAGGGTGAGAAACTATGTTCGGTCGAGGCTGGGTGGTGAGGAGTGCCTCTCCAAATATTACGCGGTGGTAGAGTCGGCGGACCAGATTTCGCATCTCGAATTGCCGAACAGCTTCGTCATGAAACCCAGCCACACCTCCGGGGATGTCAGAATCGTCCGAGATGCAAGCAACTTGGAGCTGGGAGAGCTTGAAAGCCTCGCTGGCAAGTGGTTGAAGCGCAACTTCTACAAATTCTCAGGCGAGTGGGGCTACAAGAACGTGAAACCGAGGATAATCTTCGAGGAGCTACTTGGAGCGAACGGACAGATACCTATGGATTACAAGTTTCATTGCTTCCACGGCGAACCTCGTTTCATTCTCGTAGTGAAGGACAGGTTCGGGCCTCAGAGAATGCAAAACTACTACGGAATTGACCTGACTCGGCTGCAAATCAAGGACCGTCGCTTCAGGAACTTCGATGACGACATCAAGCCGGTCCCGAACTACGGCAAGATGCTTGACGTCGCGAGACGACTATCCCGTGGCGTCGATTTTGTCAGGATAGACCTCTACAGCTTCGGAGACCGCGTGGTCTTTGGAGAAATGACGAACTATCCAGCTGGAGGGCTGGTCCCCTACGACCCTCCAAGCTGGGACTACAAGTTCGGCTCGTACTGGTAGTAGAGCTCGAAATTGACCGCTGCGGTAGCGCTTCCTTCCTTTTCCGCAGTGGTAGGGTCGTCAGTTAGCCCTTCCACCAAAAAAGGCCATAGGTGCGAGTCATATTCGTGAAAGGTATGAAGACGACCACCGCGAAAAGCCCGAGGAAGTCCGCCACGAAGCGTACGAGGGCGAATGCAGCGGACAAGGCCGCCGCCAAGGTGCCAGAAGAGCCTGTGAGCCCCCCAGAGCCCGTTGTCGTAGCGCCTCCACCCCCTCAGCCCGCGCCAGAACCCGTTCCCGTTCAGATGGACGCACTGCCGTCGAGTCCGATAGTGACCGAGATCCCCCGAGAGGAGCGCCTCAGCTCCGCTGACGCTCAGTTCAGGAAGGATTTGATCAAGGAGAGGAATCTGCTTCTAGTGGCGACCATGATATCCCTGACGGTCTCTGTGGCAAGCCTGCTCCACGTGCTGGGAATCATCTAGCAGCTAGCCAAAGGACCCGGCCAGAGGGACTAGTCCTCCGTTCGAAAGTCCTAACGACCCCTCCAACGGTTGTCCGCTCGAGAAGTGGGCGGTTCCAATCGAGAGAAGGTTAACGTAGAGCTCACCGTTCGGAGGAACCTCACAAGCCGACCCGCCTAGAGCCAGGGTGGATGTAGACCCTGAATAGGTGATGGTCAGCGAGGTCAAGACCGCTGATTCCACGCCCCTGTTCGTGACAAGAATGAAGCTGCCGCTGTCCGCGCTTGAACACGCCGCGTCTAGCGGACCAATCCCTATGTTCCTCGATATTACCATCCCAATCTGCTGGACTTCTGCGGGGTGGACTGTCGAGCCCATGAACCCGAAGACGAAGCCCGCGAGGGCGACCGCGGAAATAAGAGTGATGATCACGAGAAGCATTTCGACCACGATGGTCTCAACGGCCCGCCGCCTGTGGATTGGAGGATTCATCAGACTGGAAACGAAGCCGTTCAACCTCGATTAAATGCGGGGAGTGAGTATTTCTACAGTCTTGGGTCGAAAGCCGAAGAGAACTATACGCCGATCTTCGGTGGTGCCGTGATCGGTACAACCTGCAGCTCGCAGAACCTGTGGCCTTTGGCGATGCATCGCGTCTCCAGGCACCTCACCGGGATGTGCAACACTGCGGACATCGCCCCTGCGACGTGACCTCTCAGGAGATGGCTCCCGGGGGAACCCTTCGGAGCCGTGGCGCACTCGAAACTGTCATCCATCCTCAACCTTGCGGTGCCCAGACCCTGGTCGTAATCCAGGACCTTCAGTCGGCACCAGCCCACCGCGCTGTAAATCTGAAGGGCGTAGTTCAGGCTCTTTGCGTCCTTTACCTTCAGAGTCTTGAGGAGGTCGTCCCACGTAGGGTTTCCGTGAGCGAAACCGAGCTCGTACAGAAAGGGGTCTGCTCCTGACGCGAAGAGCTCGCGGATGACCTTCGACATCTCACCGAAGAAAGCGGTACGAAGCATGAGGACCCTGTCGCCCGTCCCCCATGTGACGGGAAAGTTCACCGTGTCGATTATCGCACCCTCCCTGCCTTCCTTCACCTCGACGCTCACCACGGCCTTCGAGTCGGCCAAGGCCGCCTTCAGTCTACGAGGGGTGAGGGTCGGAGACCTCAATTCGGCGAAGAAACTCAGGAAGCCTCCCTTTGCCCCCTCTGAGTCGCTGAAGGAGCCCTCGAGAAGGTTTAGGCCGACCTTGGCGAGGCGATCGGTCACTTCTGCTATCGCACCAGGGACGTTCTTCATTCCAACCGTTATCTGTACAAGCTTGTACTTTCTAGCGCGATGGTATACCATCACGTCCTTCCGCGGCACGCGCAGATATCCGTGAGCCGAGTATAAAGTCCCTCTCCCAAGACGGACGAGTCCTCGTGTCGAGTCGAGCCTTCGAGATCATCGCGATATAGATTCACCCTCTACAAAAATTCCAGAAAACCTCCTTCTCGACCTCCTGAAGGCAGCAAGAAACGAGATGTATTCCCGCCGGCGATGTACTCTCATGAACCCCAACGAAAACAGCGAGCCGGAGTCGAAGTTCGCATACACTGCGATCTTCGTGGATCGAGACACACTGAAGCTCAGATAATCAGTTCATAGCGTTCTAAACAAGTTGAGAGATGTCTCACTGGACCGACTCTGAATGTTCTCCAGAGCAGTGCGTGTTGGTTCTGTCCCTATCCAGCGCGAGAGTTCTCTAGCCCTCGGTTGAGGAGGGCGGCGATAACGCTGGAGGCTGGGACTCGGGAGGTGGAGTAGCGGGTTGAGCCTCAGGAGTCTGTACGATCTTCTTCTTGGGAGGGAAGAGCTTGTCCTTCAGACCGAAGACTAGGAACAGAACAGCGACGATAAGAACGGTGGCTATCGTGACGAGTATCAACTCCGCATAGCTGAGCGCGACCTTGGTCTGAAGGCTACTCTGGACCGCGGCGTCGCCGGCTACAGATGATGTCTGGCCCAGGTTCGATATGGTACCCGTGTAGGTTCCGAGCGGTATCTGTCCCAGGTTAATCTCCCCCGAACCACTCGACACGACGTGAACGACCGTGGAGTTTGCGAGCTTCAGAGTGGCACTCGCGCCAGCCACCGGGAGACCGAAGAAGTCCGTGACGTAGATTGAGGCGTAGTAGACCTGTGTGGAAATGTGAATCGTTGTCGCTCCGGTCACAGTGTAAGTCTGTGACGACCCGGGTTTGACGTTGGCCGCCTCCCATGCGACCTCGTAAAGCTCGAAGGATGTTCCGTTGTCTAACCATATCGACCCGCCGTTTACCCGAACCGTCTGACCAGAGAAAGAAAGCTGAATCGAGGGGGGCACTGGTAGAGACTGTCCCTCGGCTCCGACGACCTGGAACCTGATCAGGTACTGGGTCACCGAATAGAAGACTAGCGAGTGCGGGGATGACATGTTGATTGGGGACGTGGACACCTCAGGATTGGAGCCGAGCGACATGTTAGCACCTCCATCTAAGCTCCAATCCACGACCCTCTGTCTAGAGTCGCCAGTGTTTGCGTAGGTTGAGTTCGTGCTCACCGTCACCGAGGTCCCGGAATCGAACCAAGTGCCCTGGCTGGGAATGGGTGGCTTGGGCGAAAACGAGACCCCGTTCCCTCCGGAGACCGTCAGCAGGTACTGTGTCGCGACGACGGCAATGACCGACTGAGGCGCGCTGATCGAGGTGATGTTCGCAACCATGACCTGTCCAGACTCAGCAACATCAGTCGGAGGAGCCCCGTCGAAGGAATAGGAGGAGAGGCGATAACCCGTCGCAGACGACCTCCCCCAAACTCCGTTCAGAACGACCGTCACAGTGCTCCCTGAATCGTACCAGTAGTTGTCGCCTGATATCGTCGGACTTGTAATCGAGTAGAGGGCGCTGACAGCCCCGGGACTCAACATCACCTGAAACTGCGAGGTCACCACGGCGGAGATGGTGAGGGGAGCCGAGATCGGGGTCCCGTTCAAGACGGTGACGTTCCCTGACGAAAGCAGCTCCACCGGGATTCCACTACCCACCTGGTAACTTGCGAGCCTGTATCCTGACCCGTCCGACCTCCCGAACACCCCAGAGAGGGCGAGGCTCACCTGTGTCCCTGCGTCATACCAGTAGTCGTCACCGGGAATGGGTGGGGAGGTGACAGAACTCACCGCTCTAGAAGCGCCAGAGCTCAGGGAGAGCTGGAACTGGGTGACGGAGTCAAAGTTGACCGTGTGATAGGTCGACATGAGAATCGACGGGGTCGTGACCGAGCCCACGGTGGCCACCGTGGTGTTGGGCCCACCGTCTAAGTTCCATGAAGCCACTCTCTCGCCAGAGCCGTCCGACCTACCCCATACGCCCTCCGAAGAGACAGTTGTCGAGGTTCCGGCGTCGTACCAGGAATCCAGGGTCTGCGACTGTGTGCCGAAGAAGATCCCGTTCCCTCCGTTAACCTTGAGGAGGTACTGCGTGACAGACAGGAATGCTATCGACTGCGGGTCGTCCATCTTCACCGAAGGCGACGTGAAGGTCCCTGTGTCCCTCCTTGTCAACAGATGAGATGTTCCATCTATCTCGTAGCCGGTCAATGCAGATCTCGACTCGCCCACAACGACGTTCCAGACCCAGTCTGAGGTTGCTGTGACGGTGGTTCCACTGTCGTACCAGTTCGAGTCCCCGGAAATCGTCGGGCCCGGGCTCAGGATTACTCCGCTCCCTCCCGTGACGGTAAGGAAGTACTGGGTCACGCTGGTGGTGCCTATCGTCACGGGTGACGACATCGCATGCGACGTCAGTACCACTACCGACCCTAGGGTTTCGACGGGAGTCGACGTCCCGCCGTCCAATTCGAATGTTGCGAGCCTCAGGCCGGTCCCGTTCGCGCGGCCGTAGACCCCGTCCAGCGACAGACTGACCGAGGTTCCGTTGTCGTACCAGTAGTCGTCGCCGGGGATCGTGGGGGAGGTCACAGAGTCCACGCCCGGACCTCCGTTCAATGTCATCTCGTACTGGCCTTTCGACGAGGTGTAAAAGTCGTGGGGCTCGCTCATCGTGAAAGAGACGGTGAAGTTCCCCGTCGTGAGAACGTCGGTCGGCGCGCCGTTGTCGGTCCAGTAGTTGACCGTCCTCGAACCGACTCCCGAGCTCCGGTCGTATACACCTGCGCCGGTGTAGTTCACCTTGGTCCCTGCGTCGTACCAGTAGTTGTCTCCGGCGATCGGAGGGCTCGAGATGGCAAGAAGAGCCGAGGTGGCGGGGGTGTTCAGAGTGAGGCTGAACTGGGTGACGATGTTGAACGCGACAGTGAACGGCTGGTCCATGGTAAGCGGCACGGAGACTTCGCCGCTCGTGGCGACGATGGTCTTGGCTCCGTTGACCGTGTAACTCGAGACTCTCAGCCCGGTTCCTGCTGACCTGGAGTAGGCACCCTCTGACGTGGCGGTCCCTGTAGCCCCGCTGTTGTACCAGCCCTGCCCGTCAGGAGCCCCGGACCCGCCTGTCACTGTCAGGTAGTACTGTGTCTGAAAGCTGGCGACGTAGGTCGTAGAAGATGCTGGGGCAGTGACCATGTGAGAGATCGCTCCGCCGTCGCTCCATGAAGTCCATACGTACTGGACGCCGGTGGCACCGGCGACTGTGGAAACTGCGGCCAGCGTGTGATCGCTGCCGACTGTCCACTGGAACGTCTGGGCAGTCGTGTACGTGACGCCATCTACACTGAAGGAGTTCGGTATGTTGGAGGGCGATGTCTCCACGATGACCGTCACGGTCGCTGCGCGGGCTGGTGGAGCTGAGACGGATACTGCTGCTACCAACAGCGCGGCTACGACGAAGAGCAAGAAGGTTGCCTTTCGCAAACTCCTGAACCTGGGTATGAAACGGTGAAACCGCTTATTTAACCGCGAAAGTAAATTCTGCAGAAAAATTTTGTCGAACTTCAGACGTTGGGCAGACGCGAAGATTTCTCCACGCCTGTGGGTCGGAGTCTGAATTACCGGGTCGCTCGCTCTCAACGCGCACATCCCCTAGGTCTAAGGAGGCAGCGACGTGACCGGGAGAAGCCTCTCCCTGAGCGACCTGGGCTTCAGGAAGCCCTTGTACCAGTCGAATGTCGCCGCGAGGCCCTGCTGGAAGGGCGTGTATTCGAACCTCGGGAAATAGAGGCTGAAGTCGGCCCCGTTCAGTATCATCTCCCTAGAGTAATCGTAAGGGACTTCGCCGAGCTCCTTCGAGTCGTAATCGAGTATACCCGCCACCTTCAGGAAGCTCTTGCGCCAAGTCCCGTATCTCGGTGGTTTCCCTGCGAGCTTGAAGGCGAGCTCTATGAACTGCTGGCCAGTCGTCGGCGTGCCTGAGGAGATCTCCCAAGACCTGCCGTAGGCCTTCGGAGAGCGCCCGATAGACGAGATGGCACGAGCCGCGTCCTCCAGGAAGAGTAGGTCTCGAGGAGCGTCCAATCGGGCCACCCAGTAGGCCTTTTTGTCCGAGAGGATAGCGTCGAATATCTCGTCGTAGAGGGTGCTCCTAGCCCCGGGGCCATACAGCTCCGGAAGACGCGCGACCGCCCCTCTGATGTATCCCTCCCTGTGCGCACTGAGGACGTCGTCTCCAAAATTGTTCACATACGGCTGAGAGTCGTAGACCATGTCGGCGAAGACGAACCCGGTACGATTCTGGATTGCGTAGCCGAGCAGGTTTCCCATGATGACGTGCGCTGTGGACCTCCACTTCTGGCTCCTGAACACCACGCAGTGATAGATGGTGTCTGTTCCGGCGCAGGCTCTTGCAACGTCGTCAGGGTCGAGAGGGTTTCCCTTCGCTATCTCGACCGAGGCAGGGAGGTATCCCGCAGCCGCGTCCGGGTTCTTGACCACGGCCCTCACCTTCTCTCCTGCGTCCGCTAGGCATCGGACCACCGAGGCGCCCAGGGGAGATCCAGCACCAAACACCACTAGCTTCTCCGTCGCCCCCAATCACCATCCGGGTGACCGTGGGGACCTGCGTCCGCTGGCGTCTTCCGCGAACGACTTGACCCTCATGCACAAAATGAAGCCTGGAGAGCTATTAATCGTCTAGGGAGCCTCAATCTCGATTGGTAAGTCTGGAAGGAGGATGACCGAGCCGGACTAGTGTTCCATCTCGGTGGTCTCGACGTCGAACTGGCAGACTGGGTCTCCCCTGCACTCGCACTTCGACTCGGTTATGGCGTGTTCCTCGTCCGCGAGTTCGTCAAGCAGCCCGTGGAGCACACCTGTGAAGAAGGTACAGCCCAGGGATGGGTCGCCCTTCATGGAGGAGCAGAAGACACAGCCGTTCAGTCCGAGGCTGGACGAAGTACCTAGGGGGTCCCCCGTGAGCACGGTCAGCTTACCCCAGCCATTAGTCGCGACGTACAGCCCGAAAGCGCCAATCTTGTCCGAGGCCCTCCCCAGACTCGAAGCGAGGTCTGCACCGTAGCTGTACCCCATACGCTCCAAGATGATCCCGGATTCGGTCGGGAACGTGTCCGCGAGCTCCTTCTTGATGGAGGCCCATCCGGACGCCGACATGACGAAGATGCGAGAGCCCGTCTTCGCGTCCTTCATGGTACCGGTTTCTCCGTTGGCCAAGTAACTACCATCACCTTGACCCGTGCTCAAAGTCCGAATCCGCTCGCCCAAGAGCGGGATAAAAGCGCTTTCTTCGGACTACAAGCTACGCGAAGAGTCTCAGAATTGACTCGGTTTGCCGAGTCCTACGGTTCGCTCTGTTTCTTGGTGAACCCTATCGAGATCTGCCTTCGATCCCAGTAGACCCCGCTGAGGTTGACCCGTCCGGATTGGGTCGGCACAAATCGCGATTTTCTAGGAACGTATCGCATTTCGCGGGTGTAATCGTGAGGACAGAGTATGATTTGATGAGTGTGGAACCTCAGCGCAAGTGGTCAAATTTCCCGTACCCATGACAATCAGGGACATTTCCGCTCTTTTTGTCGTTTTGGATAATATGAAGAGGATTAAGGTAAAATAATCCACGAAATCAAGCATAACCGTTGGGCAAGGACAAGCAGGGCGAGACCCCCCTGAACTTCGATCCAGAAGGCGGCGTGATAAACGACAAGACGATGGGGGCGCGCGTTCTGGTCTTGGGCTCCGTAGGCTGGGCGAGCATAGAGAACGAACTCGACAGCACCTTCATGACAGGAGGGTCTGTGATACTGCAGAGAATGGGTTACAGCTATGGGCGTTTCTTGGGTAGGCTCACGAAGGCGATGGCACTGAAGTCGAACAAGAAGGTCACACCGGAGACTTCGTGGGACACGCTGCTGAAGGCGTCAAAAGACGAGGGATGGGGTAGGTTGAGCCTCAATTCGGGGGACTTCACGTTGGGTGTAGTCCGTTTGATTCTGAAGGACTGCGTCTTCTGCCTGCACGACAAGCAGGGGACCATGCCCAGGTGCCATTTCGTTACGGGAGTGGCTGGAGGAGTAGCTGACGAGATCACTGGATTCAACCATCGCGTAACTGAGGGGAGATGCGTGGCAAAGGGGGACACGCTCTGCGAGATTATACTCGAACGAGTCAGCCAGCCTGAGACGCCTCCGCGCTAGTCCGGGCTTCTATCTCTCAGGAAGTAGACCCCTTTCGATTCTGTCGTAGGAGTCCAGTATCGCCGCTCCCTTGTCCGTTAGGGTGTACAGCCTTCTGCTGCCGTACCTCTGGACCGAGACGAGGCCCGCGTCTTTGAACGCGGTCAGCTGCGACTTCAAAAGAGCCCAGGAGAGATTGGCCTTGTACATGATCTGCGTCGGCTTGCCGCTCCCTTCGGCCACGACCCTCAGGATGTCCATGCGGATCTGAAGGAGGGACCTTCTCGGCTCTGCGCCCTTTGGTCGGGCTCCGTTGTTCTCGGAGACCACCTGCGTCTGACTTTCCATACTAGGTGCGAATGTCGTAGTTGCCCTAATAGGCTTAGCCGAGTGTAAATCCAGATTTTGGGTATTCTGCGGCTACCCGAGCGGAGCTCCTTCTTCCCTATTCCCGAGACTCTGCTGCGATGAGCTTCATCTCCACCAAAAAGGCCCAAGTATGAACGGGCGGTCTCAGACTCTCGAACGAAGTTGAAGACTACGACGCAGGTCCAGAAGCTCGTGACGGGCTTCAGGTGCGAGGAGCTGGGGTGCTACGAAATGGCGTTCTGGTACGTCACGGCGGGTCAATCTTCGTTCCACTGGTGCTCAAAGCACACTAACAAGCGCATGAAGGACTCGCAGTTCTGGGAATCGAGGATCCCACCGGCCACGAACTTCGAGGTCACCGCCTGAAACGCGGCGCTCCCCGAGTATCGGCAAACTGGATTTTGTGTCCATAACGCATTATAAGCTGAGACAGCACAATATTCGACGATGTCTGACCAAGACCTCAAAGACAAACCTGACCTTCAGACGGAAGGATTCGTTGACCAGCTGCGACAGATTCAGGGTGAATATCTCCAGTTGACCGACCTCTACGGCCGCGAACGGGATTACAGTCAGAAGCTCGCCGAACTTATGCGGGCGCTGCAGTTCGAGGTTGATGCCACGATCCCTCTGAGTCCCACAGCGATCGCGTCTTCATTTTCGAGCCCAACTGCAGCGTTTCTAGTCTCCGACTCTGTCGTGGTCGCCATCGACCAGGACGGGTCCACCGTCTCGAAGCCTCTGTACAGGCTCTCGCCGGAGACGATAATCTCCGTTGTCCAAGACTGCACTCCACAGCTGAAGAAGCTGATCTCGGAGAAGAGGAAGAAGACTGCCCGACGCGTGAGCTCTCTAGAGAAGGTGGTCCACGAGCTGAAGAAGGCTCAGGCGACATTCAAGCAGTCGAGGACGGACGTAGAGCAGGACGAGCAGGAGGAAGAGATCGAGGAGGAAGAGGAGATGGAGCCAGAGCAGGCCCCTCAGCCGATTCAGAGAGAGGTCAAGACACCGGTTCCAATGAAGAGAAGGATCCAGAGCGACGAAGACGACATCGACAACTTCAGCTTCAGCGGGAACTTCGAAGAGCGGCGCCAGACTCAGTCTGAACGAGTGACCGCCTCGCAGTAGACGCAAGTCCCCAAAAGAGGTATATCCGACGAGGCAGCTCCACTGAGACATGCTCGACGGACTAAGGCAGCGCATGTCGGAGCGATATCAGGAGGTCCGAGAGAGAGACAGGAAGTGGGTCTTGCAGTTGAGGGTCCAGAGGCTCGACAAGTACCTCTTTTTGCTCGTCACCGGCTTCATAATACTGAACTTCGTCGACGTTCTCTCCACCCTCGCGGCGCTAGCAACGGGTCCGCCCTTCTACGAGATCAATCCCATAGCCTCTGGTCTCTTTCGGGGCGGGTTCAACGGCTTCCTGCTCGCGCTCTTCCTGAAGTACCTCCCTCTCGCTCCTATTCTCTTCGTCGTCTTCCTCCACGACTCCACCAAGAGGCCTGTTGAAGTGAGGACCCTGAAGTTCGGAGTACTTGCGATGCTCTGCGCGGCCGACGTCTTCTACCTCGCCGTAGTCATCAACAACCTGCACAACCTGATCGTCGGCTCAGTCATTTAGCCGTCTTTTGCCGAAACGCAGACTTTCGCCACTCCCTCGCGGGCGCGCGAACCGATAAAGGATTAATACGAAGCGCGACTCTGCACACGTGATGATTCCTGAGATCAACTTCTCGACCGAGACGGCAGTCTTGAAGTTCTACTCTCTCGCAGACCTCAGGCGCTATCTCAAACGCCTCCTGGAGTCCTACGAGAGGGAGATGGACAAGCTCGCGAACGTGATGGG
>DASPVO010000038.1:0-4464 GCA_035622335.1 Nitrososphaerales archaeon
GCTGCACTACAAGGTCGTCTCGCTCACGGACGCGAAGTTCTCTTCGACCTCCCCGCTGGGCAAGCTTACCCAGAAGCAGCAGAGGGTCATAATCTCGGCGTTCGAGATGGGATACTACGACACCCCACGGAGGGTGAGCTCTGAAGAGCTCGCAAGGAGTCTCAACATCGCAGAGCCGACTCTGGTGGTCCACAGAAGGAAGGCCGAACGCCGGCTCCTGGCTGAGGTCCTTCAAGAGTCGTAGCCCTCTCTGGTCGCCGGCGACGGCGACCCAAATTCCGACAAGGCTGAAATAAGTCGGAGAGCAAGAAGAACCGTGCCTTCAGCCGGAGTCAAGTTCTATCTCAACGGGGGAGGCCTTTTCACCATTCAGGGCAGATGGTGGGACGAAAAGGTTGAGGCATTGTTTCGGGAACTGGACGTCGGTATCTACAACCCATGGAAGGAGTCCAAGGAGGGACAGCTGAGGGCTGCCCTGCCTCGTGAAGAACTGCGAAGAAGAATCTTCGAGTCGGACAGAAACGGCGTCGACGTCTCGCAGGGCGTGGTCATGCTGGGCGAGGGCGCAGCCGGCGAGGTGAGTTCTGGGACCGCCTGGGAGACGGGTTACGCTTGCGCGAGGAGCAAGGTGGTCCTTTGCCTGAGAACTGACCTTCGGGGTGACCTCAACCCGATTCTCAAGCAGTGCCTGTTCGGTGGGAAGGTTTGTCGTGATCTGGAAGAACTGCGGAGCCAGGTCGTACGCGCCGTGAACGAAATCCACAGACTGAAGATGAACCGTACATACTACCGCCGTCAAGTGGGCAGGAAAGAGATCAAGAAGCTCTTCCTTTCTGTGCCATATTTCACGTCGGCTGAGACAGACTATGCCAAGGCATTGAATCGAAAGCTTTCGAAACTGGGCTACGACGTCATGTTCACACCAGGAACGGGGCTTCACGGACGCCTACCCAGAGGACGAAGTAATGTTTGGGCAGATCGCCTGGTGATGAAGACACACTGTCTGGACGAGTGCGACGCCGTAGTCGCCTTGCTCGATGGCTTTGACAGCTGCACTGATACCGCTTGGGACTGCGGCTATGGATACTCGAAGTACAAGCCCGTTTTTGGGATTCGAACCGACCTGAGATCTCTCGGCGACCTCGGTGGAGAGATCAATCTGATGATTGAACAATCGCTGGTTGACACGAAGGTATGCCATTCCATGGACGAATTGAGCCGTCTGCTGGATACAGCGAACAAGATTTGATAAAACTTAAGACGACAGCCTAGACGAACGACGCGTCAACGTGAAGAAGAAGTTCATCGTCATCCCCATAGTCATATTCCTTGCTGTGGCGGGTCTGTTCGTGTACAACTACGAGTTTCACGTGCTTGGCAAAGGTCAGGGCAACGGCACCGCGCAGTGCACCTCTTATCTCCGAGGCAACTGTCTCTACAACGCCACATTCGACCCTACCACAAACGACTTGACTGTGTACGGACTGGGACAGATCACCGGGAACACAATGTACAACGTCGGGTTCTCCTACATGCCTGCCGTGACGCGGGAGACCGGTTCTGGACTGCAAAGTGGTCCAATTGGTGCTAACTTCCAGGCGTCCAGTTCGCTTTCCAACAACGTGCTGAGCTCTGGTCAGACGATTACGATCACCTTTGACTCGATAAACGCGTCCGCGCCGGCGAACAGCAACGGACAGGATGGCTACATCTGGATTGCCTACACCACCACGAACACCGGGTCTGACTGCGTGGGTCCGATTTCGAGCCTGTCGAATTGCTCTTTCTTCGACATCGGATACATCAATCTGAACACATAGGTTGATCGAGGGTGGCTACGTCTGCACAGGTGTCGCGACCAGCCCGGTCATCCTTTCGCTGATGTCCCACAGCCTCTTGGCCAAGGCCTCGTCGTAGGAGGCCTCTGAGGAACGTTTGGGCAACCTCTTGTCGAAGTACTTCCCGCTGACCCCCTCGACCTCGGGTGAGGATGCCAGGTAGATTGAGGTCTGGGCTCCCTTTTCCGGGCTCAGCATGAAGAGGGACAAGAGGCGGAAGAGGGGGGTCAGCGTGCCGGCGTTTCTCCAGATCTTGGTCCTCACCGCCCCCGGATGCAAGCAGTTGGCGGTGACGCCTGTGCCCTGGAGCCTTCTCGCGAGCTCGTAGGTGAAGAGGACTACCGCAAGCTTCGAGCGGCGGTAGGCATCGGCCCCTACCGTCCCCATTCGGCGGTCTTTGTTGATGTTGTCGATGTCGAGGTGTCCGTCGTAATGCTCCGATGATGAGACGTTGACTATACGTGACGGGGCGCTACTCTTCAGCGTCTCGAGCAGGAGACTCGTGAGCAAGAAGGGAGCGAAGTAGTTTATGGCCATGGTCCTTTCGATGCCATCTTCTGTCTCGCCATAGACCCTGAAGCTCGCGCCCGCGTTGTTGACGAGGACGTCCAGCCTCGGATGGGTCGCCTTGATCTCTGCTGCGACCCTCCTTACCTCCCTCTGTGATAGCAGGTCCGCCAGAAAGAGCTCAACCGATGAGCTTCCGCTGGCTTTCGTAATCTCCTCCTTGGCTGACTCTCCCTTCTCCCTGTTCCTGCAGACCAGCACCAGGCTGGCGCCCATCCTGGCAAGGCCTAGGGCCGTTGCCTTTCCGATCCCCGAATCGGCACCGGTAATCAGGACGACCTTGCCATTCATCGACTGGCTCAAGCTTGGTAAAGGGGCGTGCCATCGTAGTTAAGGCTTGGAGATAGTTTCAATCAAAGTCGAGCGCACGATGGATTTATCGCCCAGTGTCCCCAAGGGAACAGAGTTGCTTCAGGAAACTCGCAGGCTCGCAGCCGTGATGTTCACCGATATGGTCGGTTACACGCTCCTCTCTCAGAGGGACGAACGCAAAGCGATGGCACTGCTCGACGAGCAGCGTAAAATCGTCAGGAATCAGGTCGAAAAACACGAGGGAAGAGAGGTGAAGACCATAGGGGACGCGTTCCTCGTCGAGTTCACCAGCGCGCTGAAGGCCGTCAACTGCGCCGCTGCGATACAGGAATCGGTCCACAAAGTCAACGAGCGCCGAGGACCTGAAGACAAGATAGTCCTCAGGGTCGGGATCCATCTTGGTGAGGTTCTGGAGAGCGGGAACGACCTGCTTGGAGACGCTGTCAACGTGGCCTCCAGGATCCAGTCTCTCGCATCGCCTGGCGGAATCTGCCTGTCAAAGCAGGTCTACGAGAACGTCTCCAACAAGTCTGCCTACAGGTTTGAGAGTCTGGGCCGTCGCGAGCTTAAGAACGTCCCCGTTCCTGTCGAACTTTACAGACTGGTCATGAGCTGGGAAAAGGGGAAGGCGAAGAGCGCGGAAGGAACGCTTCCCGCGGACAGGGTAGCGGTATTGCCGTTCGTCAGCATGAGTCCTGACCCCAACGACGAGTACTTCGCCGATGGTCTGACCGAGGAACTGATCTCCAAGCTTTCTCAGGTGAGGGGGCTGAGGGTGATAGCCAGGACCTCGGTGATGAATTACAAGAAGAAAGAGAAGAACGCATCGGAGATAGGGACAGAACTGGGCGTCGGCACGCTCGTCGAAGGGAGTGTGAGGAAAGCAGGAGATAAGATAAGGGTGACCGTCCAGGTCGTAGACTCGAACACGGAAGAGCACAGGTGGTCGTCCAACTACGACAGGAACCTAGACGACGTGTTCGCCGTCCAGGCAGACATTGCCGCGAGGGTCACGGAATCGCTCCCAGGGACGGTGGTGACCGCACCGAGGAGGGCCGAGGCCGGTGAGACGACGAACGTCGAGAGCTACACCGCCTTCCTAAAGGGAAGAGAACTGGTTCAGCAGCCTACCAAAGAGAACGTGAAGAAGGCCATGGAGCTCTTCAAGAGAGCCGTGGAGCTCGACCCATACTTCGCGCGAGGATACGTCGAGCTGGCCGACTGTTACGCGGAGTTACGAATGGAAGGCTTGATGGCGAGGGAAGAGTCGAGACGGATGGCATACGAGACACTGGAAAAGGCCCTTGAGATCAACCCTGACCTCGCTGAGGGCCACGCTGAGAAGGGGCTGTTCGCCTGGTATGACGACGACTTCGCTATCGCCGAAGCGGAGGACAGGAAGGCCATAGAGCTCAACCCTAACCTTGCAGAACCATATGAGAATCTCTCACTCTTGAAAGTCTCGATGGGCTCGCTCGCAGAGGGTGTCAGGATGGCTGAGAAGGCGTACGAGCTAAACCCACTCTCCACGCTCGTCCCTCTCCTCGGGACATTCTATCTCTATCAGGGGCGTGAAGAAGAAGCGCTCAAACTGTGGGACAAGACCGAGAAGGTCCACCCGATGATGACCGACACTTCGCGGCAGGAATACCACTTCATAAGGGGAGAGCTCGAGAAGGCGATGGATTTTCAGAAGAAGCTCGAAAAGACGGCCCCGGACAGCGTAGGAATTATCGCGAGCAGGGGC